>RXJK01000043.1:0-12582 GCA_003963125.1 Hyphomicrobiales bacterium
ACTTCGGGCTCCTCGCGCAGCTCGAGGCCGAGCAGGAGCGGTGGTTCCTGTGGCTGCCTGTCCTGTTGGGCGCGGGGATCGCGCTCTATTTCCTGCTGCCGTTCGAACCGGCGATGGCGATGGGCGTGCTGCCGCTCGTCGCTGCGATCGCCGTGCGACGGGCGGGGCGGCCGTCGCTTGGGGCTTATCTTGCCACCGGCGCACTCGTTGCGATCACGGCCGGATTTGCGCTGGGCAAGCTGCGCACGGAGATGGTGGCGGCGCCGGTGCTCGCCAAGGCGACCGGGACGGTGGCCGTCGAAGGCTTCGTCGAGCTCATCGAACCGCGGGCCGGCAAGGGGCAGAGGTTGACGCTGCGTCCCTTCAAGATCGACAAGATCGAAGAGGGCGCGCTGCCGGCACGCATCCGTGTTCGCACGCTGCAGGAGAACGCCGATCTCAGGCCCGGCGATGCCGTGCGCCTTTCGGCGCGCCTGTCGCCGCCGCCGACGCCGGCGCTGCCCGGTGACTACGATTTCGCGCGATCGGCGTGGTTTGCCCGGCTCGGTGCCGTTGGTGCGGCCCCTGGCGCGGCCATCGTGATGCCCGATCCGCCGCAGGCACCTTTAGGACTGCGTATCATGGCATCCATCGAAGGCGTGCGGCTGGCGATCGGGCGGCGCGTCACGGCGGCACTGCCCGGCGAGACGGGCGCCATCGCCAACGCGCTCATCACGGGCGAGCGGGGCGGGATCTCGGAGGCCACCAACCAGGCGTTTCGCGACAGCGGCCTCTATCACATCCTGTCCATCTCGGGGCTGCACATGACGGTCATCGCCGGGGCGGCGTTCGTGCTGCTGCGCACGCTTCTGGCCGCGTGGCCGGCGGTGGCGCTGCGCTACCCGATCAAGAAGTGGGCGGCCGTCGGCGCGATGCTGGCGACGCTCGGCTATCTGCTCATATCGGGCTCGGCCTTCGCCACCGTGCGCTCCTACGTGATGATCTCGATCATGTTCCTCGCGGTGCTGCTCGACAGGCCCGCGATCGCGCTGCGCAACGTGGCGCTCGCCGCGTTGGTCATCCTGGTCATATGGCCGGAAAGCCTGCTCGACGTGGGCTTCCAGATGTCGTTCGCGGCGGTGGTGTGCCTCGTATCGGCGTACGAATGGCTGCGGGAGCGGCGCGGCGAAGGCACGGGGCGCGGTGGCGGAATGCTGCGCGGATTGCTCACGGCGCTTCTGTTCTTCGGGGGCATCGTGGCGACGACGCTGATCGCGAGCCTCGCGGTGGCGCCCTTCGGCATCTACCACTTCCACTCGACGCAGAGCTTCGCGGTGCTGGCGAACCTGATCGCCATTCCGATCTGCAATTTCCTCGTGATGCCGGCGGCGCTGCTGGGGCTCATCGCGCTGCCGTTCGGGCTCGAGGCGGGGCCTTTGTGGCTGATGGGGATCGGCATCGAGGGCATGGTCTGGTGCGCGCGGGGTGTCGCAAGCCTGCCGGGCGCGGTGGGGCGCGTCGCTGCGATCCCGACGCTCGCCTTCGCGCTGATGGTGGCGGGCGGGCTGTGGCTGACGCTGTGGCGGCAGCGGTGGCGGCTCCTCGGTGTGGTGCCGATCGTGATCGGGGTGATCATCGCGCCGCTCGGAAGCCCGCGTCCGGACATGCTGATCGGCCGCGGCGCGGAGCTCGTGGCGGTGCGCGGTGTCGATGGCCGCTTGTCCGCGCTCTCGGGACGCGGGACGAACTTCGAATTGCAGCGCTGGCTCGAACACGACGGCGATGCCCGCACCGTTGCGGTGGCCGGCAAGGGCGAGGCCTGGCGCTGTGACGAACTCGGGTGCGTGGCACGCGTGAAAGGGCTGGGCGTGGCGGTCGCGAAAGCGCCCGCGGCCCTGCGGGACGATTGTGCGACCGCGGCGCTGGTGGTTCTCAAGTTCCAGCAGGCGAGCGGCTGCCGTTCGGCGCGGGTCGTCGTCGATCGCCGGCGCGCGCTGGCGCAGGGGACGCATGCGATCTGGATCCGGCCAGCGGGCGTGGCGGGCGAGGGCGATGTCTACGAGCCGCTGCTGCGGGTCGAGACGGTGCAGGAGGAACGCGGTGCGCGGCCGTGGGTTCTGGCGACGCCCGAGGCAGGCCGGCAGGCGATCGACATGGTCATGCCGCCGAGCGGGTCCGAAGCGATCGGGGACGAGCCGTAACGGCGGCGCGCGTGGCCTTTCCCGAGTGCTACGGCGTCAGTACTTGCGGACGAGGCCGACGAGGCGGCCCTGGATATCGACCTGGTCGGGCCCGAAGATGCGCGTCTCGTAGGCCGGGTTCGCCGCTTCGAGGGCGATCGAGGCGCCCTTCTTGCGCAGGCGCTTCAAGGTGGCCTCTTCCTTCTAGACGAGGGCCACGACGATGTCGCCGTTCTGCGCCGTGTCGCAGCGCTTGATGATGACGATGTCGCCCTCATGGATGCCGGCATCGATCATGGAATCGCCCTTCACCTCGAGCGCGAAATGCTCGCCAGGGCCCAGGATCTCCGGCGGGACCGTCACGTCCTGCGTGTGGTGCTGGATGGCGCTGATCGGCACGCCGGCGGCGATGCGGCCCATCATGGGCACCGTCATCGCGTCGTTGGCGACGAAGGCGGGAGGCGGAGAGGCGACTTGCGGTGGCGGGGCGGCCGGTTTGCGGCTGCCTTCGATGACACTCGGGTTGAAGCCACGCTTGGGCTGCGGGGCTGGCTCCGTCATGGCCTCGGGCAGCTTGATGACCTCGATGGCGCGGGCCCGATGGGGCAGACGACGAATGAAGCCCCGCTCCTCCAGCGCGATGATCAGCCGGTGCACGCCGGACTTGGACTGAAGGTTCAGCGCGGCCTTCATCTCGTCGAAGGAGGGCGGGACGCCCTGCTCCTGCAGGCGGGCGTGGATGAACGCCAGCAATTCCTTCTGCTTGGACGTGAGCATCGGATGGTCCTTGTGCGCGCCGGTGTGCGGCCTGATTCCTGGACGCCGACGCGACTGTACAAATCAAGAACACCATAAGCGTTCTCGGCTTGTTCTGCAAGGGAAGTTTCGCGAGCGGGGCTTTGCGCGCGTCGTGGTAGCTCTGCGGGCTATTGCTGGGGCTCGTCGGCGACGTCCCGCTTCAGGCGGACCGCGCGTTGAAGGGACGGCGGTCGCGGCGGGCGTGGGCAGGCTGAGCTGGCGTGTCGGGGGCGCCGTTGGCGCTGAGCAGCCAAAGGGCTGCGCACGAGGTCGAAAATACGAGGCCGGCGACGTTGAGGAGGACCGCATCGGGCGCGGCTTCGCCGACGAGACGAAAGGCCGCCGCCACGAGCGCGACCCAGACCCCGGCGTTGGCCGTCGCGAGCACGGTTCCAGCGGCGATGGAGGCGAAGCGGGGCATCGGCATGGTCCTGTCCCTTTTCGGCGCGCACACAGAGAACGCGGGCGCGCGAGAATTATTCAGCGCAATGATTGCGGCGAATTGGCGGAAGTTTGTAGGGCGCTGTCGCGGCGGAAACGGCGCGTTACGTGATCCCTGTGGGGAGTTCAGAGATCGAGGCTGATCACCTGCACGTCGCCGCCGGCGGGGACGGGCTCCGCGTTCGCGGGCCGCACGATCAAGACATCGGCGGCGGCAAGCGGAGAGAGAAGCGAACTGTCCTGCGAGGGCAGCGGCGTCACGTGGGGCGTGCCGTCGGGTCCCTCTCCGAGAACGGCCCGCATGTAGTGCTGGCGGGGACCGTTGGCTGCAAGCGGGGCCGCTGTGCGCATGGTCTTCACGTCGTCCCGCTGCGGGGGACGGCCCAGCAACGCACGCACGAGCGGCACCAGGAAAATACGCGCGCAGATGAGCGCGGACACCGGGTTGCCGGGAAGGCCGAGGACGCGGGACGCGCCGAGGGTGCCGAACATGAGCGGCTTTCCCGGCCGCATGGCGATCTTCCAGAACGCCAGCTGCATGCCCCGCGCGCCGAGTGTCGGCGCCACCAGGTCATGATCGCCGACGGAGGCGCCGCCGATGGTGACGAGGATGTCGGCGCCGTCGGCCTTGGCAACGTGGGCCTCGAGGCTTTCGCGCGTGTCGCGCGCGATGCCGATCAGTTCCGTGTCGGCGCCGCTGCGTTCGGCGAGTGCTGCCACGCCCAGGTGATTGGATGCGATGATCTGGCTGGGGCCCGGCATTTCGCCCGGCGCCACCAGTTCGTCTCCCGTGGCGAGGATGCAAACCCGCGGGCGGCGCCGCACCGGTACCGCGCCGTGGCCCATGGCGGCGGCGAGCGAGAGTTCGCGGGGGCCGAGGACGCGGCCGGTTGCGAGCAGCTCCTGCCCGGTACTGAAATCCGACCCGCGCTTGCGCACGTGGTCGCGATCCGGCTGTCCATCGTGGATCACGACGGCCGAACCCTCGCGCCGCGTGTTCTCCTGGATGACGACGGCGTCGGCGCCGGCAGGGACGGGTGCGCCGGTGAAGATGCGCACGGCCTGTCCGCGTGCCATCGTGCCTACGAAGGGATGGCCGGCTGCGGCTTCGCCGATGACGTCGAGGCGGGCGGGCAGCGTCGCGACATCGCGCGCCAGTACCGCGTAACCGTCCATGGCGGAGGCATCGAATGGCGGCTGCGTGAGGCGCGCCGCGAGGTTTGCCGCGAGCGTGCGGCCGTGTGCGCGCCCGATCGGCACGGTCTCGGACGCCGTCGGGGCTACGCCGTCGAGAATGCGCGCGAGCGCCTGATCGACTGTGAGGGCTGCGGGCTTGGCTGCGGCCATCGCCTGTCTCTAGCTCTCTGCGCGATAGGTGCCGGAGCGGCCGCCGGTCTTCTCGACGAGATGGATGTTCTCGATGCGCATGGCTTTGTCGGCCGCTTTCAGCATGTCGTAGATGGTCAGGCAGGCGACCGAGACGGCCGTCAGCGCTTCCATCTCGACGCCGGTCTGGCCCGAGACCTTCACTTCCGCCGTGACGTGCAGACCTGCGGGTTCGGCCCGCTCCTCGAAATCGACGGTGGCTTTGGTGATGGCAAGGGGATGGCAGAGCGGGATCAGTTCGTGCGTGCGCTTGGCCGCCATGATGCCGGCGATGCGGGCGGTGGCGAGCACGTCGCCCTTCTTGGCCGTGCCGCTGGTGGCGAGCGCCAGCGTCTCGGGCTGCATGGCGACAAAGCCCGTCGCGCGCGCGGTGCGGCTCGTCACGGATTTCTCCGAGACGTCGACCATGTTGGCTTCGCCCTTGTCGTTGATGTGCGAGAGCTTGCCCATTTACGCAGCCTTCTCGCCGAGCAGGTCGAGGGTCGCCGCCTTGACGTCGGCCTGGCGCATGAGGCTCTCGCCGACGAGGCAGGCCTTCACGCCCGAGCGGGCGAGACGGACGAGATCGGCGTGGCCGCCGATGCCGCTCTCGGCGATGACGATGCGATCCTTCGGCACGAGCGGGGCGAGGCGCTCGGTGGTCTCGAGCGTCGTCTCGAAGGTCTTGAGGTTGCGGTTGTTGATGCCGATGAGCCGGCAGTCGAGCTTCAGGGCGCGCTCGGTCTCGGCCTCGTCGTGTACTTCCGCGATGGCGTCCATGCCGAAGGCTGCCGCTTCGCTTGCCAGCATGCGGGCGGTCGCGTCATCGAGGCACGCCATGATGATGAGGATGCAGTCGGCGCCCCAGGCGCGAGCCTCGGCGACCTGGTAGCGGTCGATCATGAAATCCTTGCGCAGCGCCGGCAGGCTGGTGGCAGAGCGGGCCGCGGTCAGGAACTCGGGCGCGCCCTGGAAAGAGGGGGCGTCCGTCAGCACGGAGAGGCACGCGGCACCGCCGGCCTCGTAGGCCTTGGCGAGCGACGGCGGGTCGAAATCGGCCCGGATCAGACCTTTGGAGGGGCTCGCCTTTTTGACTTCCGCGATGAGCGCGAAGCGGCCGGCTTGCAATTTCTCGGCAAGGGCTCCCGCGAACGGCCTCACGGGGGCTGCAGCGCGCGCCTTGGCGACCATGTCAGCCAGCGGGCAGCGCGCGGCAGCGGCCGCCACCTCTTCGCGCTTGTAGGCGATGATTTTGGAGAGAATGTCGCTCATTACGTCTTTCCGGCCCGTTTGGCTCTGCGCCATCGCTACAGGGGGAGGCGAGCGATGGCAATCCTTGCGACCTGACGCAAAGGAGATTGCAGCCCTCGGGCGATAGGCCGCCCCGCCGGATTGGGTTAAGGGAAGCTTCGCCTCTTCCGTTCCGATCAGCCGGTTACACGCGCCCATGCTCGGTCCCGCCGTCCTGGCGCTCATCGGCGTCACGGTTCTCGTCACGTCCTTCATTTCCGGCATCTTCGGGATGGCCGGCGGGCTGATCCTGCTCGGCGTGCTCTTGCTGTTCCTCGACGTAGCGCCGGCCATGGTGCTGTTCGGGACGATCCAGACGGCCGCGAACGGGTGGCGGGCGGCGCTGTGGCTCAAGTACGTGGACTGGGGCATCGTGTGGCGCTTCATCGTCGGATCGACGGTGGCCTTTGCCGCCATGCGCTCCGTGGCGCTGCTGCCGGGGAAGGCGACGATCTACCTTGGGCTCGGCCTCATCCCGTTTGCGGCCTACGTGCTGCCGAAGAGCCTGACGCCAGACATCACGCGGCCGGGCATGCCCTACCTGTGCGGTGCCTTCATCCTGGTGCTGCAGTTGCTCGCGGGTGCAGCGGGGCATATCCTCGACATCTTCTTCCAGAAGAGCCAGCTCGATCGCAAGACGATCGTCGCCACCAAGGCCGTCACGCAGGTCGCGGGGCATGGGTTTCGCATCGCCTATTTCGGTTCGTTCGCGGCCGCCTTCGATACGTCGATCCCGGCGTGGGCCTACGTCGCGGCCATCGCCCTCGCCGTCACGGGCACGACGCTTGCGGGGCAGGTGCTCATGCGCATGACCGACGACGGCTTCCGCATCTGGAGCAAGCGCGTCACGATGACGGTGGCCGTCACCTATCTCGTGCGCGGCGGACTTTTGCTGCTGCCCTGAGCGGCCGCGGCCAATTCCGCCGCGGCGACCGCCTTGCGGATGGCGGGCGAGACCCGCGGCTCGGCCTCGAAGCTCAGCGTGACCACGGCGCGGCGCATGTGGGATTTCCAGAAGTCGGTGCCGGCCGTGCGGCCGCCGCCGCTCGCCTTGTTACCGCCGAAGGGCAGGCCGCTTTCGCCGCGACACAGGCAGAGATTGAGATTGGCCATGCCGCAGTCGTTGCCGTTGGGGCCGAAGAATTCGTTCGTCTCGTCGAGGTCGCGGCTGAAGATGGAACTGGCGAGGCCTGCGTCGGCATCGTTGTTCAGCGCGATGGCTTCGCGCACGCTCGAAACGCGCATGACGTAGACGATGGGCGCCAGCGTCTCGCGCAGCATGGGGCCGTCCTGCTCGGCCATTTCGACCACGGCAGGCTTCACGTAATAGGCGAGCGGGTAGCGCTCGGCCAGGACGCGCTCGCCGCCCGTGACGGGGGCCGCCTCCGCGCGCACTTCCTGGAGGGCGCGCTGCATGCTTTCGAACGCCGCGCGGCCGATCAAGGGGCCCATGGCGGTTGCGGGATCGAGCGGATCGCCGACGGGCACACGGTCGAGTGCCGACTTCAGGCGGGTGACGACCTCGTCGTAGATCTCTTCGTAGACGAACAGACGCCGCAGGTTGCGGCAGCATTGGCCCGAGGAGAAGCAGACGGCGTCGACGATCTGCGGCAGCGCAAGGCCGAGGTCCGCGGACGGGCAAATGAGCGCGGCGTTGTTGCCGCCCAGATGCAACAAGGAGCGCGAGAAACGCTGCGCGAGCTTGAGGCCGATGGTGCGTCCGGCGTTCATTGAGCCCGACGCGCTGACGAGACTGATGCGCGAATCCTCGCACAGCAGTTTGCCGATGTCGCGGCCGCCCAGGAGCAGTTCGAAAAGCCCTTGCGGGGCCTTGCCGAACTGGCGCACGGCCTGCTGGATCACCTCGAAGACCGCGAGCGCCGAGAGGGACGACTTCTCCGACGGCTTCCAGATGACGGTGTTGCCGCACATCACGGTGATGAAGGCGTGCACGGCGTATTGCAGAACCGTCTGATTGAACGATGTGATGCAGCCCGTCGGGCCGAGCGGATGCCATGCATCGTAGGTGTACTGATTGCGCTGCTCGGGCACGCCCGCCGTGCCGTGGATCTGGTGCCCGAGGCCCGATGCGTAGTCGCAGCGCGCGATGGCCTGGGTGACCTCTTCCAGGCTGTCGGCCAAGGGCTTGCCGGTTTCGAGCGTGATGATGTGGGCGAGGTCGGCCGCGTGCCGGCGCAGGTGCTCCCCGATCAGCCGGACGAGTTCGAGACGCTCGCCGAGGCCCGTTTCGCGCCACGAAGCGAAGGCTTTGACCGAACGGGCCATTGCCGCGTCCGCCTGCTTGCCATCGGTTTCGCGGAGCTTGGCGAGGCGCGAGCCGTCGATCGCGGAGCGGACGAAGAGCGTGCCGTCGCTATAGGCCTCGCGCTTGATGCCGATGCGGTCGAGGGTCTGCCGGGCATCGAGGGGCAGGGTATGGGGAGCGTCCATCAGCACGAGGTGATCCGTCTCAGGGGGTAGCGAACCGGGCTATCGCGCAACGTTCAGAGCATGACAGATCCGTTCATGGCGGCTCTCGATCTGAGATTTTCAATCGATGGCCTTGAAATAGAGGACGTTTCATCCGGCCGTTTTGCGAAACGCGCTGTCCCTGCCCGACGCCCTATCGAGCCGCATGGCAGGATTATTTACCGTGTACGGAGTGATTGCCGTTCAGCAGGCCAGCTTGCGCAAATGCCAAGTCCTGTAAGTCCTTACACGCAGTTTCTTGCTGCGGGCAACGGCATGCGTGAGCTTAACTTAGGCGCCCAGTGCATAACAGCAGCGCTCTCAGCGCGCCCATTCGCGATGGTCGGCCTCGGTCGCCTTCGCCGCAGCTTTGGCGGCGGTCGCGAGCCAGTCCGCCGGGCGGTTCTGCAGATCGGCGATGATGACGGCCTGGGCGCCGGGTGTCGCGGCGTGGATGTTGGCGATCTCCAGGCCCATCGCGGACAGCATGTCCTTGGAGAGAAGCGGGCCCTTCTCCTTGTCGGAATCGAGCTTGCGATTGTTGGGCGAGAGACGGCGGATGACGAGATTGCCCTCGACCCGGTACCACGGGTCGATGGACCGGTACTGGCCCGTCGCCGCTTCGCCGCAACGCAGTTGCGGGTTGGTGCCGGCGTTGAAGAGCGTCCAGGCCGACGGCAGGAGGGCTTTGGCCTCACGCAAGGCCGGCGCGCCTTTCCAGGTCGCGGCGCCGACCCAGCGCGGCCGGCCAAGGCTTCCAGCGCCCGCGGTGCGCGGTGCCATGGCGAAGGCGAGCCCCTGCTCGGGGAATGACGTGGAGAGCGCCGTGCGGAAAGCGGCCGGCGGCACGTGCGGCTTCGCCTCGGCGAGGGCGGCTTCGAGTTTCTTCCAGAATTTCGCGCGCGCGTCCTCGCTGACGACGACGAGTTCGCGCAGCCACTGCCAGCCGCGATCGAGCACGACGGGCTCGGGCCGGGCGAGACCCTTGCGATAGCCATCGAGGATGGCGCCGGCGACGGATTTGGCGCCGGCATCGCCGTCGCTCGCGAGCAGCGCGCTGGTGGCGAGACGAAGCAGGTCGAGCGCGTACGGCATCTCGAAAGCCTCGTCGAAATCGTTGACGCCCCAGACGAGGCGGCCTTCCGCGTCGCGCCAGGTGCCGTAGTTCTCGACGTGCAGATCACCCACCGCGAGAACCTGCGGTGCCGTCATGAGGTCCGGGCAGACGCCGGGCATCATCTCGACCCAGCGCCAGAACGTGGCGCGCAGGAAGACGAAGGCGCTGTCGCGCATCTTCTCGTGCTTCTTGTCGAGATCGGCCTCGACGAGAAGCGGGCCGAGGCTCGCTCGCATCCAGTCTTCGTAGGCCTTCACGGACGCCTTGATCGGTGCGAGGGGCGCGGTCTTGTCCGGGGATGCCATACGACGTCCTGCCTGTGCTCAGCGCTTGGTCTTGCCGTCCGACACGAGCGAGAAGATCTCGATCTTGCGGTCTGCCAGGAGCTCCGCGACGGTGGGGCGGAAATCCTTGAAATGCTGGCTCTCCTGATGCGCCTTGATGGCCTCGTCGTCCTTGTAGACCTCGAGCATGACGAAGCGCGTGGGCGTCTTTGGATCCTGCGCCACGTCGAACTGCAGGCAGCCCGGCTCGTTGGCGAGGCAGCGCGCAGCCTGCGCCGTCATGGCGGCCTTGAACTCGTCTTCCTTGCCGGGCTTGGCCGTCAGATAGGCGATGATGGCGCGCATTGTCTTGTTTCCTCCAATTATCTTTGGAGGTGGACAATGGCACGGACGCGGCGATGAAGGCTAGATCAGCCGGTCGATCTCGGCGACATGGCTCGTCGTGACGCCGAGGTCGTTCACGAGGCCGTTGGACAGCGAATAGACCCAGCCGTGCACGCTCAGCGGCTGGCCGCGGCCCCAGGCGTCCTGCACGAACACGTCGGAGGCGACGTTGCGCACCTGGCGGATGACGTTGAGTTCGCACAGGCGATCCATGCGGCGGCGGTGATCGGGGATGGCGTCGAGCTCGGCGCGATGCATGTGCGCGACCTCGCGGATGGGATGCAGCCAGTGGTCGACGAGACCGCGGCGATTGCCATCGACCGCGGCCGAGACGCCGCCGCATCCGTAGTGGCCAACGACCATGATGTGCTTCACTTTCAGCACGTCGACGGCGAACTGCAGGACGGAGAGATAATTCGCATCCTGTGGCGGAGCGAGGTTCGCGACGTTGCGGTGGACGAACAACTCCCCTGGATCGAGGTCGACGATCTCGTTGGCGGGCACGCGGCTGTCCGCGCAGCCGATCCACAGATACTCGGGCGCCTGCTGGCGTTCGAGGCGGCGAAAGAAGTCGCTGTCCTGGGCGACCTTGCGCTCTGCCCACCTGCGATTGTTGTCTTTGAGTTTATCGAGCATGGCCCCGTCCTTAGCGGACGCCTCCCGACGCGGCAAGCGCCGTGGACACGAAGGTAAATGGGCGAAGCTTCAGCGCTGCGCGCGCCGCAAGTGACGGTCTCAGTGGTAGATGTAGGTGATCAGAAACGTACGATCGACGTCGGTCGAATTGTCGGGCGGCAGGGGGAAGCTCGCCTGCTTCGCCGCGAACACCACGTTCTGGTCGAGGTTGGGGTCGCCGGATGTACGGATCACGGTGACGCTCGAAATGTTGCCCTTGGTGTTGAGGAAGATCTTCACCGTGACGATGCCGGTCGTGCGCAACTCGGGGAACGTGCGCCGCAGGGCACGGATGACGCCGAGAAAGAACTGATCGTTCTCGCCCGAGCGGGTGGTGCCCGGCGGCCGCGACGGCTGGAACGAGCGGGGCGTGATGTTGAGCGCCGACTCCGGGATGCGCAGATCGAGCACGCGCTGCTGGGGCTGCTGCTGCGCCGACGGGTTCTGCCGCATGGCCTGCTTCGTCGGCGGCGTCGGCTTGCGCTCGACGGGCGGGGCTTCGCTCGGCGGCGGCGCGCCCGGCGCTTCGATCACCTCGGGCTTGTCGCGCGACGTTTCCTTCGACGGGGATTTCTGCTGCGGCTCGGCTTTCGCCTCGGGCTGCGGTTCCGGCGGTTGCTCCTGCGGCTGGGCCTCCTGCGGCGCAGGCTCGGCGGGCTTGGGTGGCTTCTGGGCTTGTTGCGCGGGCGGCATCGGCGCGGTGCCTTCGAGTGGCACGTTGCTGCGGCTCTTCAGGTCCGCCATGTCGACGATCTCGACGCTGACGCCGTCGGGATCGGCATCGGGCTCGCCGAGCCGCTTCTGCGTCAGGCTCTCGGGCGCGGCGACGAAGCTGATCAACAGCGACATGTGCAGGAGCGCGGCCACGATCAGGGCGCGGCGGAACCCTTTGTCCACGCTCTTGCGGATGTGCGCCGGCTTCTTCGGGCGCACGGGCTTGGCCGGGCCCGGTGCGACCGGCTCGGGTGCCTGCACGGGCGCTTGTGCCACTGCGATCATCGCGACGGTCGATTTTCCCGCGTTCCGTTGAGGTCGTGGCCCGATCAGGCGGCCTCGGGGCTCCGGTTGGCCGAAGCGCAAGCAAGCAGGCACCTATACGACAAGAACGGGTCGGCCACAAAATCCCGACTGCGCCGCAGCAACGAAGTTGTGGAGCGCGTTGTGCCCTGTTTGCGCACAAGCTTCTCCGCGTGCGTCGCTCCCACCCCGCAGAAGGGAGATTGCTTTTCACGCCCGCCCGCTGGCGGCGGGGGCGCGCGCCCGGTATGACAGCCGCACAACAGACGCGGGAGGACGCCATGAAAGTGCTCATTATCGGCGGCGCAGGCATGATCGGCCGCAAGCTCGCCGAGCGGCTGGCGCGCGATGGGCACCTGGGTGGTGCGGCGGTGTCGAGCCTGACGCTCTACGACGTGGTCCCGCCGTCGTCGCCGGCTGGTGCGAAGTTCCCGGTCAAGACGCTGGCCGGCGACCTGCCCGCCGCCGGCGAAGTGGAAAAGCTCATCGCCGAGAAGCCCGACGTCGTCTTCCACCTCGCGGCCATCGTGTCGGGCGAAGCGGAGCAGGACTTCGAGAAGGGCTATCGCATCAATCTCGACGG
>RXJK01000043.1:12632-17378 GCA_003963125.1 Hyphomicrobiales bacterium
GACGAAGCCGCGGGTGGTTTTCTCCAGCTCGGTTGCGGTGTTCGGCGCGCCCTATCCCAATGGCATCGACGACGAATTCCTGTCGGCGCCGCTCACCTCCTACGGCACGCAGAAGGCCATCGGCGACCTGCTGGTCTCGGACTATTCCCGCAAGGGCTTCCTCGACGGTATCAGCATCCGCCTGCCCACCATCTGCGTGCGGCCCGGCAAGCCCAACAAAGCCGCATCAGGCTTCTTCTCCAACATCATGCGCGAACCGCTCGCGGGACAGGAGGCCGTGCTGCCGGTGTCGGACAGCGTGCGCCATTGGCATGCCTCGCCCCGGGCGGCCGTCGGCTTCCTGCTGCATGCCGCGACGATCGACACGGCCAAGGTGGGCCCCAGGCGCGCGCTCAACATGCCCGGGCTGTCGGTGACGGTCGCGGAGCAGATCGAGGCCCTGCGCAAGGTCGCGGGCGACAAGGTGGTGGCCCGCATCCGGCGCGAGATCGATCCCTTCATCGACAAGATCGTCGCTGGGTGGCCCAGCCGATTCGTAGCCAAACGGGCGACCGAACTCGGCTTCAAGGCCGACGAGAGCTTCGAGCAGATCATCAGGATCCACATCGAAGACGAGCTTGGCGGCCGCATCGCTTAAGCTCGAGAGAGCGCGCAAAAGCCTTGCGATCTCAGAACTTTAGACGACTCGGGTGTGGCCGGGCAGGCACACGTGGGGGCGATCCTGGGAGAAAAGGCCCGCAAGGCATTGCGATTCCTTAACGGGGGCCCTCCTAATGCTGCAGGCGCTGGGCGGAGAGTGCGCATCCCGGCCGGGCTAGGAGCCTCTATGAAACAATTCGACCGATCGAGCCTCGCACGCACTGTCCGCACGACCGCAGCGACGGTTGCGCTGGCGCTCGGCGTCAGCGGCGCGATCGCTGGCAGCGCGCAGGCCCAGTACGCGAGCGACGGCGGCTTCGGCAACACGTGGCAGATCGGCGCCGGCGTCGTCGTCGTGCCCAAGTTCGAAGGTGCGAAGACCTATCAGGCCGTGCCGTTCCCGTTCATCGCGCCCTCGGGCCTCAACCAGGGTACCGGCTTCGTGCAGGTGCGCGGCCTCGACGACTTCCGCCTGCGCTTCTTCAAGTCGAACGGCTTCGAAGCGGGCCTCGTGACGGGATACCGGCTCGGGCGGGATTCCTCGGATTCGAGCAAGCTCGCGGGCTTCAACGACATCAACGGTGGCCTCGTGCTCGGCGGTTACGCCGGCTATCGCGCCGGTCCGCTGTTCTTCTCGGCCTCCTACCACCACCAGGTGACGGGCGACGACACGGGCGGCGTTGTGCGCCTGCTGGCCGAGCATACGTCGCGGCTCGACCGGTCGACCACCCTGACCGCGACCGTGGCGACCAACATCGCCAGCAAAGACTACATGCAGACTTATTTCGGGGTCACGCCCGCCCAGGCGGGCCTGCTGCCGGTCTATTCGGCGTCCGCCGGCTTCAAGGACGTCAGCGCCAGCCTGACGGCGGCGGTGGAGCTCGATCCGAAATGGACGCTCTACATGACCGGCAAGTACACGCGCCTCGTGGGCGATGCGGCGGATAGCCCCGTCATCGACACGCCGAACCAGTTCTTCGCCGGCGCCGGCTTGACGTACAAGTTCGACTGGGGCCGCTGGTAAGTCCGCCGGCCGGGCCACATCCTCGCCTCGTTGTGAGGCGAAAGGTGCAAAGAGTGAAAGGCGCCTGTCCAGGCGCTCAGCGTAATGCGTGACGAGTTGCAGCGTATGAGTTCCAGCGCCGGTGCGAGCCTGAGCGAGTTCTATGACCGTCGCTTGGTCATAGCGCCCATCGGGTTCGATCACTTCGCCGACGTGCGCAACCTGCATGCGAGCGCGCTGCGCGAGGGCGCCGCTAGCGTTCTCTCCGAGACCGAACTCGATACCCTTCTCAACCTCATCAAGTCGCCGCGCTATTCCGACCTGCTGCTGCAGGAGGAGATCTATGGCGGCTGGATCGACGACGAACTGGTCGGCACCGCCTCCTGGCATACGAACAGCGACGACGGGCGCGCCGCCCGCATCAGCTGGGTGTTCGTGCGCCATCCGGGCTTCGGCATCGGCCGCCGCCTCGTGACGGAAGTCGAGGCGCGGGCCCAGCATTCGGGCTTCAACCAGCTTGCCGTGTCGGCGACGGCCAATGCCATCCCCTTCTTCGAGCGGCTGGGGTACCAGGTGGCTTCGCGTGGCGTACGCAACCTGGGGCCGGAATGCGCGCTGCCGGTCGCCTTCATGCGCAAATTCCTGCTGCGGCCCGTCCGGGCCCGGCTGTCCTAGGCCGAAAGGCCCGCCGCTAACCCTCCACAGAGCCGGAACCTTGCGCTCGCACCCGTTCCCCTGGAAAAAGGGGGAAAGGGTGAGCTGCTGCACAAAAATCGCATCGTTTGACCATTTTGCCGTGCAACAGCACCATGGCGGCGAGACTCGTGGCAATCACCGCCCCGGAGCCGCGCCGGCCTCCCGTGCGGGCAACGAGGGCGGCGCACATACTCCGGGCACGGCTCGACTAGGACATCAGGACGCCAGCGCTTGCTGCGGTTGATCGAGGCCAAGGGATGCGCGATCGAGGCCCTGGCACGGGGTGCCAGGACGGCCGCGACGTGTCTCGCGCTCCTCGCCGTCGCCATCCTCGCGGGCTGCGCGTCCGCGGGCTCCGTTATCGGCGAACTGAAGACAAACTCCACGGCAGGACCTTCGGGACGGCGCGCGATCTGCGTCGCCTCGGCGCTCGGCTCGATGTTCACCGTCACGAGCCTCGGCATCACGGCGCTAACCACCGAGCAGTGGGACATCCCCGTCGACGGCTGGCAGGTCGACGACTACGTGCGCCGCCGCGTGCACGAGATGGTCGGCGCGCGCTTCGACGTGCACCACGTCACCGCGCCGCCCAATGCGTTCCAGAGCCTCGACCAGCCGGGCGCGCTGTTCCGCAACAAGGAGGCCGAGCGCGCCGACATCGTGCGCAAGATCGTCTACGGCGAGCGCTGCGACTACGTGCTCATCGCGACGCGCGCCAGCAGCAGCTACGGCACCACGGCGCAGACGGTGCGCGGCTATGGCATCATCCGCAGCGGCGACGGGCTCGTCGTCGACCAGGTCTACGTCTATGCGCTCGCCGATCTCGTGCTGATGGAGAACCACAGCTTCAAGGTGCTGGCCGAGCAGCGGCTCGGCGGCGGCAAGGGCCTTTTCACGATGATGAGCGGGCCGCACAAGAAGGTAGACGCGGCCGTGTGGCCGACGCCGCTCGCCTCGGCCGACAATCCCAACATGAAGGCGATCGTCACGGGCCTCCTCGACCAGGGCCTGACGAGCACGGTGCCGGACCTCGTGGCGGTGAAGTAGGTCGAATTTTAGCGCGATACCGGGCTCCATCCTCTGTGCGTCCCCGGATGGCGCGCAGCGCCAGTCCGGGGCCTTGCCGGGCACAGTTTGGCGCCCCCGTTGATCCACCGTTGTGCTCTCCTCCTTCGGGGCAAGGTCCCGGACAATCGCGCTCGCGCGCGATTTCCGGGAACGCACAAGTGGTGCAGAGCCAGGATCGGTGCCTGCACGCAGATGCGGCAACGGGGATTGATCTACGCGGCCTTGAGGCTGGCTTCGAGCTTGTCTTTCAGCGTGAGCGAGAGGCGGGACTGGAGCAGCGTGAGGACGGCGGCTTCCTCGGGGCGCAGCGCGCCGAGTTCCTCGCGCAATTCCTCCTCGACCTGCTCCTTCACCTCGAGCAGCAGGGAGCCCTCGACGTAGGTCGTGAAGATCTCCGGGTGGATGTAGCACTTGCGGCAGATCGTCGGCGTATTGCCGAGCCGCGCCGCCACCTTCTGGATCGCGTCGCGGATGTTGCGCTTCGCCGCCGCCTGATTGTCGAACTTTTGAAACTCGTGCAGCGCAAGCGCGGCGAGAACGGTGCCGTGCCAAGTTCGGAAATCCCTGGCCGTGATGTCCTCGCCGCTCACCTCGCGCAGGTAGTCGTTCACGTCCGACGAGGTGACGTCGCGGATCTCACCGCCCTCGTCCACGTATTGGAACAGCTCCTGTCCCGGCAGGTCCTGGCACGCGCGGATCACTTTGGCGATGCGGCGATCCTTGACGTCGAGCTTCCAGATCTTGCCGCTCTTGCCCTTGAAGTTGAACTTGAGCGCCGCGCCCTCCACCGCCACGTGGCGGTTCTTTAATGTCGTCAGCCCATAGCTCTTGTTGGATCGGGCGTACTCATCGCTGCCGACGCGAATGAGCGTCGCTTCCAGCAGATGCACGACCGTCGCCAGCACCTTTTCGCGCGGGAGCCCACGCAAGGACAGGTGCGCCTGCACGTTTTTGCGGATGGCCGGCAGGCTGCGCGCGAAGGCGAGCATGTGCTGGTACTTGGTGCTATCGCGCACCTCTCGGAAACGCGTGTGATAGCGGTACTGTTTGCGGCCGCGCGCGTCGCGCCCCGTGGCCTGGATGTGGCCGTTGGCCCTGGGGCAGATCCAGACCTCGGTCCACGCCGGCGGGATCGCCAGCGACTTGATCCGCTTGAGCGTGGCCGCATCGCGCACCGTATCCCCGCTTGCGTTCACATATCGGAACCCCTTGCCGGACTTCTTCCGGCGAATGCCCGGCCGCTCGTCGTTGACGTGGACGAGACCCGCATGCTCGGCGGCTTCCTTCGGATCCACGATGGCTTCGGCAGCGGAGAGATCGAGCATGTGCGGGTTTCTGTT
>RXJK01000381.1:0-17083 GCA_003963125.1 Hyphomicrobiales bacterium
CCGACCAGGTCTTCGGACATTCCACGGGTGGCCTCTTCGGCTATACGCATCTGACGGGCGGCTATCCGGGTGGGCAGGCCGAGTATCTGCGTGTGCCGTTCGCCGACGCGACGCACATCAAGGTGCCGAGCACGCTCAGCGATGAGCAGCTCCTGTTCCTGAGCGACATATTCCCGACCGGGTGGCAGGCCGCCGTCCAGTGCGACATCCAGCCGACCGACACTGTCGCCATCTGGGGCTGCGGTCCCGTCGGGCAGATGGCAATCCGCAGCGCCATCATTCTGGGCGCCAAGCAGGTCGTTGCCATCGACCGTCTGCCCGAGCGCCTCAGCATGGCCGCTGCGGCCGGTGCGATCACGATCAATTTCGACGAAGAGAGCGTTACGGAGCGGCTGAACGAGCTGACCCAGAACAAGGGCCCGGAAAAGTGCATCGACTGCGTCGGCACCGAGAGCCACGTGACGATGAGCCAGCCCGACACGCTCTACGACCGCGCCAAGCAGATGTTTTCTCTGGAAAGCGACCGGCCGCACGTGCTGCGCGAGATGATCTACGTGTGCCGGCCCGGCGGCATCATCTCGGTGCCCGGCGTCTACCTCGGCCTCGTCGACAAGATCCCGATGGGCCAGGCCATGAACAAGGGCCTCACCTTCCGCATGGGGCAGACGCACGTGAACCGATGGACTGACGATCTGCTTCGCCGCATCGAGGAGGGCGAGATCGACCCTTCGTTCGTCATCACCCACACGGCCAGCCTCGAAGACGGGCCGGAAATGTACAAGACCTTCCGCAACAAGCAGGACAGCTGCATCAAGGTCGTCCTCAAGCCCTGAGCGAGATCCCCATGAAAGCGATTGCCAATATCACCCGCTCCAAGGGCGATCCGAAGATCATTGCCACCGGCCCGAGCTCGCTGAGCAACATGGATCGGCTCGGCCGCAACCTCGGATGGTTCAGCATCGGCTTGGGAATGATGGAGCTGATGTCGCCGGGTCGCGTCGGCGCCGCGCTCGGGATGCGACGTCACGCGCCCATGATCAAGGCCTTCGGCGCGCGCGAAATCGCGAGTGGCGTGATGACGCTGTCGACGGAAAAGAAGGCCGGCTTGTGGTCGCGCGTAGTGGGCGACATGCTCGACATCGCCACCCTGATGCCGGGGCTTTCGCGCGCCAATCCCAAGCGCGGCAACGTGAAGCTCGCGCTCGCGGCCGTTCTTGGCGTCACCGCCCTCGATGTCATGGCCGCGAAGGCCGTGACGGCTCAGAACAGCCGCTCCGTGGGCACCAAGCGCACCTATGCGGACCGCAGCGGCCTGCCGAAGCGGAAGGCGAGCGCGCTATCCTCCACGATGCCCCGCAGCGGCGACGTGTCGGTGCAGGCCGCGACGCGCCTCTAATCAAGCGGCGGACGCGTGCGGCCGACTAGTTGCCGAACAGGGTTGGCTGGGGGCGGTTCTCGGCCTGAGGCGCGAAGCCGCGTTCGACCTCTTCAAGGCTCAGACTATTCGGATCGCGCGAGAGCCGGAACAGCCAGCTGTTGATCACCTGGAATTCGGCGAGCGTCAGCTTGTTGTCGCCGTTGCGATCGAGACGGGCGACGAGTTCGCTCGCCGATCGCGCGGCCATCACCGGCATCAGTGGCTGGATCTCGGCGACGGTCAGAAATCCGTCGCGGTTCGTATCGAGCCGACGAAAGACTTCGGCGTAATGGGCCTTGGCCTGGTCGAGCGTGATCATGCCCTTGTTGGCGGTGTCGATGTTCTTGAACTGCGTGATGAACTCCTGCCGCTCGGGCGAGGGAGGAGGTGGTGGCGCGTCCGCTTGTTGCACCGCCGTCTGGCAGCCCGCAAGAGCCCCCAGCACAAATACGAATGCCAGCCTTGCGCGCGTCATCATGGCCGTCTCGAAAGCCCGGTCAGGCCGCCCTTCCTAGTAGCCGATGCCGACGATCGTGGGGACGGCGCGCATGGGCCCGTATACAGCGGAAGCGACGTGACGCCTCTCTCGCAGCTTCTGCGGCTTGCGGGCTGCGGCCGAGCGGATGGACGACGTCGCCAGCATCGGTTCCGCCGCATTTTCTGCGGGCGCGGCGCGCCGTGTTGCATCCTGGGCGATGGCCATCCCGACGCCGAAAGTGCTCCAAACAAGGAAAAGCAGGACCGTTTTCATCACTCGTCTCCCCGGTCGCCCCGGCCTTGCCCTTGATAACACCTCCCGCACGCCTGCGTCGCCCTCCGCAAGCGCGAATTCGGCGAAGCGACAGGTCCGGACTATCGGAAATCCGGGTAGCCGAGTGCCTTGGCCTGATCGGCGTAGTTTAGTAGGTCCTCGTAGACCTTCGTGTTCGCGATCGGCGCGATATCCGCGAGCAGCAGCCCCGCGCGGGCCTCGGCCCATTCATCGGCCCGCGCCACGCGCATCAGGGCTGTCGTCAGCGCCTCCCGGAGTTTCGGCGGCGCGGCCGTCGTCGTGACGAAGGGGATCGAGGGGCTCGGTGGCGTCGGCGCCAGAACCCGCGTCGCATTCGTGATCGACGGCCGATGCCGCTCCAGAAACGCGTAGGTGACGCAGTCCACGCAGGTCGCGTCGATCTCGCCCTTCGCCACCCGCTCGACGTTGCCGGGATGGCTGTGCGTCTCGGCGATGGAGCCGAAGAACGGTGCACCGCCGGCGACATCCGCGATGGCGCGCCTCGGCAGGTTCATGCCCGAGTTCGAGTGAATGCTGTTGAAGGCGAAGCGGCAGCCGCGCAAGTCCGCGAGCGTCCGATAGGGGGCTTCCCTGGCGACGATGAAGATACCGCAATGCGTCGGTCCGTTGCTGTAGGCATCCGTATAGACGGGGGCGCCGAGCAGCACCGCCTGACCTCGGAAAATCGTCTGCAGCGGATAGCCGCATACCTGCGAGAACAGCGTGTCGCGCTCGATCTCGGCAGGCACCGGCTTGCGGTCGTAATCGAGTTCGACGGGCAAGCCACCGACGCCGCACGCCTCGAGTTCCGTTCGCATCGCCGTCCAGAAGGCGGCGTTCTGCGCGCGCATCTCGGGCAGGTTGTACATCGGCAGGCTGACACGAACGTGGGGGAGAGAAGACCCGTCGAGTGTGATCATCGGCGTCCTTGGCTGGCGTGCGAACGGTCGGCCGACCCTACCGGCAGCCCCTCCCGCCGGTCCACCGAATTTGCAGCCCCGCGGCTCTCCCCGCTGAGCAGGGTGGCGAAGCGGAGCGCGGCAGCCTATGGAGATGGCTCGCGCGGCGCGCCTTGCATCGGACGCTTCGCTGTTCGACGGGAAACCTCAGGACCACAACGCCGGTGACCAACCTTGCCTTGGTGAAGGAGCTGTTCGCGAGCCAGCTTTCGCGCGTGGTAACGCTGCTCCTGCAGTTCCTGACGGCCCCCCTGGTCGCGAACGCCGTCGGGCCCGCGAACTACGGCTTGGTGGCGCTCTATATGACGCTGATCGCGTTTTTCACCTTCCTGACGCAGGCGTCCTCGTCGATCGCCATGCGCATCCTTTCCCCGTGGCCGAACCTGAAGGAGGACGAGCGCCGCCTGACGCGGAGCATGCTGGGGGTCCTGGAGGTGCAGGCCGCCGCAACGGGCCTCGCCGCGTGCGTGGTGCTTCTCCTCGCGTCGCCGTTCATTGCGGGCCACTGGCTCAAGTTGCCCGCCGACGCCCACGGCGAAACGGTAGTCGTGCTGATGCTGATGGCCGCGAGCATCGCGGCGCAGTGGCTGCATCCCTTCTTCACGGCCAGTTTCAGCGCGCGGCATGCACAGCACGTCATCGCCGCGCCACTCGTGGTGTTTTCGCTGGCTCAGAACGGCGGCGCGGTGGCCCTGCTCTATGGCGTCGCCCCGCGATTGGAACTGTATTTCGCCTGGAATGCCGCAGCGTGGGCCGCGTACAATTACTATTGCCACAGGCAGCTCGCGGCACAGACGCCGGCCGCGCCGGCTCCCGCGCGCACGGCGCTGGCGGCGCTCAAGGGGCATCTGCCATTCGGCCTTTCGGTCACCGCGTTCGCGCTGCTGAACTCAGCTTTCACCCAGGTCGACAAGCTCGTCGTGTCGTACGCGACCGATCTCGCGGCGATGGCCGCCTATGTCATGAGCTTCACCATGGCATCGCCGATTTTGGCCCTCGCGGCCACGCCCGTGGGATCGGTGCTGATGCCCATCATCTCGCGACATACGAGCGAGGCGGACGAACCCCGCCTGGCCGAGGATTATCACCGCTGGACGCAGGTCCTGATGCTTCTCGCCCTTCCGCCGGCCGCCGCGCTGATCGCCTTTCCCGATCCCATCGCCGATCTCTGGCTCGGCGCGTCGTCGCCCCTCGCCCCGAAGATCGCGCAGATCCTGCCGTGGGCTGCGGCGAGCACGCTGCTCACTGCCATCGCAGCGCCGCTCTTGCTCCTGCAATGGGGAAGAGGATGGACGTCGCTGTCCGTCGCGAAGATGGTGTCGGCGCTGCCGATCTACCTGGCGGCTCTCGCCATCTGCGTGCCGCGCTATGGCGCCGTCGCCGCCGCATGGTGCAACGTGGCGATCCAGGGGCTCATTCTGGCGATCGAGGCGCCTGTCACGCACGCGCGGCTGCTGCGCGGCGAGACGTGGCGCTGGATCGCGGGAAGCGTCGGACTTCCGGTCGTCGCGAGTGCCGTGCTCCACGCCGCAGCGGCGCCGCTGTTGCGCGCCGCTTTTGCCGGCCCTGCGCTCGTCGCTGCCGCCAGCGGGCTTGCCATCGTGCACGCGGGCATGATCGGCCTTCTCCTGCCGCATACGCGCGGCATGGCCAGGGTAACAGCGCAGAAGGTGAAGGCGTTGGCGGCTTCGCGCTGAAGCGCGTGCCAGGGGACGGGCGGGGGAAGCGCCTATCCCGTCATAGCCATCGCAGACCCGCGCCCAACGCAAGCGGGGTCAGATGGAAAGGCGGCGAGCGTCCAGATCGGCAGGTATTGCGGCCGCAGCTCAGTGCGGCCGGCGCAGCCACTGTGCGCGCTCGCGGTGGACGGCAAAGAAATTGCGCCGTCCGACACGATGGGTCGCATCGTGCATGTCGAAGTCGAATGTATCGGAGGGAACATCGTACATGGCAAAAACATAGCCGAGCGGCTCGAGCAATCCCTTTACGGCATCCATGTCTTCCCCGATCTCCGTCACGATCAGGGGACGGGACTTGCGGATGGTCTCCAGTGCGCCCTGCAGGACCTGCACGCTGGCGCCTTCCGCGTCGATCTTCATGATCGCCGGCGACACGCCGAGGCTATCGACCGCGAGCAGCTCGGCGGAAAACTCGGTTATGCGGATTTGCTTTGCAACCCGATCGCCGAAGGCGGCCTTGACCTGCTCGCGCGCGCCCTGCTGCGAGGAGGAACAGAACGTGTGCAGCGGGATGCCGCGGTAGAGCGGCATGCACAGGTCGAGACGTCCTTGCGAGGCCCCGCACGCCGCGATCCTGTACTGGAACTTCGGGTCGGTGGCGGCGATCCGCGCCAGCGCCTGCGTGTGCACCGGATTGGGCTCGATCGACAGGATCGGTGCCGCCGGCGCGAGCTTGCGAAAGCCCAACGCGGAAATGCCGTCGTTGGCGCCGATGTCGAGGATCAGGCCCTCAGGCATCTGGCGGATGAACGCGCGCAGCGCGAGGTAGCCGCGGTCGTGGGGAAGCAGCGGCTCGAAATGAGCGAGCTTCCAGGCGGCGTTCCAGAGGACGGGATGGGATTCCGAGATCCGGGTCGCCAGGATGAGCAGTCTAGACTTCACCGGTCCCCCTGGCGCGTGCGAGCACGCGAAATCCGGTAAACCCGCCCGGCAACGACACGAGGGCAAGCGTGAGGCCGAACGCGATCGACACGACGAGGGATTGTGCCGGATCGACACCGACGAGCGCGAAGCCGGCCGACATGGCCCCTTCCCTTACGCCCCAGCCCGCGATCGAGATTGGAAGCATCGAAACGAGAAACACGGCGGGCGATATCACGAGCACGTTCATCGCGCCCACATCGACGCCGATCCCGCGGAAGTAGACGTAGATGCACACCATGTTGATCACAACGATGGCCGTGGAGAGCAGGATCGTGCGGATCAACGACGCCCGGTTGCGCATGATCGTGATGTTCATGTCGGACAAGCCCCTGAGATGCCGCGCGACGAAACCGTCCCGTCCGACGACCGACTGGGGAAGATGGGCGAAGAACGCAATGCCGCAGACGCAGACAAGGCCCGCCAGCGCAAAAGCCCATACGCTCCCATAGAGAGAGACGTCGACGCGCATCAGGAGTAGCGCCGGCGAGACCGCGAGCAGCACCAGAAGCTGCGCCGCGAGCCCGACCAGCCGATCCAGCACGATGACGTAACTCGATACGGTCGCCGGCACGCCATGTTGTGCCAGCAGCATGATACGGGCAGCGTCACCACCGACGAACGAGACCATGGTCTGCGAATAAAAGGCCCCCGCGAACGAGATCCGGATCATGGTCGGCACGTCCACCGACGAGACGCTCTCGGAAAGGATCACCTGCGTCCTCAGCGCGCTCAGAATGAGCTGGAACGTCACGAGCGACAGGCAGAGCGTGATCGCCCACGGCGCGATGCCGAGCAGGCTTGCGAGCATGCCGCCCGTGGAAAGGCGGTTCACCAGGAACCAGAGAATGGCAATGGTGATGCCGATTTTCAGCAGCGCAATGGCCACCACCCGGCTCTTGGCGGGCGCGGCGCTCATTTCTTCCCGCAGCTGACCGCGAACAGATAGTGCGCCATCTTGTGATAGCCCGTGTGCACCACCTCGTCGTTCATGCTGAACATGAAGACGTTATGAAAATAGCGGGACATGACCTCCTTGAATGCCGGCGACGTCTTGCAGTTGACGTGGCCGGCCTTGCTCAGCGGCGAGGCGTAGACCTGGGATTCGAGCGAGGGCATCCCGAGCACGCACACGCCATGCTGCGACAGAGGCGCGATCATGTTGCGGATGAACGCGTCTTCGCGGTCGGGCGGGATGTGCTCGAGGACGTCGAGCGCATAGACGCCATCGTAATGACCCGGCATCGGCCCGCTCAGCATGTCGTGAATGATGCAGTCGAACTGCCACTTGCCGACAGACCGCTTCCTGGCGTCCTCGATGAAAAGGGGGTCGAAGTCCGTCGCGGTGACCTTGCCCGTTTCCTGCAGCACGATGCGCGTGCCCAATGCATCGCCACACCCAACCTCCAGAACGTCCTTGCATCCTGAAAGCATGCGCGCTGTAAACTTGTAGCGCGCGAGCGTGAAGGTCAGGCGTTTGGGATCGTCGTACCAGGCCTGGCTCGTCATCAGGCCCAGCTGTTCGAGGCCGCGTTCCTTTGCGTATTCGACACAGAGATCGTACTGGGGCTCTCTCGTGGCTGACACAGGCGCTCCGTTCGATATCATGGGGGACTGGCTGCTTGCTGCCGGTGCAGCAGCGTCAGGCTCAGAGCCTGTGAAAGAGAGGTGAACTCGAAGTCCGGGAATGCTCGCGAAAGAGACGTGATGTTGAAGTTTCTGCTGGTCGCCGCGCCAGCGCGCGGCTGATAGCAAATTTCGATGGGTATACCTATCACTTTCTCGATCGCCATCGCAACATCGCGCGCCGTGTGGGAAATACCGGAGGCGATATTCAGCGTGCCGTAACTCCTGCGCAGTATAATGGTTTGCAACAACGACGCGACATCCGCGACGTAGACATAATCCCGCCGATCCGCGCCTTCCCCGCCCAGGGTGATTTTGCGCCTCGTGCATGCCTCGCTCAAAAACCGCCCAGGGCCGTACGATCCGTGCGGATCGCCCGGTCCGATCACCATGGTCGGACGCACGATTGCGAGCGACGTTTTCCGAACCGCTGCTCCGAACATCACTTCGCGCGTTCGATGCATGAGACCATAGAGATCGGTCGGAGCGGCCGGTGTGCCTTCGTCGATGACGGCGTCGGTGCCCATGGCGTAGACGGCATCCGAACTCGCGTAGACGACATGCGCCACCGGCTTGTCCGCCAACGCAGCGCAGAGCGGCTCCGCCATTTCGAGATTGCGACAAAGCGTCCGCACATCGCGGCCGAAACGCGGGGTCAGGGCCGACAGCATCACGACCGTGTCCGTCGGCTCGAGCAGCGCGTGGACGCGCGCCTTCGCCTCTGGGCCTTCAAGGTCGAGATCCCTGGAACCGACGTCGATGACGTCCTGGCCACCTGCGCGAAGCGTCGCGACCAGATGGCGCCCGATGAAGCCCGTGCCCCCGAACACGACCACGCGTCCCGTCTGGCATGCTTCCGGCTGGCCGTGGGTCAGCATCAGGCGCTTTGCGGCACCGGGATCGTCCTTGCCGCCATCCCTTGCCGCCGGCTGATGGCCGGCATGATATCCTGCGGTCGCAGAACCAGCGCGAGAACGCTGCGGCGAAGCGCAAGCGGGAGACGCGCGAGCATGGGCAGCAGCAACTCCACGTCCGGCGCGTAGCGATTGAGGAAGGGGCCGAGCGCCCCGTCATCGATGCGGGCGGAATTGGCGCTCTGGCGCTCGAGCACATCGAAGAGCCAGCGCCGCACGAACCGCTGTCGATAGCCGGGAAGCAATTGCTGATCGAGGTCCGCCTTCAACCGCTCCAGCGTCCGGCTGAGAATCTGGGCCGACCGCTCGACGTTGAGCAGCGTCATGGCCGACATCGAAGTCCGCATGAACCGGCGCCAGATCGCCTGCGGCTCCGGGATGTAACAGGAGCCTTCGCGCAATGCGATCAGGATGGACGTGTAGGTGTCGTTGTATCCATAGAGGCTCGGATCGAACCCGCCGGCCCGCAGAAGGGATTCGCGGCGATAGATGGTCGCGGTGCCCCACATCCAGGTGCCGTAGCGGTGCAGAACCTTGGCGGCATCGGTCGGCGACACGAAGCCCGGCGTCGTGCGCGCCAGAGGCGAGGGCGCCAGCTTGCACGCGGTGTCGCCCTCGTCGAGGATGTAGCACAAGCTGGTGCAGAAGCCGGCCCGAGGATTTTGGCGAAGCTGGGCGAGCGAGGTCCGGAACAAGGACGGCAGCGTCATGTCGTCGGAGGCGGCGAAGTAGACGTAATCGTGCGTGCAGTTTGCCAGCCACTCGGTGGCGTTCGTGATGTAGCCCTTGTTGGCCTCGTTCCGTTGCACCCGGATCGTCGGCTCGCGCGCCGCGTAGTCGGAAAGGATCTTCAGGCTGTCGTCGCTCGAGCCATCATCGACCACGGTGATGCTGCTCGGCCGGACTTCCTGCGCCAGCAACGCGTTCAGGGCGCCGGGCAGATACTGGGCGTGATTGAAATTGCCGAGGAACACGCCGAGCGACACCCTATCGTCGCCGGGCGCCTGCCTCCCGGATTGCGTCTCGCCAGATTTCTGCATCACTCGGCTCTGATCCTTCGCAAAGCCTTGTCATAGAAGGCGGCAAGGCTCCCAAACTTCTGTTCGATGTAGGCCGCGTTCGACAGTTCGCCGGGAATATAGCGGCCGCGGTCCCACGTCGTTCCAACGGCCGCAAGCACAGCTACGCCAACAACGAACGACGTCAGCGCGCGGAAAAGAATGGCGAGTGTAGTGTCTTCGATCCTCGCCCGCATCCATGTCCAAGCCCTCATGCACACGTATCCCAGCGCAATACTCTCGGCGAGGAGGAGCAGTCGCGTCGATAGCTGGATGAGCGCGGATTCCACCCCCCAGATCTGATCACTGCGCAAGATCGCGTAAACGACCGCCGCGACCGCCGCGAGCGCGACGCACATGCCGCTGAAGGGCAAAGCTTCATCGCGGGGCTCCCAATGCGGAAACCGCATCGTGAGCCAGCGCCAGATCGCGAAGTCCCAGGCGGCCAGCAGCCCCAAGAGCACGACCGTCAAATGTGCGTGCCACAGAATGCCCGAGGCGACGAGCGCATAGGCCAAGCTGCGATGGCCTTGGCGCCGCAAGGCGAAGGCGGCGATCGCGAACAGCAGGAGCGTACTCTTGGGCTGCACGCTCAACGGACTGAATGCGCCGCCCGGCGTCAGCAGCACGACGAAGAGATTGACGATATTCTTGAGCGCGCTGTCGTAATAGAGGAGATGATCGGTTGGGGACGGGCCCGGCACGAGCGCCGTCAACCCGTAGATGCAGGCGAGGATCGCCAAAGGCTCCACTTCGCCCGAGCGACGCGCGGCCAACCCGAAGATCATCCATCCGATCAGGAATGGCACGGCCATGCCGACGCCGAAGGCGATCGTGCGGCTGGACCTGCCGAAACGCGCCCCGAACTGGCCCGAGACGGCGTGCATGGGATACGTCCAGCGCATCCCGGTGCGGCGCCAGGCTTCCAGCTTATCGTCGCTCTCACTGAGCGTCAGGCCATCGATAGCCTGCCGGCTCCGAGCCGGCTGAAACCATTCGTAGCCGATGAAATGAAGCCAAAGCACATCGGCCTTCGGCTCCAATTCACGGACCCAATAAAACATGCCCGTAAAGAGCGTGATCGCCAGCAAAATCGCGAGCGATGCGTTGGGTCTCCCACACGCCACTACCTCTGCTCCACGCGAGCAGGCAGCGCGCGCGGCTCTTGCGCGGACTTGCCATGGTCTTCCGCAAGGAGTGGCCTGATCTCGTCCGCGTAGGGCTTGAGCGAGATCACGATGGATCGGATCGAGGCCAAGAGCTCTTCGCGGTTGTGCGGCTCGATGTCTCGCAGCGCCGCGTCGACTTTCAGCGTGCCCACGCGCAGCGAGCGAAACACGTCACCGCCGCTCGGGAACAGCTGGGGCACGATGTTCAGCGCCTGCTTCACGCTGAATACGAGAAGCACGGCGACGAGGACGATCGGCGTCAGGAGCACCAAATGCTTCATCAGATCAGGCATTTGAAACTTGAGTTTCCACGCGCGCGAGGCGTTCAGACTGGGTGGCTGCGCGCTCTCGTCAGCGGCTTGCAGCAGAGCAACACCGTCCATGATGATGGCCTTGGCGGTCTCGAAATCGCGCGCGGCGACGCGCAGGCCCCACCTGGATTCGTGCACGACGACGAATGAATCACCATAATATTCAGCGGTGAAGTGGGTGACGGGACCCGTTTTGCCGCCCGACGCAGGACCGTTCATCTGTTTTTTGCTTCCGTACCCGTTTTGCAGGATGGCCTGCCCCCTCCGAGAGGCTGACCGTTGGCTCTGACGGGCTGGGAATACATCATAGGACCCAGCCGTGTCTTCGTGGCAGGCTGAACCCCGACAATCAAGAACTCCTGGCCGAAAAGATCGCGCCTGGGTATGACCAAGCGGGTGCTCCCGCCGGTTGCAGGCGTCTTTAGCACCACACGGGCACTGTCACACTCCCCGTCTGCCCCCATCGCGCGAACCTCGACCGTACTTTCGCCTTCTGCCGCGCCATCCTGCTGCCTGAAGTCGTATTTCACGTTGATCTCGATCGTCTCCTTCCGGACCACGACACCGGCCGTCGGAGCGGCGGCAAGGAAAGGCGGAAAGTCGTAGTCGATCGCGACCACGGCCCACTGACGTCCGCCGGTCCAGTCGGTCGCGAGCAGTTTCGGAGCCGGAAAGGTCTCCTTGTCGCGCGCTAAGGCCGCCGCGATCATCTTGCTGTTCTTGCAGGAGGGGGACGCCGTGCCGGACAGGCTCTCGTGCATCAGCTGTCCCAGCATCCTGTGCTGCAGGCAGACATAAAGCGCGGGCCTCTGGTATTTAGCATTCGTCGAGGCGTCGGCGAACCAAAGAAAGGCAAAGTCCTGGATGTACTCGAAGCCCGCTTCGGTGCGCCGAACTTCGGCCCTGCCGAGCTTGGCGTCGGCATAGGCCCACCCATCGTGGGCGTTCGCGCCGGTGGCGACATACATGGGTGCAGCGTACGTGTTGACGGCAAGCGATGCGCCCGGAAAATTCCTCAGAGCCTTGATCAGTTGCGCGAATTCTCCCGGCGGGATCAGCTTCAATGTCGCCACCTGCACGACGGCCCAGGCCGCGATCGCGCACGCGGCCATGGCAAGGCCAGCCGTCCCGAGCCTGACGCGTGTGCCGCGAACCTCTTCCCGCGCGATGTCTTGCGAGGCCTGAACGAACCAAGACATTCCGTAGCCGGCGAAAGCGCCGAACAATGGCGCCAGGAACACGCAGTATCGGATCAGATATCCGGAGAAGAAGTAGCCCGGCAGCAAGAGGTCGACGGCCAGGATCGCGCAGAACGCAGCGACCGCGAGAATCAGGAAATTGGGCTCGCTGGCTTTCTGGGTGTTCGCAAGCCCCCGCTGCATAGGCGCCTTCACGGCAAGTGCGACGACCAGGATGGCGTTGCAGAGGATCAGGAGCTTCGCGCCGACGCTGCCCAGCACCGCCCCGCCGAACGTCTGGATCCAGAACGCGCTCCCCGTGGGGTCACCGTGCGCGCCGGCCAGCCCGGCCACGCCGACGAAGCCCAGCAGAATGACATTGATGCGACCCGACGCATGCGAACGCAGGCCGAGCGGGCCCAGCGCGTAGGACATGGCGAACGCGGTTGCCAGGCCGAGAATGGCTGCGAGCATTGCAAGGAGCAGCGGGACGCCGCTCCACGTCGGGTTGGTTCCCAGCGCGCGGTTGTCGACGAGAAGGACGGCGTACCAGATGATCCAGAGGAGTGCGGTGCGTTGGCCAATGGCGATCCAGCCGTAGCGCGCCTTCGGAGCCTCGCGCACCCCGAGCGAGCACCACACGGCCAGGGCGGCCGCGCATACGGAGATGGACAAGGGACCGGGAAACGCCCAAAGGGTCACGGCGACGGCCGCCCAGGCCATGGGATGCCGCTCGGGAACGGCCAGCAATGGGTTGGCGCCGGCCGACGTCGAGGCCCGCCCGATGCCCCACTGGGCGATGAGCACGAAGAGAAGTGGCGAGTAGACGAGGAAGCCGTGCGTCGTGAACGCGCGCACGGCCCAGTCGAGGTTGCGGTAGATCCCGCCGTCGATCAGGTTCATGAAGAACACGATGCGGTTGGCATCGGACCAGGCTTTCAGCTCGGCCGTGTGCTCGACAAGGTCCTTGGCCGAGTTGCGGGCAAGCACCGTCCCGAGAAAATCCCGCACCATGCCGTCCCAGCCCAACAGCCAGGCGACTTGCGCCACGACCAGGCCGAAGCCCAGCACGGCTCCGGCAAAACAGATGCCGACCGTCCGCATCGCTTCGACGGGGCGGTGCTGCAGGTTCCAGATCGCCCAGATCGACACGGAGATGGCGACGAAGGTCGCAAACAGCAGCTCGTAGTAGAAGAGGCATATGAAAAGGAAGAACAAAGCCACGTTCCAGCGCGCGCGTGCCGTGTCGATCAGGCGCTGCACGCAAAAAAAGCCCGCGGCAATGAAGAAGAAGTGCCAGGCCCGATAGGTGACGAGCTGCGTCTGCAGGAAGAGCGCATAGTCCGTCAACAGGAAGCCGACGGCGAAGAGCGCGCCAGTTTTGCCGAGGATCCGCAGGAGAAACAGGTACCAGAGCAGAACCGACGGCACACCGATCAGGATGGCCGTCGCGATCACCTGTCCCTCGGGGCTCGTGATGCCGATCGCAAAGAGGAACGTGGCGAACACACGCGGAAAATTGCCCTGGTGCGTGTGCACGAAGGAATGCGCCGCCACGTCCCGGCTCAGCGTCTCGTCCGCCAGTCCCCGTGCGTGCGAGAAATCGAAATTCAGGAAGTTGATCGCATGCACGATCGAGGAGAACGTCTCGTTGCCGTCGAGCCCGTAAGGGATGCCGTTCGACAGCACGATCACCGCGCCGAACGAGGCGATGGCCGCGATGACCACCGCCACCGCGTCCCGGCGCAGGCTCATCGCCGCATGCAGCGTCGGGTACAGAGCGGAGATCATCGTGCTCAGGGGCGCGATGGCGCGCTTTTCAGCGAGCCGAGCAGCTTGGAAAGCGTGCCCATGACGCTAACGAAGTTCTTCAAGCGCAGTGCCGATGACCGGTTGGTCTTTTCAGCGCCGAGCACGCCGACTTCCACGAAGCTGGCGCCGCCCTTGATCAGCTTGATCAGCGTCTCGGCCTGGAAGCCGAACCCGTCGCTGGAAATGTCGACGCTGCGCAGCTTGTCGACCCGGTGTACGGGAAGACCGTTGTAATAATGCAGACGCAGGCCGGACACGAGGTTGAGGAGCTTGGCATAGGTGCGCGAGAGCACGAAGCGGCTCGGCGTCTTGATGCGCGAGAGATTGAGCATGTAGGGAATGACGATGTCCGCGGAGCCGATCCTGGCGAAGATCGGCGGCAGGCTCGACGCGGGCAGGCCGCCATCGCCGCACAACAGCATGTAGTACTCGTGGCGGGCTTCCGCGAGGCCCTGCTTGTAGGCGAAGCCAATGCCCTTGTTGGGGCGATTGTGAATGACGCGCACGCCCGCGTGCTTGCGGGCGAACTCTTCCATGATGCTGCCCGTGGCGTCCGTGCTGCCGTCGTCGATCGCGATGATCTCGAACGTGTCGAGGCAGTCCTCGCAAACCTTGAGGATGCTCTCGAGAACCTCGCCGACGACATCGGCCTCGTTCAACGCCGTGACGGCAATCGACAGCGAGGCATGGTTCTTCGGACGGATGTGGCCCGCGGGCAGCGCGAATTCAGTCGTGTTTGGCGTCATCGTCATGGCCCGCGCTCCTCAGTACGGACCTTTGAAGGTGTCTTCACGGTCGATGTCGCCGACGGCCTCGGGATCGTAGCCGAGCGTCGCCATGGCGGCGCGCGCGAGCGTCGAGGCCTTGGGATAGAAGACCTCTTCGAGGCGCAGGGAGACGGGGGCCGGGCAGTTCGCCAGCGCGATCCGCTTCACGGGGGCCTTCAGGTGGCGGAAGCCCTTCTCCACAGCGAGCGCGGCGATCTCGGAGGAGACCCCGCACAATTCCCAGCTGGTATCCGCGACCACGAGATGGCCCGTCTTGGCGATGGAGGTCAGGATGGTCTCTTCGTCCAGGGGCCTGATGCTGCGCAGATCGATGATCTCGGCTTCGACGCCTTGCTTGGCGAGCTCGTCGGCTGCATGCAGCGCCTCGTACGCCATCAGCGACGTACCGACGATCGTGACGTGCCTGCCGGCGCGCATGACCCTCGCCTTTCCGATCGGGGCCGCCTCGCAGCTTTCCGAAACGGGGCCTTTCACGCCGTAGAGCGAGCGATGCTCGAGGATGACCACGGGCCCGTCGTGCTGCAGGGCCGCGACCGTCAGGGCCTTGGCATCTTCCGGCATCGTCGGCATCAGAACCGTGAGCCCCGGAAAGTGCGCCAAGGGGGCCTGCAGGCTTTGCGAATGGGTGGCGCCCTGGCCCCAGCCCTTGCCGATCACCGCGCGCACCACGATGGGCACGGTGCCGGCGCGGCCGTCGAACATGTACTTCCACTTCGCCGCCATGTTGATGAGCTGGTCGAAGGCCAGGAACATGAAGTCGTTGCGCGGATGGACGACGACGGGGCGCTTGCCCATGGCCGCCGCGCCAATGGCGATGCCCGTCAGCGCGTTTTCCATCGCGGGCGATTCGAACACGCGGCCCGGTCCGAACTTCTGGTGGGCGGCCGTGGTGGTGCCGAAGATCCCGGAAGGATAATCGACCGCGATGCCGGTGACGAATATCGACGGATCGCGCTCCATGCTTTGCACGAGCCCCTCCGACAAAGCGTCCGCGTAACTCAGCGTTCTCGCCGTCGTCATGACACGATCCAATCAGATATTGTTGAAAAGGGTTGAGGTCGCGGGCCACGGCGCCGAACGCGCGCGCTCCACGTCACGGGCAATACTTTCTTTCAACTCCCGCTCCCACTGTTCGAGTTCGCTCTTCGAGGCAAACCCCTCCTCGAGCAGGCGTTGCGAACTCACCGTGACGGGGCATCTGGCCATCCAATGCTCGACCTCGTCCCGGCTGCGGTAGGTCCGGTTGAGTTCATGATCGAACATCGGCCCGACGTGCTCGCGCCAGCGGTACGTCATGCACTCGATGAACTGCGGGCCGTGACCACCGCGCAGTTCGTGCACGATCTCCTCGGTGACCGAGAAGACTTCCGCCACGTCATTTCCGTCGATGCGTCGCGCCGGCACCTTGAAGGCCTCCGCCCGCTGGCAGAGTTCCGTGTGGGCCGGTTGCCGCACCGAAAGCGGGCTTTCGGTGGCATAGAGGTTGTTCTCGCAGACGAACAGCATCGGCAGCTTGTGAACGGAGGCGAAGTTGAGCGTCTCGTATAGAGCGCCCTCGTCCATCGCGCCTTCGCCGAAGAATGCGACGGCAACCCTGTCGACGCCGTCCATCTTGAACGACAGTGCCGCGCCGGCGGCAACCGCGGGCGTTTCGCCGAGGATGGCACTCGAGACGATCATGCCGTTCTTGATGTCGGTCAGGTGAACCGAGCCGCCGCGACCTCCCGAGCATCCCGTCGAGCGGCCGTAGAGTTCGCTTGCAAGCTCGAACACGCCGCCACCCATGGCGAGGTAGTGGTTGTGGCAGCGATGGTGGCTGAAGACGGCATCGTCCTTGCGCAAGGCCTCGCACACGCCGACCGCGACACCTTCCTGGCCGGTGCCGAAATGCGTCGGGGTGCGCATCTCCTGCTCTCGGTAGCGCGCGGCGAGCGTCTCCTCGACGATGCGCAATCGCAAGACCGCCTTGTGAAGCTGTCTTGAAAGCTCGGCCGACGGGCCGCTGGCGGGTCTGTACACTGCGTTTGCCTTCATCTCGCCTACTCTTACCGTTGCTCCGGCGCCCGCCTCAGGCGCGCATCACGTAACTGGTGCTGAGATCCTTGATCTCAGACCAATACTTCCTACCCCAGCTGACCATCTCCGCGAGACCCTCCTCCCAGGAGACGACCGGGCTCCAGCCGAGATCGTCGCGGATCGCCGTGCTGTCGAGCCAGTACTTCGTGTCCTGGCCGAGCCGGTCGCCCACGGGCTCGCACAGGCGCTCGAAGGGAATGTCCATGGCGCGCGCGATCATGGCCACGATCTCGCGGATCGCCAGCGGGGATTTTGGGCCGACGTTGTAGGTCTTGCCGAGTGGCGCACGCTCCGCCACGAGGTGAATGGCGCGGGCGAGGTCGCGCGCATGGATGTACGATTT
>RXJK01000381.1:17133-17275 GCA_003963125.1 Hyphomicrobiales bacterium
CACACCACACGGCCTTCGGGATCACGCGATGCAGAAGCTGGCCGGGGCAATAGGCATTTGACGGCCGCAGGATGTTCATCGGGAAGCGGAGGAAGCGAAAGGCGGAATCGAGATAGTGATCGAACGCAAGCTTGGAGGCGGC
>RXJK01000307.1:0-380 GCA_003963125.1 Hyphomicrobiales bacterium
CAAGGCTCTGCACCGCGTTACCGAGATGGTCTTTCCAGTGCCGGCGGATGAACTGCTTCTGTGAGCCGGCTTCGGCCCGGAAACGATCGGTGCGGGACAGCTCGTAGAAGGTGCCAGCGATTTCCTCGGCGGTCTTGCGGATGAGGACCGGCACGTCACCAGAGCGGATGTTGATGTTCATGCATCGACCTCGGGCCAGCCATAAGGCTGGATTTCATCGCAGAAGGCGAAGAAGCCGGGAGCGCTGATGAAGGTTTGCGCGTCATGTAATTGACGCATCTTATCGGATTGCTTGATGACTTCGATTGCCGCCATAGCCTCGAAAATCACGCCGTTCGCTTCAGGGATACGCCCATCACCCCACGGCTCCAATTCGATGC
>RXJK01000307.1:430-4170 GCA_003963125.1 Hyphomicrobiales bacterium
GCTGTTCTGCCGGCATCTGCTGCCCCTGACCTGACTCGCCTTCTGGCGATCCTCCCATCAGCATCTCAATGATGGCCTGCTTGACGAGCGGCTGTATCTGGTCAGGCGTGATCGCTGGGCCGGAATTGCCCAACGCCTGGATGCGCTTCGATTCCGCCTCGAAGGACCGAATGTTGATATCCTTCTCCTTGTCGTTCAACTGCTGGGTCAGCTTGACAATGGCGTCCTGAGCCTGCTGCAACTGGCCCTGAAGCTGCTGAACCTCTGGCGGCGGACCCTTGCCCTTCACCGAAGCCGGGATCGTATTCGCATAACGCTCGGCCAACTCATCAGCCATCGGGAAGTCGGCGGCTTTCCAGTACAGGTCTCCGGCCTTTTCGAGGAAGCCCTTGTCCTGCGCCGCGATCTGCGTCATCGCGTTGAATGCTTCCTGACGGCGAGTGGCATAACCCGGACCAGTGTCGCTCTCGATCTCATAGCGGCCGACATTCGGATTGAAGATGGCCGAGACAAGCTGGTTTTCGTCCGGCTCCTGATTGGGGTCCTGCGTCGGCTGGTGAGCCTGTCGCGCGGTCGGATCGATCTGGACGGCGCCTTCCGTTCCATCCTTGGCAAGAATGCGGATGACGCGCGGCGTGTCGTAAATCTTCGGGATCAGATCGATGAGGATCTTGCCCGTGTATTTGATGCCGATCGCCAGATTGTCGATATAGTGATAGGTAGCGTTGTCGCCCTGACGCTGGCGCTCGTTGATGGCCTTGCCGGAGGTCGCATTCTCGTTCTGGCCGAACTGGCTCTGATACTGGCCCGAGGCCATCATCAACTGGTTTTCGCAAATGCGCATGCCGTCGATGTAGGCAGATGCCATCTGAGGCGGCTGCGTGCGCTGGGGCGGAGGAATGGTCCTCGTTCCATCCTCAGCGTAGGCGTTGTAGGGCAGATAGGCTGCGTCATCGAGGTTGGACTTAGCCCAATAGGTCTCCAGCCCTTCCGTGGCCTCCACAGCGGCAATGTACGGCGTCTGCGTCTGAAGCGCGACCTGAGCGGTTCCTTCCGATGTCCAGTAGTTGTACATGCGCTGCGCATCTTTCAGCGCGCGGGTATGGCCCTTGCGGTCCATCTTGCCTTCGATGATGGTCTCTTCACCGATCACGCGGACGATGGGGACGTATTTGCCAGGCCAGACGCGCTGGTCGATGATCTTGTTGCCGGCGATCTTGAACCACTGCACCACATCCGTGAGCACGCTGCGCTCGTTGGTGCTCGGCTGGTCCTTCACCAGCTCGTACATCGCTTTCTGGTTGTCATCCATCACGCTCTTGCGCACGATGACCTGTTGCTGCGTCATCGGATCGACAAAGGCGACGAGCTTGTCTGCCTTCTGTTCCCGGCGATAATATTCAGCGATGCGAACGCTGTCTTTCGAGCACCAGAAGTCGCCCTTCCCGATCACGTCGAGATCGGCATCACCTTTAAAGTCTGGGTATTCGGCCTCAAAACGATCGCGGCTCACGTCCTCGAAGATAAAGCCAAACCGAGCATCCGACCCATCCGCCTCCTGAATATCAGGATCGAGATAGACCGAGTCCGGGCTTTTGATGCGGCGGATGTAGATTTCCTGATCGAATGTGTCAGGCGAGACATAATCGGTAATGACGCGCCAGTAGCCGATGCCGCCCTCAACCTGGAAGGTCGTTGCGGTATCGTAGGCCTGCTCCGCGTTGGACTGGTATTCGATATGGCGCACGACGCCCTCGAACACCTGAGCCGCATCGTAAGTCGCGCCGTCGCCAACCGGACGGATGTTCACGCCAGGCTTGTTCTGCTTCGCGTCGTTGATGATCTGGAGGTTGTGCTGGCGCGTCTTGTTGATCGTCAGGCACGGCTTGCGCTTGTCGGTGCGGTTCTGCTGGAGAACCTGGTCCCATTGCCAGCCGTTCTCCGGGTCGGCATTGGCGAATTTCAGATCTTCGACAAAGCGCTTGCGAAAGTCGGCTTCCCAGTCCTCGCAGGCCTGAAAACGCTTCTTGGCCTCCTGGAGGATGTCGCTGTCTTCGGTCTTTTTGCTCATCAGCCCATCCAACCTTGCGACATTCCAGAGACCGATGAGGTGCGAGGCGGTGGCAACTTGGATTTGCGCTCCTTGGCGCCTTCCTTGAAGCCTACCGCGAGATAGCGAAGCGCATCAGCCGCGTGGCTGGCGTCATCGTGTACCGGCTCACGCGAGTGCGATTGTTCGGCGCTGCCAGCATTCCGTATGCTGTAGCGATAGCGCCGGATCTGGTTGATGCCTTCGGCGCAGTTCGTCTTGTCGAAAAAGAGAGCAGGGAAGATAGTCCGGACGGCGTTGATACCGGCCGCTACAGAAATGTCGGGAACCCGCTCAACCCTATAACCAGCGGCGCGCGTTTGCCCGTCTACCGTTCGATCTCTCTCGACTTGGCTAACATCCTTTTTGTCGCCATCGTGAGGGAGCCAGATTCGATCATAGTAGTACTGCTTTGATTGCAGCAGCTTCAGATAGTGCGGCCAGAATTGGAACTGATCCTGATAGAAATCAATAACATGGTAGTTCATCCCGACTTTCTGGACGAACCACAGTGACGTGAAGTCGGCATAGCCGAGATCACAGAAGACGCTGACCGGAAGCCCTACCCTATAAGGGACGGAGCAAAAACGGTCTTGGGCCTCCATGTCCCGAAGCTCATTCGCGTAAACCGCTGCGTCCAGCCATTGACGGCAATTGCCCTCCCACACATTGAGGTAGGCATCGACATCCTTGGCCTTTAGGTCATCCTTCTCCTGGCGAAGCTCGTCACTGAGCCAAGGGTTATCGCGCCAGTTGATTTTCTCGACGATCGATTCTGTGGGCGGATCGAGAACGAAACGCTTATAGGTCTCGTCAGTCTCCAACTCTGGGTTGAAGCTCACCCAAATCTCTGATCCCGCCTTGCGGATCGTCGGGATTAGCTTGTCCCACGAAGATCCAGAGACCGTATGGGCTTCTTCGACCCAGGCTATATCGATGCCTTCCATGGATTTCAGGCTATCGATGTTGTGGCGAAGCCCGTAGAATATGAACTCGCTGCCCGTGACCCGGTGAACGATTGTCGTCTTTTGGACGACGTATTGATCCTCCATCCCCAAAAGCTTGATCTGCTCAGCGAGCAGCTTGTGAACCGAATCCTGAATGGAGTTCTGAAACTCGCGTGCGCACAGGATGCGCTTGGTCTTCTGCGCGGCTATGATGAGAAGCGCCCTTGCGATCGACCATGACTTGGCCGAGCCGCGCCCTCCCCATGCTACCTTGTATCGTTTAGGCTGGAAGAGAAACGCCAGCCGTTCAGGGAACTCAGCCCTCATTGCCCTTGTCAGGTGGCACGAGCACTATTTCGAAGCGGTTGTCGGTCCTGATCGGGCCGCCTTGTACGCCAGTGATCTCCTGACGCTCGGTGTAGTCGTCACGGAAGCGAGCCTCGACGGACTTCTTCCAAATTGCCGCATTGAAGCCCGGTGCGACCATGCCAGTCTGGCCTTGATCTTCCCACCAAGCCTGGCAATGAGCCTTCGCCCGCGTTAACGCTTCTAGAAATTCTGGATGTGCCGCAGCCCAATTGTCGATTGTCTGCCGCGACACATCGAAATGTGACGCCATCTGAGCAAGGCTTTTGCCCGCTCGGCCGAGATCGATGACAGTCTCGCAATATTCCGGGAGATAGTCACTCGGACGACCGGCGGGC
>RXJK01000307.1:4220-17404 GCA_003963125.1 Hyphomicrobiales bacterium
TCAGTACAGCATCGCCACAGGGCCAACGCCGGCCGTGTAGGTCGTCGGCGGGGTGATGGCGGCCGAAGTGCCGAACGTGCCGGTAGCCGAGCCAGTAAGCAGCGGAGAGACCGGAGCGTTGTAGGTGGCGATGCGGGCCGTGGTGCCGTTGTTCTGCACGACGATGAAGTAGACGCCGGCATTGACGGTCACCGGAGCGGTGAACGGGATGGCCTGGTAGGTGTTGGCCGTACCGACAGTGACGCCCGCGAGCGCCGTGGTGGCAACCAGGTTGCCGGCGCTATCATGCAGCTCGAAGATGAACTTGTCGGTGCCGCCCGTGGCGCCGATGAGAGCGCGTATACCGGTGACGACAGTGCCATCGGTGCCGATCGAGGTGTCGACATAGTAGCGGGTGCCCGCGACCGGCGTGGTGCTTACGTTGTTGGCCAGATAGTTCATGGCCATAGCCAGGCGCGCGAGCGAGAGCTTGGCGGTCTGCGGGTTCTGGCCGCTCGGGAGGAAGGTATCGACGGCGATGTGCTCGCTGCCGGTGATGAGGTTGTCCGTCTGGACGCCAGCGGTGTAAAGTCCGGCCATTTCAATTTTCCTTTCGACATGGATGTTGAGCAGGCCGGTTGGGCCTGTGCTTCAGGTCTGGGTTTCAGGGTTCAGGAGAAAAGCGCGGTGGCGCTCAGTGTGCGGAGCGGAAGGAAAGAAAGCCCTTGCGCCCACTCCGCATACTTTGGGTCGTCAAGGAGACTTGCTGGGCTGGCCCACTTGCCAGCCAATTCCGAGGTGATGATCTGCCGTGGTGCCAGGCTAGGAGCCGTCCCCAGCGCGACAAGCGCGTCCTTCTTCTCTGCATCAAACACCAGCCAGGCGAACATCAGGCAGGGATCTGGCTCGTAATGGCGGCGACGAGCGTTCCAGAGGTGCGCGTGAAGTTGACGCGCATCGACATCGGGATTGCATTGTCGATCGGGCATTCGGTGTTGACGCTCAGGGCAATGACGTTGCCGGAAGCGTCCGTGATGTTCGACCACGAGCCATCGGGATTCGGGCCGCGCTGAAGGTTGACGGTGCCTACCCAGGTTCCCGAGAGCGAAAGCCACCCGGTTTGCACGGTGATCGCAGTCCCAGCCCCTGTCGCAGCAAGAGAATCCTGCACCCTGTTAGCCATGGAAATCTCCTACGTCGTCATCGCGATGAGATCGGCATCGCTAAATGTCAGGTTGGGGCTCATCGAGAAGATTTCGTTGATGCCCATGATCGAGTTCGGACCGGATCCATTAGTGCCAAGGTCGAAGTGGTCGAGGGCTGGCGTGGTTGTGGCACCTGTTCCGGCACTTCCCAGATTGCCGTTACATGCCAGCTTGATAGCGCCGCTATTTGTGAAGTAGCCCGCCACCTTATTGACGTTGTTAAGCCCGGTGAGCCACACACCAGCCGATGAGGTCGACGTTCCCGCGTTGGCGCTGAAGCGCACCGAGCCATCGACATTGACGGAGCAAAAAATCCCGGTTGATCCCGTGATGACAAATCCCCCGGTCGGCCGCTCGCTTCGGCCTTGCCAGAAGAAGGCGAAATATCCAGCGCCGACGGCCGCCAGTGGTCCCAGGTCCGTTACGGCGGCATTGGGGCGCGACTGAGAATTGATGATCGTTGCAGTGGTCGTCAGATAGCGCTGTTGCGTCGGGATATTAAGGCCCGAGATCGATGGCACGCACATTTGGCCGAAATCAGCCGTTATCTGATCGCCCGAGTTGACAAGGGAAACCCAGCAATTGGGATTTGTAACCGCCGCCGAGGCGACATACACCTGTGTAAAGGCCGTCGTGCTCAAGAGGCTAGAGACATCTGTCGTGGTCGTGCCGCCATCCAGGGACATCAGCACGGGACCGGTTCCGGTTACGCGCTTCATATCAACCGAAAAGACTTTCGCCGCGCTAGCGATGGTAAATCCCTGCGAAATCGTCGCATTGGCGGCCGTGGCGGTCAGCAATGTCGCGGTGTTGGCGACCCCGTCTGCCCCAACTTGGTTCTTGGCCGCCGTCATATTAGACGCGACCCAAACGGCGTTAGTCCAGTCTCGACACCATAGGATTGAATTGGTACCGGACGTGTAGTCGAAATGTCCCTTTGTGGTGCGGCGAAGACCGGCAGCGCCGAGTGAAATCAGCTTTCCAGTCGCGTCCGGGCAATAGGTCGCCGTGACGTTTGACGGATCGCGGAAGAACCGGCCGTCATTGTTGTTGTTGCCGTATGGCTGCGTGCCGCCGACTGTCGTTCCCGCAACGAAATTGACGCTGTATTGGAATAGTGAGAACGGGTTCGGCTTAATCCACCGCCCAACGAGTGGGCTAAACAGCGGGCTACGAAGAGGACTGCGCAGCGAGGTGCGTATTTCGGTCATGCGCGCCTCGGTAATAGTTGCTTACAGATGCGCCTTGAGCAGCGCCTTGGCTTCGGCGAACAGCGCAGCAATCCTGGCCTCGATCGCTTCGACCTCGCGATGAATCCAGGATTCAGCCTTCGCCTCATCCTTTACAGCAAGGCGTTCTGCATCTGCCTGGACTGCGGTGGCGACGGAGGACGCTGAGGCGCCGAGTACCGCTCCAACATTGGATGCGGCTGTCTGGGCAGCGCTGACAACTGCGGTGTTGGGATCTTCGGCCATGATTGGCCTCCTTACGCAGCCGGCGCCGGAGCAGGCAGAGCAGCGGCCAGCGCGTCGTCAGCGGCCTTTAGCTTGGCCGTCAGATCGCCCACAGCCGACTGCGACGAGGCCAGATCGGCCTGAGCCTGGGCAAGCGAGGCATTGGCCGTCGAAAGCTCGGCTTGGAGCTGCGTCACCTGATTGGCGGTAGCGGTGGCGTTCGCCAGTTCGGCGGCGACCTTCTGGACATTGGCTGCGATGTTATCGATTTCGGCGCTGAGAGCCGAGAAGTCTACTGCGCTCATGGGGTTATTCCTTCGAAAGAGGCGGATGAATGCGGATAGGACGTTCATTGGCTTACCAATCGAAATCGCCGCCGCCGTCAGAGGCATTGATTGCCGCGACTATTAGGGCAGCGATTATGCAGGCGGTCGGAATGATCCAGAATGGCATCAGCCGAAATTCTCGATCTGATCGGCAAGTTCGCGGAGGAATTTCACAACTGCCGGAAGCGGCATCGAGTGCGCCGCGAGATTAGCGCCGCAGGTGATGAACTGCCTCGCCTGCTCAGCCAGGAACAGGGCCGTTTCCTTCTCGGCTATTTCCGTGATTGCGCGAGGTTCTGGCATCTTGCATGTTCGCCCGCAATTTTGTCAAAGTTTCTTGTATTTTCACTGTTGACGAATACAAGGTATTTGTATAGATTGATCTCACCAACAAGGGAGATCGCAATGAACGCCGCCAACGATAACCGCCAGCAGATCATCGCCTCGGTTGATTTTGCCATTGAAGGCCAGACGCTTACGATCCGGCAGGCGCACCGCAAATTCGGCCAGTCCTATGTTCAATTCATTGGCCATGCCGGCGATGGCAAGCATATCATCGTCCGCAAACTCATTAGCAGCATGTGGAAGTCGCGCTGGACGAAGCCGATGAAGGTTGCCCGCGCTGACGTGATCAAGGTCCACACCCACATTGAAAAGGCTTCCTGATATGCCAAAAACTCTCCAAGAGAAGATCGCCGACGCGGACGAACGCGGCGGCAAATACCTTGCGGACGCTAATGAAGCGGCGGAACGCGGCGAGCATGAGAAAGCTGAAAAGCTGTATGAGAAGGGCCAGTATTGGCTCGATCGTGTGAATAAACTTCTGGGGAATCGCTGATGACAGCCGCCACCTTCAATTCCTGGCTGGCGGAGATGAAATCAGCTGGCCTAGCCCGTTCTGATGCCGAATGCGCCAGACTGCTTGGAATATCCGCCAACTCGGTTGTCACCATGAAGAAGCAGGGGGCGGACACCCGCACCGCCCTCGCCTGCCGAGCGCTCCTTCATCGATTGCAGCCATACGCGTAGGTATGCAGGCGGCGACCGCGAAGGGTCTGCGCTTATCCCCTTAGCCATGCCGTTCACGGCGAGGCCGGGTACCTGCAATGAGAGGCCCCGGCGAGGCGCTTCAATGAGAGGCGGCCGGGGCACGATCCTGATTTTTGGCAAAGCTAAAGGCACGCTGGGAAGGTGAATTTCCCGCTGATGAGCCGGGACGTGTCCGCCGTCGCCCAAATCACCTTGGGAAAATATACAGGCGAAAAATTTCTATTGCAAGCCCCCGTTTATTAGCGCCGTTTCCGTCTTGAGGATGGCCAAGATAGCCGGCGCATACTCTTGAGGCGCGTCGGAGCCATCAGCAATGAACTCTTCTGGAATGAGCGCGGAGAGTTTCGTGAGCGTGCTGTCGAGCGCCATAAGCTTACGAGACACGTCTGAGATATCTGATGGGTGTCTGCGCCATGTTTCGTTTCGAATTTGTGATTGACGCGCTAACAACCACGCGGACAGATCGCTATTAAGCTTTCCCGTTAGGCGGTCTATCTCCTGCATCTTTCTCATTTCGCTACCTCATCGGCGCCGGTCGACTGCTCCTCTTCTGCCGACCGCGCCGCCTTATGCAAACCGCAATCGATCGCATGCGCCATCACACGGCCAACACCAATGACGCCGAGCGCTTCGAAAATCTCTGTATCATTATGGGCCCTATTGGCCATATCAGCCACTATGCTACTACAACGCTCGCGCTCTTCTAATATCGCTTGAGCTATGCCAATGGTGCTGCCTCGTTCAAACGCTCGTTGAGCGGCAACCCATATATCGTCTGGAACGACAAACGTTTCCCTTTCCTCGCTCATTCCGCTGCCTCCGTGTAATCGAGTTCCACTGAATCGAATGGCACCGACATCTCCAGCTTTTGCACCAGGAGCTTCAGCCGCCCGTCTCTATCAAGGCCGGTAACCTGGCCGGTCTTGTCTCTCGCAAGCCCCTTCGTGATCACGACCTTCGATCCCACCGGGAACTTGCTAGATGTCATCCTACGAGTGTGGCCTTTGGCCGCCGCTCTCTCTTGGAAAACGACAAGTATTTTGGCGGCCCTGTCAGCCAAATATGCTTCCTTCTCGCGCAGCACATCCATCTCGCTTTCAAGGATGGCCAGCGGCTTCCCGGCACATCGCACTACCTTCTCAATGCCGGGTGTTTCGTCCTCAAGCTTACGCCAGTCGATGGCGCGCGCTTCGTCGTTCACAAAGACGTATCCGAGCAGAAGTGCAAACCGGCGTATCGTCCAGACATTCGTCTTCTTTCGATCACGAACGACGCGCATATCTGCTGGCATGTAGAAGCTGAATCCGCCACGCTTCAGCGATACCTCTACGGCCGACATATTCGGGTCTAGGCTAGGGACGAGCCGATAGCCTTTCACGCTACGGGTTGTCTCAACCTCGTAGGTGCGCTGGGGCATTTGAGCGCCGGGCTTCGTCCTAGCAGCGAACCATGTCATGGTGCGTCCCACATCTTTCGGAAAACATATTCAGCCGTTTGCTCGCCCTCATGGCGATCGATCCAACGCCAAGCCGCAGCCGATCCCTCGAATGGGCCTGCCAATACGTTCCCATTGGCATCTTTTACGATCCACATGCCATTCAGCGATTTAACGACCGTCATTGCCTTGCCGCCTTGGTCCGTGCCGCCATTGTGTCCCTCGTTGTCCCTTAGTGATGCGATGGATTGGTCATGGGGTTTGCGCTTTTGCTGCGTCGCGCCGCTTTATGTATCGAGCGCGCGTTTTACCGATGTCGTAGCCGACAAGCCTTGGGGCGCCTGTTGCCTCCGAGTAGCTGGCGGTAAGGTGTGTGACAGAGGTATGGTCTCTGTTGAACCACTTGCCGAGGATGATGCAGGACAGCAGCGGTTTTACCGCCTTGACGCGATAGATGGCTTCACGCCTGGCATCGACGATTGGCTTAAACCGCCTGCGTCCGGCTATCTCCCCGGGACAGATGGCGTGATCATCTGCAACTTCAGCGACGATCTTCACTGCCCAATCAGGCATGCCCCATCTGCGAAACTGACGAAGGCCGTCCGCGCGGCGTTGCTCGATGGCGGACAGCCGGCGTCTCTCTGCTTCGACCTCTAGATTAATTACAGGCGCCTTTACCTGTTTCGCCCCGTTCTCCTGCACGACGGCAACGGAACGGGCGCTGATGCCCCTCTCGGTGGCTCTGTGGGCTACTGCGAACATGGTCTACTCCACTGACTGCAATTGACGCCTCCGCATGAAGGGCGGAGGGTTGGCTTCCATAGCGGCGCGGGCTCTATTGCCAGCAATGCGCCATTCCCGCTCGGTGCGCTCCTCATCCTGCAAAAGCTCATCGGGAACCTTGATGCCCCATTTGTCGGCGAGGACGACCATCGCGCCGAATCCGGACCGGTTTGCCGCGTCCAGCTGATCCATCAGCCCGCATTCGAAGGCATAGCGCCACATCGGCATTTTGAGCCGCATGCGCTCGCGCTCACCGGGGAGCCAGTTGTGCTCTGGCTTGGAAAGTTCCGGCTGCTGGACTCGCCTCGGGACGACTGTTGTCCTTATGATGTGCGCCAACTCCGGCGGATGAGGGCAGTATTTCGGATTTACGTCCTGGCATTCGCCGCGAAGAAATTTCGCTATGCCGGCTGCGATAGCCTCTGCCGTGAAGCCGCTCAGGGCCAGATGATAGCCACCAATAGCCCTTTCGGCGTCAACCCCTGGCGGAAATCGCATGGAGTTGAACAACGTCTGCAGTGCCGCTCCGATCTCTGCGCTCGAAGCTGGCCTCGATGGTTGGACCTGTGTGGTGTGGTGCATTTGGCTTGCCCTGCATTGCATCGAGAATGGAGTTGAAATCCTGCTTTGGTGCCGGCGCAGTGGGTGGTGCTGTAGACCGTGGGCGGCCGGCCAGATATTCGGGTTTGACAGTGAGCCACCCCCTGGAGATGGCGGTGTCGATCGCTTGTGAGACGGTCAGGCCGCAGGCTTGGGCGTCGCGGCGGAAGAGCATGGCCGAGTAAGCTGAGTTCTGGCCTTTTTTGGCTTTGCGGTGCTTAGCGAAGGCTTCGACCTGCTCGGGTGTCGCATCCAACTCAAGATCTGCCTTGAAAGCGGCCACGTCAGAAAGCGAAGCGGCTTTCTTGTTTTCTTTCTGTCCAGTTATTTTCTTAGTTTGGAGATTATCCTCTACGCGCGCGTGAGGAGGCGTCTGGTTTAAGACGCTATCGTCTGAATTAGACGATTCAGACGCTTTAAGACGCTTTTCAGACGCTTTTGTTGCCTTTTTGTTCTGATAATAACGAGCGTTGCGGGCTTGCCTGGCGGTAAGCTTCGGCGTCATTGCATCCTCGAAAGCCTCAGCAGCTTCCAAGGCCTGCTCTACCGTAAAGCCGCGCGCGATCAGATCGCGAATTGCAGAGGTGACTGCCATTTTTCAAAGTCCCTTACCGCGTTGACGCGATTTAGTTATTGCATTTTAGAGAACCGCGGAATTCTGCGCTTCCGAAAACGTCGAGTGTTAACAGGCAATCCTCGTTTTCCACAGGCTATGCACAGGTTGTGGAACATGTCTTGATCCCTCAACTCCGGGCTTGGCGCCCTATTGAATGCGTCTAGGCGGGTTCCAGAGTCACATGCACGGCGCCGCCCTTCACGGGCACATCGCGGCGAATGACGATCTCGAATTTGCTGTCATCAATGCCGATTGCGTCGGCGATCCCGTCTATGAAGTTCTTGCAACTGCTCAGCATGTTGTCGTCGTCGCGATGGCGCTTGTCTGGTGGCGCGAAGCCAAGCGTTACCTTCACCCGATAGGGAATATCGAGATCGCCCGGACGAATGCCTGCGCTGCGTACGCTCCATGCGGCAACCTGACGCGCGTGCTTGGCGTCCTTTGCTTTCACGGCCCAATGCTTTCGCGAGTTGGGCGATAGGCTTTTCGGCGGCCATGGAAGCGTGATGGAGATCATGCTACCTCCGCGAACATGCCGGCGTCAGTCGAAAGCCGCTTGCGGGCCAACTCCGCATAGGCAGGATTGAGTTCGATCAGGATGGCGTTGCGCTGAAGGCGATCGGCTACAAGGCCAGTCGTCCCGGCGCCGCCAAACGGATCAAGCACGATGCCCCCCCCTGGACAGCCAGCCAGAATGCAAGGCTCGATCAGATCGGGCGGGAAGGTCGCGAAAATGCGCTTCCTTGAAAGGCTGCGTGGCGACAGTCCAGACCGTGCGTTTGTTGCGCGCTTCCAGCGGGTCTTTGTTCCTGAGCCCCTTGTCACCAGCAGCCTGGGTGGCGCGCCCCGCCCCTTCCGAGTATCCAAGCGACACAGTCCCAGATCGCCCCTGCTTTTCTGGCGCTGCGAGTGGCTCTGCAATCGCATCAGCGTCGAAATAGTACTGCTTGGATTTCGACAACAGGAATAGATATTCATGCGCCTTCGTGCAGCGGTCTGTGACGCTCTCCGGCATTGGATTTGGCTTCGACCAGATGATATCTTGGCGCAGATACCAGCCGTCCGCCCGCAAAGCGAAAGCCACCATCCACGGGATGCCGAGTAGGTCTTTCTCTTTCAGGTCGCCATCGTTGCGCGACATCCTCACACCGCCGCGCGCGGAACGCTCCGCCCAATTGTCGTCTTCAAAACCGTTCAATGCCGGCTGGTGACTGGTAGTGCGCACCTTGGTTCGGTTATTGTAGCTGTCACCCAAATTCAGCCAGAGCGTGCCGTCGTCGCGTAGCACGCGGCGCGCCTCGCGGAACACCGCCACCATCTCGGCAACGAAGGCATCCGGTGTTTCCTCAAGCCCGATCTGCCCATCTACGCAGTAGTCGCGAAGTCCGAAGTAAGGCGGCGAGGTCACCACACAATTGACGGATTGATCCGGCAATGTGCGGAGGATGTCGCGGCAGTCGCCTTCAATGATACGCACGCTCATCCAGCAATGACCTCGACAAGCTGATAGAGGCAGTAGGCCATGCCGATGAAAGCTCCCCAACCTATGATGCAGAGTGCGCCGATGATGAGCCCCGGGTACGGCCAGCGAGGCTCTTCCTCGAAGATGTCCAGGCGCTCGTAATGGCCGGTGCTTTGGTCAAGTTCCCAGATTCCATCTAGGGCCACCACGCGAAGCGGTTTTGAGTGCGCGTTCATGGCTCATCCTTCAATTCAGGTGCGATGATGAGGGCGAGCCAGCGAGCGGAGCGCAGCAATAAACGCGCTGTAGAAATCCGCCTCATGGCCCACCATGAGAGCTTCGGCTTTAGCGATGAGGTCGTCGTTGGTTCTGAGTTCTTCTTGGGCATAGCGCAGGCCCGTCCTTTTCTCGATTTCCCTAAGTTCATCGGCGCTGATGGATATGCGAGGGTCCGCATACCAAGCATCCTTGGTTCTGTTCGCGGTCCAGCCCAACGTCCTGGAGGCGTAACGGATGCGCGCTTTGATAGAACCGAGAGAGGGCGGCGCTACCCGTTCTCGTAGGGCATACTGAACAAACTCAACGGACGACATTTCTGACATTTCCTGCTTCGATTTCGGCATTTTCCGAATTTCCCTGTGCCATGTTGATGACATGACAGAGAGCAGACGAAAGGAGCCCAACTGGCGCGAGAATGAGACGATGGAAGCCGCTGCGTCCCGACTTTTGCGGGTGCTGGACGAGCGGATAGCTAGGAAGAAGGCTGCGGAGCGCCTGGATAATTGTTCCGCGCAAATTCACGAACCCCGGACGTATGTCCCTGCGTATCCGGGTGAAAGCGGCTGCCAGGGTCCGAGCGCAACTAAGGGGTCCGCCGCGCTCAAGGACTCTGGCAGCCAGTTTACGCAACCGAGGGAGGCCGGCTGCGATCACGTTGCCGGAAGTGGGGAGAACGGCAACGGATTGGTTTGCGGGCAGGTTGACGGTAATCGACAAAATGCTGGCCCGAGGGGAGGAATCTCGGTCGTCACTACCCCCTGCCCGCGCCCTGACGCGAATGAGGTAGCCAGCGGGTTTACGGTGCCGGTTCAGATCGGCAACGCGCGTCGGGGATGAGGATGAGGCGCTCATTTCGCCGCCTCGCTGTCGGTAGCGGGTTGGAGGGCGGCGTCGATGATAGCCCGCCAGAAGTCGCCGTTTCCAAGCTTGCGTCGTCCGCAATCCGTCGCTTCGAGAATCAGTGCCGGCGAAGGTTCGCGCATTGCCTCGATAGCGGCGCGGGCCATGAGGCGCAGGCCGTCTTGTACTTCGGCGTAGAGAATGTCGAAGTTTCCGTGGCCAGCACCTTGTCTGCTGGCTTCTGCATAGATCGCCTTCGCGACGCGCTCGATCATGGTATCGCTCATGACATCAACCCCGCTGCATCATTTGTTGTTGCGAAGAGATCAGAATTGATGCCTCGCGCATATGAGACGCCGCTTATGAAAGCATGACGCGAAGATTTCACGCGCTCGTTGCGCCCGTTAACCGTTCGTGAGCCATAGGCTGATTTAAAGCTGAACAAACCAGAAACAGCCCTTGTTGATGCAGCGCGATATGATCCAGCCTGACCTTGAGCCGGCGAACAGAAACGGCTCCAAGAAGGGCTTGGGAAATGGAGCATCTGCTTATCGAGCCGGCCATCGTGCCGGATATCTTTTGCACGGGTCTTGCCGACGCGGAGGACCTGGGAGATGGCAATTTCAGGTTCACCCTGTACGCCCGCCAGAAGTCCTTGCACGATTACGCCGGGAGCGTGGACTACATCGTCGTCGCTCGCCTCGTCATGCCATCCAAGGCCGTGGTGGACTCCATACAGATGACCATGAAGGCCATGGGCTTCGCCTGTTGCGGCGGGGAGAAGTTGAGGAAGCTGGCGCATTAGGCGGCCCTCACATCCCTAGGGGCGGAGATAGCGGAGAGATATGCCGCGTGTGCGGCCTCTGCCGTGTCGAAAGTCCCCAGATAAGTGTTAGCTCCTTTGAGGGATGCTTGGGCCAGGAAGCGGCCACCGCTTACCGTCACGCCAGTCGGAAGGCCGACGTGAACGCGATGCATATCCCTCTTGCCGCGCCCGGAAAGCTTGTGCCGGATGCCATCGATCGCCTTGTCGTGGTCGGGATGCCCGACCCGATAAGGATTATTCGGCTGGACGGCCGCGTTGTGAACGCCAGTCGCGATGTAGACATTGCCAGCCGCGTAAGGCCCGGTGTCGCCGAAGCGGCACATCATATAGCCTTTGCCGCGACCCCGAAGCTGCCATTTGCCAGAGCGCTGCCAAATCTCCCACCACTCAATGAGGGAGAGTTGCCAATCGATGCCTCTTTGCTTGGCGTTGCGTTCTTGATTCCGATATGCTCCGAGCGGAGCCTTGGCGTAGCTAACGCCGCTGGCGCAATTCTCCCGGCTCAACTCAAGAAGTTCGCGGTAGGCATCGTATGTACATCCGTAGCGAGCCAGAAACTTGGCGTCGCGCCGCGCTTCAGCCTTTCGGCGCTTGGCTTCGGCACGAGCGGCCTGTCCGCCGTCTTTGCCGATGATGCCGTGGTATTTCTTGAGGATTTGGCGAACGCGCTCACGAGTGATTTTGTAGAGGAAGCCAATTTCCTCAAGCGTCTTCCCGGCCTGGTACATGGAGGCCATAATTTCGGATCTAGGATCGCTGGTGGTGGCCGACGCGTGGCGGAAGGGGATAGCGTATTCGCGGCCATAGATGCCAATCGTATGGATGCTAAGGCCAAGTTCGGCGGCCGTTTCTGCCCGCGTCAAGCCGCGATCAACGCAGTTCTTAATATTCGCAAGCACGTCAGCCGACTTAGACTTGGTGTCGAGATTCAGCCGACGCGCATATGTTCTGACCGTAGTAGGGTTGATGCCGAGACGTTCAGCCGTCTCGGTCTGATTGAAACCGGCTTCAATGCATTCCTGAACGCGCATCATGCGCGCTTGCCAGATTTCTTCCCTCATAGTGATGCCTCCGCCGGAATGCCGAGAAGGCGCCGAGCATCAATGCCAGTTGCCACCTGGATGCGGCCAGCAAGTTCCGCCGACGGGCGACGCTCGCCCCTTTCAATGCGGTTTATCATCCAGCGCTTGCAGCCAACGAGTTCGGCGCAAGCAGCCTGGGAAAGGCCAAGTTTAATCCGGGCTTCGGCGAGAGGGTGCTGTTCTTCAGACATGGACGCAGTTTGCATGACGCAAACCAAATCGTCAAGAGGTCATCGCAAGGAAGTTTGCATGGATGCCAACGACATTGGTTTGCATGGCGCGTAACATGTTGAAATGGTAACGAGAATTGGCCCCAAGAAGCCGCGCCGGAATTTTCTGGCAAAATGGCGAGCGAAACGTGAGCTGACACAGGAGCAGCTCGCCGACCGCGTTGGCACATACAAGGCGCAAATCAGCAATTGGGAAGGCGGCAAGCGCGCACTGACATTCGATGTGCAGTCGGCGCTGGCGGAAGCTTTGGACATAGAGCCGCAAGATCTTTTTCGCGACCCAGACCGGCCAAGCGCCGACGAGCTTTTGCGCGATGCCTCGCCACAAGTTCTCAATGAAGCTATCGAGATCATCAAGGTTCTTGTAGCTAGGAGATAACCCTAGTCTCTGAAGGAAGGTGGGGGAGGGTTCCGGCAAAAGACCCCCTACCCCCAAGGCAAAGAAGCCAAGAGAGCAGAGAGACTGTTGCCGCGTCCTGAAGGCATGGAGCCGGGATGGGACACTAGCAACGGCGTCCTCTCGGATAGCCGGTCCTCAGTTTCCGAACGCGCCGTAGGATGATCTAACCCCCACGCATCACGATCCTTGTTCGGCGAGCTTCAACAGCCAGGCTGATCGCAACCCCCGATTCTTCGCACATGCCGCGCCGGTATGCAAGACGCAAACTTTTTTTCGAATGACGCTTGACCTTTAGGTTTGCGTGGTGCAAACTCCAATCATCGAGACCACGAAGAAGCGCAAGCCGATCTGGTCTCAGAGATTAGGAGATCGCAATGAACACCGCCCTGACCCTGGAAGCCCGCAAAGACTGCTTCTCCGCCGGCAAGCGCACCCGCTTCTGGACGATCCTGCGCAACGGCAAGGAAATCGCGCAGCTTTCCAAGGGTTCTGAGGCTTTCGCGAAATACCGCGTTCTCGCCGGTCCTGTGTACCGCAACGATTTCACCAACCGCGAAGCCGCCTTGGCTTTCGCTGCGACCCTGTGAGGAAAATCATGAACGCCATCGAACAGACAA
>RXJK01000299.1 GCA_003963125.1 Hyphomicrobiales bacterium
CGCGCGTTTGTCGATCCGCCTGATGGCCGAGCCGTCCGCCGCCGCTGCCCCGCGGGGCTCATCGAGGAGTGACTTGATGCCCACCGTCGCCGCTACGACCCTGCTCGATCGCCACGGCCCCAAGCGCAACGACCCCGAATTCATCAAGGCCCGGATGGAGGCTCCCGACGCGCGCTTCCTGGTGCTTGCCGACCTGAAACCGGTGGTGCGGTCGAACGCCGACCGGACGCAGACCTCGCTCGCCTGGTTCAGCCTCAAGGATCTGCATGCGTTCGAATTTCCGGTGGCGGACAGTCTCTTTCTCGGGGTCGACAAGGAGGGTGTTGGCCACTTCGCGCTCGCCGTCACCGAGCACCGCACACGCAACGTGCCGGGCGCCATCGAGAAGCTGCGTCCCATCGTCGACCTGCGCTCGCTCGCCATGCAGGGCGCCATGTCGCCGGAGGAATTGTCGCTGTGCGGCCAGGCCCGCGCGCTCGCCCAATGGCACGAGAACGCCCGCTGCTGCGGGCACTGCGGCGGCACCACGCTGGTGAAGGACGGCGGCTGGCGGCGCAAATGCTGGGCCTGCGGGCTCGAGTGGTTCCCGCGCACGGACCCGGTCGTGATCATGCTCGTCACGGACGGCGAGCGGTGCCTTCTCGCCCACGAACACCGCTACGGCAACAAGATGTACTCGACGCTCGCGGGCTTCATCGAACCGGGCGAGGACATCGAGCACGCGGTGCGGCGCGAAGTGTTCGAAGAGGCGGGCATCCACATCGGCGAGGTCAGCTACCATTCGAGCCAGCCCTGGCCCTTCCCGCACTCCCTGATGCTCGGCTGCATCGCGCGGGCCGAGACGACGGAGATCGTCCTCGACACGGCGGAACTCGCGGACGCGCGCTGGTTCAGCAAGGCCGACGCGCGGGCCATGCTGGAGCGCCGGCACCCGGAAGGGCTGACCGTGCCGGGCAAGCAGGCGATTGCGCATGCGCTGATCATGCATTTCATCGAAAAGACCTAGAGGCCGTGTAAGACGGCCCTAGATTATCGCAACCGTCCCTTCGCAATGATCCCTGAGCCACGCCTGCCAGCCTCGCGCGCTCCGGCGCCACGGCGCATGCCGCGGCCGGCCGCACTGATGCGCCCCGAGCGGAGCCGTTGATGGCACGCCCCGCCAATGCGGTCGATTTCTGGCGCGGCTTCGCCCTCGTCACGATTTTCGTCAACCACGTGCCGGGCCTCGTCTACGAGCGGATCACGCACCGCAACGTGTCGATCTCGGATTCGGCGGAGCTATTCGTGTTCCTCGCCGGCTGGTCGCTCGGCCTGATGGTCGCGCGCTTCGGGCCGGACTATTCGTCGGCGCGCCTGTTCGTGCGGCTGGGCGGCCGGGCAATCAAGATCTACGCGGCGCAGATCCTGATCTCGAGCCTGGCGCTCGCGATGCTCGCCGCGACCGCGCTTCTCTGGGACAACCCGCTGATCCTCGAGTGGCACAACGCGGCGGCGGTGTTCCAGGAGCCGCAGACGACGCACATCGGCCTCGTGCTGCTGACGCACCAGCTCGGCTATTTCGACATCCTGCCGCTGTACGTGGTGCTGATGCTGCTGGCCCCGTTCCTCGCCATCATCGATCGCTACGCGCACCCGCTGCTGCTGCCGTTGAGCCTCGGCCTCTACTTCGCGTCCCTGATCGTGCCCTTCACGGCGCCCACGTGGCCCATCCCCGGGCAGTGGTTCTTCAATCCGTTCACGTGGCAGGCGATCTTCGTGCTGGGCTTTGCCCTGTCGCGGGACGAGGGCGCCGGCGCCTGGGTACGTCGCCACCTCACGGGCCTGCGCCGCATCTCGCTACCGATCGTGATCGCCAGCGCCATCCTCGTCTGGTTCAACTGGTTCCCGGACCCGACGCGCCTGCCGGAGCCGAAGCTGCTGTTCCTCAACGGCAAGAGCTTTCTCACTCCGATGCGGCTCCTGCAGTTCCTGGCGCTGGCCGCGGTGTTCTCGGCGGCCTTCCCCCTGATCTACCGGGCCATTCCCTGGATCAGCGACCAGCTTTCGCTGCTCGGCCGCAACTCGCTCAACGTATTCTGCGTGGCCTCGCTGCTCAGCCTGTCAGGCCAGATCATCCGCTTCGTGTACCTTGGCTCGTTCTTCATCGACACGCTGGTCTTCGTCGTGGGCGTGGGCCTATTATGGCTCACTGCATGGGTTTCGGAATGGCAAGGCAAGAGCTAGGTCGTCGGCTGCGTGCGCTGCTCGTCGCGGCGCTGGGGCTGGCATTCGCGGGCGGGGTCGTTTCGGCCCAGTCCGTGCACGAGCCGCCGCTGCCGCCCACCACGCCCCCCGACGTGCCGAAGGAATGCGGTCTCGGTACAGCCAGCGCGATGCCGCTGCCGAACAGCGCGATCGCCATCCAAGCTCGCGGCAAGCTGCGCATCCTCGCCATCGGCGCGGCCATGCGCAACGTGGTCGGCACCAACCGCGGCGGGCGCTCGCCACTCCTGGAACAAATCCTCGAGCACACCATCAAGGGGCTCGACGTCGAGATCGTGAACCGCGGCTTCTCGGGTGAACTCGCGGCCGCCACCTTCGAGCGGCTCAAGATCGAGGTGGCGCTGGAGCATCCGGACGTCGTGCTCTGGCAGGTCGGCACCAACGACACCTTCGCGCAGGTGCCGGTGGAGGAATTCGAGGCGACGGTGCTCGAAGCCGTGCGCTGGCTCAAGGATCACAACGTCGACGTGATCCTGATCGGCCTGCACTACATGAAGCATCTCACGCAGAACGAGTACTATCAGGCCATTCGCGCGAGCCTGCGGCGCATCGCACAGGGTGAGAATGTGCTGCGCATCGGCCGTTACGAGGCGCAGGAAGTGCTGGAGCGGACCATGCGCGTGCCGGGCCAGCCGGAGCCCGCCGTGTTCGGCGAGGGCGAGCAGGCCTACAATTGCATGGCGCAGTATCTCGCCCACGGCATCGCGGTCGGCCTCTATGCCAAGCCGCCGCAGAAGCTGCAGGCGCCCTCGAAGCCGCTGCCGAAATGAGCAAGGCGGTGACAGCCGCAGAGGCGGCGTCCGTGCCGTCGAGCTATCTTCTC
>RXJK01000310.1 GCA_003963125.1 Hyphomicrobiales bacterium
CGCACGGGTGACGTCTTCCGCCACGCCAACCACGCCGGCACGTCGAAGCACGGCGGCGTCATCGCCCTGATGGGCGACGACCATACCTGCGAGAGCTCGACCAGCGCCCACCAGTCCGAGTTCGCCTTCCTCGACTACATGATGCCGATCCTGAACCCCGCCGGCGTGCAGGAAATCCTCGACTACGGCATCCTCGGCTTCGCGCTGTCGCGTTTCGCCGGCGTCTGGGTCGGCATGAAGTGCGTGAAGGACAACATCGAGGCGACGGCCACCGTTGACGGCCGCCTCGACCGCATCGACGTGAAGATCCCCGAGGACTTCACGCCACCGCCCGGCGGCCTCAACATTCGCTTGGGCGATCAGGCCCTCGACAAGGAGGCCCGGCTCCAGGACTTCAAGCGGCCGGCCATCCTCGCCTTCGCACGCGCCAACAAGCTCGACCGCATCGTGACGACCGGCGGCTCCAACCCGCGCATCGGCATCATCACCACCGGCAAGAGCTACCTCGACGTGCGCCAGGCACTCGACGAACTCGGCATCGACGAGGTCCGCTGCAACGAACTGGGGCTGCGCGTCTACAAGGTCGGCATGACCTGGCCGCTCGAGCCGCAGGGCGTGCTGAAGTTCGCCCAAGGCCTCGATCTCGTGCTCGTCATCGAAGAGAAGCGGTCGCTGATCGAGACCCAGGTCAAGGAGCAGCTCTACGATTTGCCCACGCGCCCGCGCGTCCTCGGCAAGAAGGACGAGAACGAGCAGTGGCTGTTTCCGGCCAAGTACGCCCTCGACCCGACCGACATCGCCATCAAGGTCGGCGAGCGCCTGATCCGCTTCGGCGCCGGCGACGACATCAAGGACAAGGTCGCGGAATTGAAGCGCCTCAAGGGCAACAGCCCGCACGCGGCGGAAGCCGCCACACGCATTCCCTACTTCTGCCCCGGCTGCCCGCACAACTCCTCGACCGTGGTGCCGCAGGGTTCGCGCGCCTACGCCGGCATCGGCTGCCACTACATGGCGCACTGGATGGATCGCTCCACCGAGGGCTTCACCCAGATGGGCGGCGAGGGCTCCAACTGGATCGGCGAGGCGCCGTTCTCCAAGACCAAGCACGTCTTCCAGAACCTGGGCGACGGCACCTACATCCACTCCGGCAGCCTGGCGATCCGCGCCGCGCGCGCCGCCGGTGTCAACATCACCTACAAGATCCTCTACAACGACGCCGTCGCCATGACGGGCGGCCAGACGCTCGACGGCGGCATGACGGTGCCCATGATCCTCAAGCAGGTCATGGCCGAAGGCGTCGAGAAGGTCGTGCTCGTCACGGACGAGCCCTACAAGTACCCGGAAGGCTACATTCCCGCGGAAGTGCCGATCTATCACCGTGACGAACTGCAGCGCGTGCAGAAGGATCTGCGCGAGGCGCCGGGCGTCTCGGTGCTCCTCTACGATCAGACCTGCGCCGCCGAGAAGCGCCGCCGCCGCAAGCGCGGCGCCTTCCCCGATCCCGACAAGCGCGTGTTCATTAATCCCGCCGTCTGCGAAGGCTGCGGCGATTGCGGCGTGAAGTCGAACTGCGTCGCCGTCTCGCCGCTCGAGACCGAGTTCGGCACCAAGCGCCAGATCGACCAGTCCGCGTGCAACAAGGACTTCTCCTGCGTCAATGGCTTCTGCCCGAGCTTCGTGACCGTCAACGGCGCGCGCGTGCGCAAGGCCAAGCAGGCCTCCGCCGGCGGAACGGGCGTCGATGCACTACTCGCCGCGTTGCCGGAGCCCACGCATCCGAGCCTCGAGCACCCTTATGCCATGCTGGTGACGGGCGTCGGCGGTACGGGCGTCGTGACCATCTCGGCCGTGCTGGGCCAGGCCGCGCACATCGAGGGCAAGGGCTTCGGCGCCATCGACATGACGGGCCTTGCGCAGAAGGGCGGCGCCGTCGCCTGCCACATGCGCGTGGCGAAGGACGCGAGCCAGATCCACGCGATCCGCTCGGGCGTCGCCGGCGCCGACCTGATCATCGGCTGCGACCTGATCGTCACGGCCTCCAACAAGGTGCTCGAAACGATCAAGCCGGACCACACCGCCGTGGTGTTCTCCGATTACGAGATGCACACTGCGGTCTTCACGCGCGACACCAACTTCAAGGTGCCGGGCGGCGCGTTGCGCAATGCCATCGTCGAGCGCGTCGGCAAAGGGCCGGTGCATCACTTCGATGCGCATACGGCGGCCGTGAAACTCTTCGGCGACAGCATCGCCGCCAACATGTTCCTGTTGGGCTTCGCCTATCAGAAGGGCCATCTGCCGATCGGGGCCGAGGCCATTGAGCAGGCGATCGAGTTGAATGGCGCCGCCGTGGAGATGAGCCGCAACGCGTTCCGCTGCGGACGCCTCGCGGCCCACGATCCGGCGGCCGTCGCACGCATGATCGGCCCCGTAGCACCGCCCGCCGCGCCCGTGCGCACGCTCGAGGAGCTGATCGAGACCCGCGCCAAGGTTCTCGTCGAGTACCAGGATGCGGCGCTGGCCGAGCGCTATCGCGCCTTGGTCGATCGCGTCGCCGCGGCGGAGAAGACCAAGGCGCCGGGCCGTTCAGGCCTCGCCGAGGCCGTTGCGAAGGGCTACTTCAAGCTGCTCGCCTACAAGGACGAGTACGAGGTGGCGCGTCTCTATGCGAGCCCAGCTTTCACCAAGACGCTGTCCGAGCAGTTCGAGAAGCACGGCAAGCTCGAGTTCCATCTGGCCCCGCCGCTCCTCGCCTTCCGCCGCACGGAAGCGGGCGAGCCGCGCAAGATCAAGCTCGGTCCTTGGATGCTGTCGGTGTTCCGCGTGCTGGCCAAGGGCAAATCCCTGCGCGGTACCGCGTGGGACGTGTTCGGCTACACGAGCGAGCGCAAGCTCGAACGCCAGATGATCGCCGACTACGAGACCCTGGTGGAGGAATTGATCGACCGGCTCGATGCGGCCAAGCACGCCACCGCTGTTGGTCTCGCGAGCCTGCCACTCGACATCAAGGGCTTCGGCCACGTGAAGCTGAAGAACTACACCAAGGCCAAGGGGCGCGAAGCGCAACTCCTCGCCCAGTTCCGCAGCCCCACCCCCACCCTCCTCAAGGCCGCGG
>RXJK01000151.1 GCA_003963125.1 Hyphomicrobiales bacterium
AGACGATGCGCCGACGTCGATCGAGAACCTTCTCCCGAGTGACAGAACCGAAGCGGATCCAGTACTCGATCTTCTTCTGGACCCAGGTCAGCTCGACATGAGTTAAGCATTCGCCAGTGATAGCGCCTGGCGCCGATCGCCCTGAACGGAAATCAACGACGGTGCCCATTGGCCTGTCTCCTGATCTTGGAAAGCAGCCGCGATGCGTGACTGCAGATTCGCCACCGCGAGCATCAGCGGTGCATTTGTATCACTGAGCGCGCAGCTCAGCGCCCATGGCGTCCGCCCGGCGCGAAAGGCGCCGGCGGATGGCGCTTGGCAGGCAGCACGGAACCGCGAGGGTCGGAAGTCGAAGTCACCGCGCCGCGCTGAGCCCAGGCCTGGAGGTCGTCGACGGCATAGACGACGCGGCCGCCAAGTTTGCGGTAGGCCGGACCTGTGCCGTAGGTGCGGTGCTTTTCGAGCGTGCGGGAAGACAGGCTGAGGAACTCGGCGGCTTCCTTGGTGCGCAGAAAGCGCGGCGGAAAAACGGCTAGATCTGGTCGCATTTGTCGGGCCTCCGTGGGGCTTCGGTGAGCCGCCGGTGTCCAGCGGCGGACGGCGATCACGGTGGCGTAAAGATGGCTTCGCGAGGGATGGGAAAGATTGGGGGGCCTGAAATCGCCACCCCGAGGCGCTAGGTGCGCAGACGGTGGCGCAGCAGTTGCAGGTAGCCGCCGGCAATCAAGCTTCCGCCGCCCTTGACCAGCCCGATCACGGTGTCGCGAAGCGACGACGTTTTCCAGGGATTGGAGACAACACGTACTGTCCCATAAAAGGCAGTTGCGATTTCACGATAGCTGGCGCCGTTCTTGCGGCCGTCAGTCGCCTGCATCATCAGGCGCAGGCGGCGCCTCTGCTGAATCGTCATCCGTGTATCAGGCGGCACCGGCCGCCCATGACAGGAGCGCCAGAAACGAACCAGAGCCTCGACCCGGCCGAGCGTTTGGGAATCGAGCGGGATCAGCGCCGTGAGCGAACGGTTCGTCGCGCTGCTGGGAAGGAGGAGAAGCTGTGTCGCGGCTTCACCACTCCCGATGGCATGAAGTCCCTGCTGACTCTGGCGCGGTGCGTCGAACTCAACGGGCGCTATGGGGGATTCGCATGACAGGAAATCCGGCGATGGCATGAGGGTCACCACCGCGGGATCGGCAAGCGGTGACCATAGGACGTCTTGCGTCAGTGCGGACAGGTCGGGTCGGGCCGCGAAATCGCAACCCCCAACGTTCCTGTGCTTCGATTGAGAAGGGCTCCCTCTCGGCTCCCTCACGCACAAGTGCCAAATAGTGCCGCTGATAGGAGTCCGAGCGGCGCAGACATTCCCAAGCCAGCCCTTCGATCGGCAGGTCGTCGAAAAAGTCGTAGTGGGTATTGTCTCGCCAATGCGACGTGTCGGGCTTCATCGGGCACTCCTCGCTAAAACTGCAAGTTGTGCCCAAATCGATTCCCGGCTCCGGCGACTGGCGGAAGACCTCGAAGACGCATCGGGTGATGTCCCTTTGGCATCACCCTGCAAATCTTCGCTAAGTGTCAGTTTGGCGCAGAAGATGACGGTAGCCAGTACGCGTCATCCAGCGCGCTCGCGCCAGGTGGCTGTCATGGACATGTTTGGCGCGCTGCGGCTCCGTTGCCGGATCGATCCCGAAGAGGACCTTGACCACCTCGCGCCAATCCGCTCCGTCGGCGTCAGCGTCGAACAAGCGCATGTAGAGCTTAACGTGGCCGCGATCATAGTCAGTGAGTTCGTCCCCGGTGGGAGCAGTGTCGTCGAACGGCTCGATCATGATTTGCACTCCCCCAACAAGCGAGACGTAAAACACGTACGTTACAGATGTCACGTCGGCGGCGGAGGACGCTCAGAGCGCATCACGCGATGCTGTGCTGGCATCGCTCCCGCTTGCGCCGTTACCGCTCGAGTTGGACGCTTGAAGGTTCCGCCCGGTTGGCCCGGACGGAACCTGTTGTTTGCCTCCTATTCCGCGTTGCGGCGGCCCGGGCGGGACCAGATCAGGCTGTAGCCCTCGCCGTCCTCGTCGTCGAAGAGGTTTGCGAAGATCGGGGCGGTGAAGCTCGGATCGTCGAGCTTGAGACCCAGATAGTCACGACCCTCATTGGACTGCTTGGACCAGGCGGCGCCGATCTCTGCTCGACCGACGAAGACGCGGTGGCTGGGAGCGTTGTCGCCGTTGGCGCGGGTTTCGGGGACGATACGGACGCCGCGGGCCTGGACGCTGAGGGTGACGATTTCGCCAGTGAACTCGTCGTTGCCGGACTTCTTGAAGGTGCCGATGGTAGCCATGGTATTTCTCCTTGATCCTGTTTGTGTCGAGCCGCACCATTGCGGTCTCGATGGTGCTCGAAAGGCCGGAGGCGACCGCCGGCGCACCCAAGGGCCGCAGCAAGGCGGAGGACGGCGCGAGAGCGATTTTGTTGTCTCGCGAGGAATGACGGCGCAGCCGTCAGGGGAAGAAAGTCGCGATGCGCCGTTGCGTTATAGGCGATCGAGGCGAAGCCGACCTTCGGACAGAAACACCAATCGATAAGACCGCTTCGGTGCGCTCGCTCCGCTGAGATCAAGGAGAACCCTGGCGCCCTTGCGAGCCTATATCCGGACACCAGATGTGACGATCGAACACCTATCTTGCTGCCCAAGGAAGGCCGTGTACCTAGGCACCAACAGCGCTATCCTCATAGTGTGGCTGGCGACCCAGTTGGATCTGCATTCTAGAGATCGTCGATCTGACGCACGTCCCAGCGGTCGTTTGCAACCAGTTCTGGACGGCCGGAATGGGGCCGAAGGCGGAAAGACAGCTTTCGGCACTCGCAAGAGGTTGTCCGACGTTGAGTGCGCTGCGCAAACAAGTGTCTTCCCTCAATGAAATTTACTTCAAGATTGACAGGCCAGACACTTCGTCCTAGCTTCGCGTTAGTGACGACTAACGCGAAATACTGGGATGCGCTGGGCGACTCGACGCGGCGCTCGATCTTCGAACTGCTGATCGAACAGCCAAGTTCGGTCACCGGTCTTGCAAGCGTGCTTCCCGTGAGCAGGCCGGC
>RXJK01000260.1:0-344 GCA_003963125.1 Hyphomicrobiales bacterium
CGCTGCCTGACGGCGACTCCGTCGCCGTTGGTGGCGGGATCGGCGGCGCGGCCGCGATCATGGACGCACAGGTCAATCGCGTGACGGAAGCCTTCGTCGGCCGGCGTGCGAGCAAGCAGCTTGTGGTCGATACACGGCTCAACAGCATCCAGCTTGACCAGCCGGCAACGCCGTGGGGCGACGCCGAGATCGTCACCTACTCGGCTGGCGGCGGAACCGCGATCGGCGGCCTCGTCAGCGGCAAGCAGTATTATGTCTTCGAGAGCCCCGACGGGCGGATCATGCTGGCCGAAATCCTGCGCGACGGCGGCAACAACATCAAGCCGCTGGCGGAACAGGACAAT
>RXJK01000260.1:394-738 GCA_003963125.1 Hyphomicrobiales bacterium
GGCACCAACCATCAGTTGATCCGTGCGGGGTTGATAGCCGATGTGGCGTTTAACCCGTCCGAGGTGCTCAACCCTGCACCTTTGACCACGACGGTGCTGGACATCGGCGCCCACAAGCTCAATGTGCTGGCGAATTCGACTTACGAGGCGCGGGCCGACAGTCTTGCGGCCGGCTTCGGCCTGCTGGGCGGCGCAAGCGTCGCCAAGTCCTCCGCGAGCGTCGTCGGCGACACTCTCGCCTATGTGGGCGAAGGCGCGACCGTCAAGGCCGGTGGCCTCGATGTCAAGGCCGTGTCACATGACGGCGCCTATTCGTTGAACGAGTTCTACGCCATAGGCGGTGC
>RXJK01000260.1:876-3010 GCA_003963125.1 Hyphomicrobiales bacterium
TCGCCTGTTGATCGATGCAAACGGCAGCCAGACGGCGACGGCCGAGGCCAAAGGCATCGGCGCGTCGTTCGGGGTATCCGTCAACGTATTGCTGCCTACGGCGGACGTGTCGGGCGCGGTGCGCGCCTATGTCGGCGAGAACACGACGGTCGTCGCCGACCGGCTCGACGTGCTGGCGCATGGCGACGTGATGGATGCGACCGCAACGGTGAGATCCGGCACGATCAGCGGCATCGCCTCGGTCACGGGTCTGTCTTCGCTCGCGAAGGTGACCGGTGAAGTCGAAGCCTTCATCGGCGCGCACAATGATCGTGGCGCCTCCGCGACCCTGGCGCCTCAACTGACCATCTCCGGCAGCGACGCCGGTGACGGCGCCGTCGTCGTTGATGCCGATGCGACCATGGATGCGGTCGCCGATACGTTCCTCGTCGGCGCAAGCTTCGGCCTGACCGTCAACATTGCCGAACCGAAAGCTGAACTGAGCGGCAAGACCCGTGCCTATGTGCGCGATGGCGTTGCCCTGAAGGCCGCGTCGCTCGAGATCGAGGCCGGCGATTCGGCGGATCGCGTCCAGTACAACGCAACCGCAACCACCTTTATGCTGAGCCTCGGCGGCCTGGCGTCCGTCTCGACTCTCACGGCCAATGCGCTGGTCGATGGAACGGTCGAGGCCTATCTCGGTGCGCCGTTCAACGGTCCGGTCACCGGTGGCAGCGGCGTGACTGACATTACCGGTGTGGTAACCGTCAACGCCTGGTCGGACATGAACGCGACCGGCGGCATCGACAATGGCGGCTTCGCGCTCAATGTGGGCGGCGTCGCCACCATCAGCGTCTTCGACACATTGTCCGACGTGGCCGGCAAGACCCGCGCCTTTGTCGGCCAGGGCGGCACGCTCTGGGCCGCCTCGCTCGACGTCAAGGCGGACGGCGATTATGACGCCAACTCCGATACGACGGCCGTGGCTGTCTCGGGTGCGGTTAGCGCTTCGGACATCAAGGCTACTGCCAAGATCACCGGCGAGGTTGATGCGCATGTCGGTTCGGCTTCCAGCGTCGAACCGTCCTCCGACATCGGCGTTGTCGATATTGACGGTCAGGTCAACATCACCGCGATCGGCAACATGCTGGCGACGCCCGACATCGTGAATGTCGGGATTTCCGGGCTCGCTACGGTCTCGCTGCTTGAACAGAACGCCACCGTTTCCGGCACGGTGCGGGCCTATATCGGCCAGGGCGTCGATGTCGACGCAAGCGGCGTAGCCATCCTTGCCGACGCGCCTGAAATGAAGGCGGATGTGCAGGGCGCCAATATTTCGATTGGTGGTCTTGTCAGTGGAAGCGGCATAAAGTCGAACGCCACGGTCGACGGAATCGTCGAGGCGTTCATCGGCGCCGGCAGCAGCCAGGTAGCAGCGAATGTGACGACCGACGTCAATGTGGGCGGCGGCGCGATCACGGTCGTTTCAGACAGCGACATGCACGCAGTGGCCAATCTGCTTGGCATTGGCGTGTCGGTTGGCGTCACGATCGGGGACTACAAACCGACCGCTCTGGTCAGCGGTCGCACATCCTCGTTTGTGCGCGACGGAGTGAACCTGCTTGCAGGCACGCTTGACGTCAATGCTGGCAAGCTGGGGGGCGTGGACAGGGTCGTCAACAAGGCCGAAGCAAAGGCCGTCGTCGCCGGCGTCGGCTTCCTTGCGACTGCCTCAAACCTGAACGCGGTCGCAACGACCAACGGTATCATAGAGGCCTATATTGGCGCATCCGACGGCATCAACGCTGCCGGCAACCCTGCCGCCGTGGTGAAAGTCACCGGAGGCGCCGATGCGGTCGACATTTCGGCTCGCGGCGATATTGATGCGGTCGCGCGCACCGAGGGTGGTGACGGGTCTTTCTTGGCCAGCGCCAGCCTCTATAAACCCACGGCAACGGCGGGCGGCAAGACGCGAGCTTATGCTGGTGATGGCGCCGACCTGCGCGTGACCGATCTTAATCTGACGGCGGACGGCGATGCGCTGGCCGACGCCAAGATTTTCAACGTGTCCGTATCGGGCCTTGTCTCTATTGCCGGTCTCTCGCCCACCGCGGTCACCTCCAACGACGTCGAAGCCTATGTCGGCCGCAACAAT
>RXJK01000141.1:0-7315 GCA_003963125.1 Hyphomicrobiales bacterium
GAGCGGCACGGCCACGTGGTACTGGCCGTTGAGGTCGAAGATGACGTCGCGGAACACCTCGAAGATCTTCACGCGCTGGTCGTCGGCGTGGATGTCGTGGAAGCGCTGCAGGATCGGGTAGACGGGCCCGCGCTCGGCCTCGTGGATCGCCCGCTGCATGCCGACGAAGCGGTTCATGGGCCGGCCGATGGAGACGAGCAGCAGGCACAGGTCGACGAAGATGGCGACGGCGAGGGGCACGTAATCGCGCTTGGCGAGCCCTGCCGACTGCTCGACGAAGGCCTTGGGCCGTCCACCTTCGCCCTGCAACTCGACCGACTGCACGGCCTTCTTCTGCAATTCGCGCAGTTCGTCCGCCGAGGGCGGCAGCTTGAACGACAGGAGCCCGAAGAACGTCGTCGTCAGGCGGCGGAAGGCCTCGATGGTCGCTTCCGAGCCTTCCACGGCCGCGATCTTCGGCTTCTCGAGTTCGGGCAACTGGTCGATGGCACGGACCACGCCCCGCAGCGCCATCTGCAACTGCGGATCGGGGCAGGAGATGGTGGCGCCGTTGCTGCCGGTGATGGTGGTTTTCTCAGCGCGCTCGGCGAGGTCGGTGCGGATCTGCTTCAGTTGCGGGTCGCTGCGGAAGGCGTTGAAGCCCGTCACCGTGAGATCGAGCTTGCGGCCGACGCCACGCAGGAAGTCGTTGCGGGTGCCGGTCTTGGCATCGATGACCGAGCGGTCGTCCTTGACGATCTTCTGCAGATCGCCGTCGAGGCCGCTCATGTCGGACTTCACCGTGCCGACGCGGCCCTTGACGAAGTCGGAGGCGAACTTGAAGCGCGCGGCATCGTCCTCGCGCATCTTGCGGCGGGGGCCGTCGCCGGGGCCGGAGTTGGGGCAGGAGCGGCCCGTCTCTCGCTCGAGCGAGGATTTCTCTGTCGAGATCGTCGTGAGCTGGTCGAGCGTCGACTGCAACTGCTCGAGCCGGGTTGCGGCACCGAACAGCGAACTCTGCACCTGCGTTATCGCGCTCTCGGCCGAGCGCGAGGCTTCGCCGCGGCTCTCCAGCACCTTCCAGTAGAAGCCGAAGCCGAAACCGACGGAAATTACGGACAGGAAGATGTAGCCCGCCAGATAGCAGGCCTTGGTGAAGGGATCGCCCGGGGCAAACATGCGGTCGAGCAGCCAGACGATCATCGTCATCAGCATGGCGACCGAGAAACCGATGATCGCCTTATGGATCAGCGGCAGATCGCCCATGTTGGCTTCGATCAGCTCCAGCATGCCGACGTAGGTCGCGACCCACGACAGGCCGCCGAGGCCGATGACGAGCGCCATGCGCTTCCAGTCGGTGCGATCGCCCGGATGCGAGGATGGCCCGGCGGTGCCGGGGCCGCTGGTAAAGGAAGAGAACGTACTCATGGCGCCGCCCGTTGCGGGGAGTGGGCGCGTGCACGTCCGTCACCGAGACCGGCGTGCCTTTCGCGCTTGCCTTCACGGTCAGAAGCGCCCGCGTGCGTCCCCTGCCGAGCCCGGCCTTCGTCCCGGTGTTTCATCCACCTGGATCATTAGGCAGGAGGCGTGGCGGCACTTTGGTTGCGGCCCGGCGGCCGTGCGTCCCAATCGTGGCGGAAAGCGGATGCCGCTCAGAAGTCCTTGCGCAGGACGAGGCGGACGGAGCGCGGCTCGGTCGGATGGGAATGGATGTCGTTGACCGGAGCCGCCTCGCCCGAGAGCTGGGAGGCGTAGGAGTAGTCGATCTGGTTGGAGCGCTCGTTGAGGATGTTGTACGCATCGAGGCGGACGGTGAGCCCGTCGGCGAACGCGTAGCCGAGGCGCGCCGAAACGGGCGCGCGCTTGCCCGAGCGCACGCTGTTGTCCTCGATCAGCGGACGGGGCCCGAAGTAGCGCACCTTCACGCCGCCGAACCATCCGCCCCAGACCTTCTCGAAGCTCAGGCCGGCGCTGACCACGCCCTCCGTCGCGCCGGGGATGTAGCGTCCGGGCGCTGCGGGATCGTCGGTCGTGAAGCGGGCGTAGGTATAGGCCGCGTCGAGGTCGAAATGGAGCCAGGAGGTGAGCGGCGTGTGCAGCGTGTATTCCACGCCGATGCGGCGGCTCGGTCGCGAGGCTTCGGTGGTGCCGGCATCGCCCACGAACACGATCTCGGAATCGAAGTCGAGGATGAAGGCCGACAGCGTGCTGGTCGTACCCTTGGCGGGAGCGGTGCGCACGCCGATCTCGGCCCCCTTGGAGCGCACCAGGAATGGCGACCTGTCGACCGCCGCGCCGGAGCCCGGGTCGATCGTCGTCACCGTGCCGCGCGCGTCGTTGCTGTGAAAGCCCGTGCCGGCGTTGAGATAGATCTCCGTCTTCGACCAGGGGCCGAGCACGAGGCCGAACTTCGGGCTGACGATGCCCTGCCCGTCCGAGCCTGAGTTGGCGGCGAGGTTGCTCGCGACCGTGGCCTGGTAGAGGTCGGCGCGGGCCCCGAGCGAGGTGCGCAGCCACGGCGTCCAGCGCAGGGTGTGCTCGCCGAAGACGCCGACCGAGAACTCCTCCACCCGGTCATCGCGGACCGTCGAGAGCACCGTGCGCTCGGCCGTCTTGAACAGGCCCACGGCGATGCTGTCGTAACGCGTCTGCGTGCCGAACGTGAGCTCGGATTTCATGCCGCCGAGGCTGCCGAAGATGGTCCGGGAAGCGGCACCGCCCAGGATCACGCGCCTGTCGACCTGCTTGAACTGATCGCCGTTGGCGGGATCGTCGAGCGCGTACGTGAAGTTGTTGTAGAGCGCGAGGTCGCTCTTGATGGCGTAGAGGTTGACCCGCGTCGCCCCGTCCTTGTCCGTTTGCGCCCAACGCCCGGAAAGCGAGACGCGGTCGGACTTGCCGCCGTCGGTCGGATCGAGCGTGCCGTAGCGACTGATGAGGCCTTGGTCGACGGCGCGCTGCGGGACCTGGTCGGTGGCGTACCACTGGCCGCTGTAGGCCATGGCGGTCAGCGCGAAGCCGTTGTCACGGCTGCCGTTGGCATAGCGGACGAAGCCGTTGAGCTTCCTGAGGTCGTCCGGCCGCTCCCAGGGGCCGTTGAAGCGCACGACCTCGCCCGCGACGAGCAGGTTGGCGGTATTGCCGATGGGCGTGGAGGCCGCCGCCACCGCGCGCTGATGGCCGAAGCTGCCGAGTTCGATCTGGGCGAAGTTGCGCGCGAGCTTGTCCGGCGCATCCATGTGGATCGCTCCGGCGGATGAGAAACCGCCCTCCGCCGCGAAGTAGGGGCCCTTGCGATAGGAAAGGCCGAGCAGCAACTCGGGGATGATGAAGTTGGTATCCGCGTAGCCCTGTCCATGCCCGTGCGTGCGCATGTTGACCGGCATGCCGTCGTAGGTGAGGGCGAGATCCGTCCCGTGATCGAGGTTGAAGCCGCGCAGGAAGTACTGGTTGGCCTTGCCCTCGCCGCTGTGCTGCGTGACGACGAGGCCGGGCACGGCCTCGAGCACTTCGCCCGTGCGGTAGATGGGCTGGCTCAGCACGTCTTTTGGCCCTACGAAGCCCTGGTTTGCGGCTTGCGCGATGCCGAGGTCACCGGCTGACGGCGACAGCGTCTCGACGGCAGCAGAGGGATCTTTCGCCTGCGTCTCGGCCCTTGGCTGCTGCGGCAGCCGCTTCGGCGCGATCGGCGTCGGTGCGGGAGCGGTGACGGTGACAGGCGGGAGATCCTGCGTCGCTTGGCCGTGAGCATTCAACGGCGAAAGCGCAACGAGGAAGACAATGCATGCTTGGCGTTTCAACACGACGGCCACCCAGGTAAGATGGCGCAATCAAGGGCCAGGGTAGGTAAGATGTCTAGTGCAAATCGTCTTACTGGTACCAGATGCCGAAGGAGGCGGGATGCAGCGCATCACCATCACGATCGATGAGCAGCTTGCCCAGGAATTGGACAGCCTCGTCGCGGCGCGCGGCTACCAGAACCGCTCCGAGGCAGTGCGCGACCTGGTGCGCGCCGGAATGGTCCACACCAACTCGGCCACGACCTCGCCGGACTGCGTGGCGAGCCTCAGCTTCGTCTATGACCCCACGACGCGCGAATTGCCCAAGCGCCTCGCGCGCTGGTTCCAGGAGCACCACGACCTCTGCGTCTCGGCCACGCGCGTGTCCCTCGACCACGAGAGCATGATGGAGGTGTGCGTGCTGAAGGGGCGCACGGCCGACGTGCAGGCCTTCGCCGAGAAGCTCATCGCGGAGCGCGGTGTCCGCCACGGAAGGCTCTCGCTGCTGCCGGCTTCGATCGAGGTGACGAAGCATGCGCACGGCGGCCACGCGCATGCCCACGAGCACGTGAAGGTCTGAAGAGCGGACCTACGGGCAAACCATCTTGCCGAGTTCGGGGCGATACTGCGTCGGTGCGCCCGGCATGGGCGGCTGGTCCGCAGGCGGGCGCTCGATGCGAAGCGTCACCGGCACAAAGCACCGCTTGGCCCAGATGCGATAGGTCAACGCATCGATGGCTTCGATCTTGTCGATCGGGCCCGTGCTGTAGAGGAGGCCCGCGGCCTCCGAGGCCACGCCCATGACCGCGGACAGTTGACGTACGCGCTCGTAGGCCGGCGCCAGTGCCGCCGAGGCGCTCGTCATGCCGAGTGCCATGAGTGTGGGCATGGCGAGAAATGCCAATGTTCTTGGCTGCGGCAGTGCCATTGCAAACCTCACGTGATGGCGGCAAGGCGCGTGTCGAGCGAGAGCACCAGGCACCAGTGCGGCTCGAAGTCCGCGCCCATGGGCCAGACGTTGTCCGGAAACGCCTTGAGCAGCGCCTCCTCGTAGCGCTTGAACCAGTCGGTGCGGCAGAGCACGAACTTGGTGGCGGCAACGATGGTCTCGCGGTCGATGATGGCGAGCACCGTCATCTCGGGGTGCGCGGCGAGGAACTCGTGCACGGTCACCATCAGCGTCGGGTAGCCCGGGTGCAGCATGTCGTCGAGGACGACGATGCCTTCCGGCGAGATGACGCTCGCCGCGAGTTCCAGGTCGCGGGAGAGAGCATGGCGGGAATGCTCGCCATCGACGTGGATGAAGCGCGGGCGCCGGCCGCCGAGCTTTTCGAGGAGCTCGTCTGCCTTCAGGGTGCGGCTGTCGGTCTTCCAGGTGATGCGCGTGTCGGGGCCGATCCCGTGCCGGGCGCAGTTTGCCTCGAAGCGGTCCTTCACCTCCGGGTTGGGCCAATCGAAGAGGTCGATGCCGAGGGCCTTCTCGCCCTCCTTCAGCGCATGCGCGAGGGCGATGAAGAAACGGCCTTCGAACGAGCCGACCTCGGCGATGGGGCCCTTGACCCCCATCTCGGACTGGATGCGCAGGAGGCCTGCGCAGACGGCCGCCGCGAAGCGCGAGGACATGCCGGGGACCGTGTTGTACCCCTCGGCCAGGTAGCGGTCGACGGCCGGCACGCCGGAGCGGACCTCGGCGCTGGTCATGACTTTGCCTGCGTACGTCGACATGGGGCGGCACCTGAAAAGCGGAGTGGAACGCTGCCCGTTGCCATGCCCGAGCCTTGCGGCGGACGCAAGGCGTCAGGAGGACGTCAGGCGGGTCGACGCAAGCGCATTGAGCCTGACCGGCGCAGCGACTATGCAAGGCGCAGACGGTACCCCGCCGCCCTCATGCCCCGGAATCTTGCTCCCATGCGCATCGAATATCATCGCACCCTGCTGGCCGACCGCGTGCGCAACGCGGCCTTCCATGCCGCGCTCAAGGCCGTCATCAAGCCGGGGGAAACGATCGTCGCCGACATCGGCACGGGGACGGGGTTCCTCGGCTTCCTGGCGGCGAAGCTCGGGGCCAAGCGCGTCGACATGTACGACGAGGGCGATATCGCCGAGGTCGCGCGCAAGCTGTTGCGCCACAACGGCCTCAAGGTCTGCCGGATCGCCCAGGTGCATTCGACCGCCATCGCGGAGCCCGAGAAGGTCGACCTCGTGATCTCGGAGACGCTCGGCAACTATCCGCTGGAAGAGAACATCGTCGGCACGCTCAACGACGCGCGCGAGCGCTTCCTGAAGCCCGGCGGCACCCTCATCCCCGCGGGCCTCGAGCAATTCGTGGCGCCCGTGACGTCGGCACGGCTCTACGAGGACCTCGTGGTCTGGGACGACGTCGGCTACGGGCTCGACTTCGCGCCGGCGCGCACGATGAGCCTCAACAACATCTACGTGCGCACGCTCGCGCCGGACGATCTCCTCGATGGCGCCCGCTCGGCCCGCAAGTGGGACGAACTGAGCTTCTTGAAGCGCAGCAAGCCCTCGCGCAGCGGCGAGGCGAGTTGGGTCGTCGAGAAAGACACCACAATCTATGGGCTCGCCTTGTGGTGGCGTGCAGAACTCGTGAAAGGCCTCTGGCTCGGCACGGGGCCGCTCGATCCCAAGACGCACTGGGAGCAGCTCTACCTGCCGGTGCTCCAGCCCCTGACGCTGCGCAAGGGCGAGCGGCTGACGGCGCGGCTGAAATCGACGACGAGCTTCGAGAAGGGCACGAACGTCTCCTGGCAATTCGCCGTTAGCGGTGCCAAGGGCAAGGAGATCGCGCGGCAATCCCTCGACCTCGAAAAGGGCTACCTGCCGTAGCGCGCGCAAGGCGGACTGAACTTCCGCGCGGCAATCTCTAACTGTCATCCCGGCCGTAGCGCGTGAGCGCGGAGCGCCGGGACCCAGTGGCCTACGGCGCATCCTTTGCCCCTGGGTCCCGGATCGGTGCTGCGCACCGTCCGGGATGACAGAGGGAAAGCGCGTGCTCGTTCGTTGCGCCTCAGGGACAATCAGGATTTGCGGTCGGCGACGAAGAGCGCGGTCTCGCGCAGGAGGTCGGCGCGCGGGCCGAAGGGGGCGAGCACGGCGATGGCAGCGTCCTTCACTGCTGCGAGGCGCGCCTTGGCCGCCGGCGCGCCCATGACGGCGACCATCGTTGCCTTGCGCGCGTCCTTGCCGGTGGCCTTGCCGACGACAGCGGCATCGCCTTCGAGGTCGAGGAGATCGTCGGCAATCTGGAAGGCGGCGCCGAGCGCTTCGCCGTACGCAACGAGTGCGGCGCGCTCGTTGCGATCTGCGCCGCCGAGAACGGCGCCGGCTTCGCAAGCGACGCGCAGCAAGGCACCCGTCTTCATCGCCTGCAGGCGCGTGACGTGATCGAGATCGAGGTCGGCGGGGTGCTGCAGCTTGTCGAAGGCGAGATCCAGGGTCTGGCCGCCGACCATCCCAGCAGGACCGGCGGCTGTCGCCATGAGCCGGACCAGTTCGGTCCGGACGGCCGGGTCCGGATGCGTATCGGGCGCGGCCAG
>RXJK01000141.1:7365-11191 GCA_003963125.1 Hyphomicrobiales bacterium
GATCGCTGTCCAGTCGTCGTAGGCCCTGTGCACGGTCGGCCGGCCACGCCTCACGTCATCGTTATCCATGGCGGGCAGATCGTCGTGAACGAGGGAGTAACAGTGAATCAACTCGAGCGGGGCGGCCGCGCGAACTGCAACGTCTGCGCTAAACCCAAAAAGTGATGAAGTTTCAATAACCAAGAAGGGCCGGATCCTCTTCCCACCGGCCAGGGCCGCATGTTTCATGGCCGCGACGAGGCGTTCTGGAGCCCCTTTGCCAGTTTCAGCGTTCAATAGCCGTGACAGTTCGGCCTCGATGAGGTCCGCGCACTGTTGCAGACGTTGGCCGAAAGACATGCTTTCCTCGTAGTATGGCGTGACGGGCTCGAAGCTCATGGGAGCTAGGCCGTCAGCTTCGCCGCGGGGCTGCCTTTATTTAGAGGTCGGTTGCCGGCGGCGGAAGTCCAGGAAGCAGGGATGGACGAGAGTACGGACAGACAGGAACGCGTCGAAGCGGAGGCGGTGTATCCGTCCGTGTCCGCACGGCGTGAAGCCGTGATCGCATCAGCGCCCGCGGTGCGTGCGGTCGATCCCGTACCGGTGTCACCGCTATCGGACGACGGCGCGATCGATCCCGATTTCGCTTCCGGCGACATCGAGGCATCGCCGCATGCTGCGCCTGCGCCTGCTGATGTCGAGGCTCCAGCGGAGCCAAAGGAGCCTGTGGCAGACCAGGCGCCCCCCGCTGCCCCGCTCACCGTTGCGCCGGCGCCTTTTTCCGTCAGCGCGCGCATTCCCCTTGTCGAACCTTTCGCAGCGCCAGTCGCCGAAGCTTCTCCTCCGGAGAAACCCGAAGAGAAGCGCGCCGAACCCGTGGCTCCGCAGGACGTCGTGCCGTCGACCGTCATTGCCGACGCGGAGGACGGGAGCGTGACGCCCTTCTCGGCGATGTCGCAGCCGTTCCAGTCTGCGGCACAGCGGCTGCCGGAAGTGTCCGCGCGGATCATTCCGTTCGTGCCGCGCGGTGGCGCCGTGCGCGACGTGGCGCGCATTGCGGAGACACCGGCACCGCAGCCGTTCGCGCGGCAAGCGACGCCCTACTTCATCTCGCCGGCCGATGGCGGCCAGGTGCCGCCGCTGGCCGTTCCGCCGCCGCCGTCGGGCTATCGCCGGCCCATCGAGCGCGTGCGCGCCGCTCCTGCGGCTGCGGCCATGTCTCCCGCTGCCGGCATTGCCGAGGTCGCGCAAGCGCCTGCGGCGCCCTTCAGCCTGCGCACGCTTCTCGGGCGGCTCAATCCGCGCCTGATCGTCAAGCGCACCTTCCAGATCCTGGGGGCGCTGGTGCTCGTCTATACAACCCTCGTCATCGGGCTGATGGTGGCCTATCGCTGGGTCGACCCGCCGATGTCGGCGCTGATGCTTGGGCAGCGGCTTTCCGGCACACAGGTCAGCCAGACCTGGATGCCGCTCGACCGCATCTCCCCCAACCTGCAATTGGCCGTGATCCTCTCGGAGGACGGGCGCTTCTGCACGCATCACGGCGTCGACTGGGGCGAGTTGAAGGAGGCCGTGGCGCAATCGCTCGACGGCTTCGGTGCGCGTGGCGGCAGCACCATCTCCATGCAGACGGTGAAGAACCTGTTCCTGTGGCCGTCTAAGAGCTATGTGCGCAAGGCGGTCGAGATCCCGCTGGCCATGGGCACGGAAAAGATTTGGCCCAAAGAGCGGATGCTCGAGATCTATCTCAACATCGCCGAGTGGGGCCCTGGCATTTTCGGCGCCGAGGCCGCGGCGCGCTATCACTTCGGCAAGTCGGCCGCGACCCTGACCGCCCGGGAAGCGAGCCTTCTCGCCGTCTCGCTGCCGAACCCCTTCGACCGGCAGGCCGGCCACCCGGGGCCCGGCACGCAGCGCCTTGCCGACAATATCCAAAACCGCATGCGGCGCGTGCCCAATGCGGCGGCCTGCGGCAAGCCCGGCCGTCCGCCCAACCGGCAGGGCGTTGCCGATAGCCGCTGGCCATGAGCAAAGTTTAGGGCTATAAGCCCGCGCCAACGGGCTCCGTGGCGACTTCGCCGCGGGTGCGCAGCGTTTGCGAGCCCACCCATTTCAGCCCATTCGGCCCTTCAAGAAAGACACGTGCCATGGCAGTTCCCCGCAAGAAAACCTCCCCCATGAAGCGCGGCCACCGCCGCTCCGCCGACGCCCTCAAGGCGCCGGCCTATGTGGAGGACAAGGAATCCGGCGATCTGCGCCGTCCGCACCACATCGATCTGAAAAGCGGCAAGTATCGCGGCCGCCAGATTCTCGAACCGAAGAACGAGATGTAAGATACAGGATGGCGGCTGGGTTTGCCTTCACCGGGTCACGGGCGGGGGCTAAATCTGGCTGTCGTCCGCGCAGGGAAGCACCCGGCCGGTCCGCCTCTCGGTCTGCCACAGAAGGTTTGAGCTGCCATGTCGCTGCGTGCCCTTCCCCTCATCGCGCTGCCGCTGATCCTCTACAACGTGCTGCTGCTGTTCGCAGGCGCGTCGCCGGAGGAGTTCTTCCGCACGCCGCTCTTCACCGTCCAGATGATCAAGGGCGCGACGTGGTCCTTCACGCGCGGCGACCTGATCATTCTCCTCACCTACTTCGCGCTCTTCATCGAGCTGATCAAGTCGACGTGGACCGGGACCGCCTCGCTCGTCGACCACGGGCTGTCGATGGTGGTCTTCATCATCACGCTGATCGAGTTCCTGGTGGTGAATGGCGCCGCGACGAGCGTGTTCTTCTTCGTCATGGTGGCGGCCGTGATCGACGTGGTGGCGGGCTTCACGATCGGCATCCGCGTGGCACGCCGCGATCTCTCGATAGGCGCCGACACCTGAGCCGACGGTGGAACGAAAAATGCCGGAAGCAGGCGCTTCCGGCATCAATTCCTGAAATCGGATTATCGCTCAGTCCTTGCTCGAGAGCTTCTCGAGGCGAGCCTGCATGGTCGCGAGCTGCGACTTGAGCTCGGCGATCTCCTCGGACGACGTGCTACCGGAGGCCTGCTCCACCGCTGGCGTCGCGGCCGCAGCAGCCTCGCCGCCCTCGCCCTCGGCGCCGGCGGCTTTGCCGAGCGGGCTGAACATGTTCATGGCCTGCTCGAACATGGCGAGGTTCTTGCGGGCCTGCTCCTGATAGAGCTCGAACGCGCCGTGCGGCGTGAAGGCGCCGGCGAACTGGCCGCGGAAACGCTCCTGCTCGCGGGCGAGCGACTCCAGGCTGATCTGCAGGTAGCTCGGCACCAGCTTCTGGATGCCGGCACCGTAGAAGCGGATGAGCTGCTGGAGGAAGGGCACCGACAGCAGGGTCTGATTGCCCATGCGGCCTTCCTGGTCGACGATGATCTGGGTCAGCACCGAATGGGTAAGGTCGTCGCCGCTCTTGGCGTCGAAGACGACGAAATCGCGCTCGTTCTTGACCATGGCCGCCAGGTCGTCGAGCGTCACGTAGGTGCTCGTCTCGGTATTGTAGAGACGCCTATTGGCGTACTTCTTGATGACGACCGGCTCTTTCTTGTCCGTTGCGGTAGTCGATTTGTTGAGCATGGGGATCGCCACGGTTGGCCAGGGCCCTTTCAGGGCGGAGGGGCTGGCGTGATCTGACGCTGCTTTATTTTCGAGCAAAGATTATCACGGCGCTGCACAATGTCGCTAGCGATTTTGCAATTTCCGCGCGATGCGGGCTTGAACTTCGCCAAAGTTAACGGTTCTGGACAGCTCCGGCGCATTGCAGATGCGAAAGTAGGCTTGCTATGGTGCCCAAGTTGGAGCAACCCCATATTGCGTAAGAAGACGGCGTTGAGCGAGGTACG
>RXJK01000141.1:11241-16553 GCA_003963125.1 Hyphomicrobiales bacterium
GGACCGTCGCCCCGTTCCTCCAGATCTCGCCAGGCAACCCAGGAGTTCGAGGACATGGACAAAGAGAAGACCATCGTCATTGCCAGCGCCGCGCGTACGCCGGTCGGCGCGTTCAACGGATCGCTGTCGTCGCTGGCGGCGCATGAACTCGGCCAGGTGGCGATCAAGGCCGCCCTTTCCCGCGCCAACCTCGAGCCGGGGGATGTCAATGAAGTCATCATGGGCCAGATCCTCGCTGCGGGCGAGGGACAGAACCCCGCGCGCCAAGCCTCCATCGGCGCGGGCATCCCGGTCGATGCGCCGGCGTGGGGCATGAACCAGTTGTGCGGCTCGGGCCTGCGTGCAGTTGCGCTCGGCGCCCAGCAGATCCTCGACGGCTCCTCCAAGATCGTCATCGCCGGCGGCCAAGAGAGCATGAGCAAGGCGCCGCACGTCGCGCACCTGCGCGAAGGCACCAAGATGGGCGACGTGAAGTTCGTCGACACCATGATCAAAGACGGCCTGTGGGATGCCTTCAACGGCTACCACATGGGCACGACGGCCGAGAACGTCGCGCGGCAGTGGCAGATCACGCGCGAGGAGCAGGACAAGTTCGCCGTCGCGTCGCAGAACAAGGCGGAAGCCGCCAAGAAGGCCGGCCGCTTCAAGGACGAGATCGCGCCCGTCACGCTGAAGACGCGCAAGGGCGAAGTCGTCGTCGCCGAGGACGAGTACATCAAAGACGGCGTGACCTTCGACAGCATCGCGAAGCTGAAGCCCGCCTTCGACAAGGAAGGCACGGTGACGGCTGCCAATGCGTCGGGCATCAACGACGGCGCCGCCGCCGTGGTGCTGATGTCGCTCGCGGAAGCCGAGCGCCGGGGCATCAAGCCCATGGCCCGCATCGTCTCATGGGCCCACGCCGGCGTCGATCCCTCGATCATGGGCACGGGCCCGATCCCGGCGTCGAAGAAGGCGCTGGAGAAGGCCGGCTGGACGGTTGCCGATCTCGATCTCATCGAGGCCAACGAGGCGTTCGCCGCGCAGGCTTGCGCCGTCAACAAGGGTCTCGGCTGGGATACCGACAAGGTCAACGTCAACGGCGGCGCCATTGCCATCGGCCACCCGATCGGCGCCTCGGGCGCGCGCGTGCTCAACACGCTGCTGTTCGAGATGCAGCGCCGCAACGCCAAGCGCGGCCTCGCCACGCTCTGCATCGGCGGCGGCATGGGCGTCGCCATGTGCGTGCAGCGCGACTGAGAAGGAAGCGCGCCAAACGCAGGGGGAACGAGCCGATGAGCGAAGTGCAGGCGGTTCCTTCTGCAGAGTTGCCGCCAGGCCGGCCGGTCCTCATCAGCATCCTGTGCGTCGTGGGCTTCCTGGGCCTCCCGATGACGGTTTGGCTGATCGTCTCCGGCGCCGCCGCGGGCGTTGCGCCGTGGTATCCCCTCCTGCTTGGGGTGAGTGGGATCGTCGGGCTGGTCTGCCTCGTCGGTCTCTGGATGATGCGCAAGTGGGCGGTCTACGCGTATGCCGCCTTCGCAGTTATCAACCAGCTGATCCTGCTGGCGACCGGGCTCTGGTCGCCGCTCGCACTGATCATTCCCACCGTCTTCATCGCGCTGATGTTCATCTACCTGCCGAGAATGCGCTAGCGCATTTCCCGGCGTGAAATCCGACGTGTCCGGAGAATTCGCTGGATGGCGGACGCACACGACGGCTAGGATGCCAAGTCCTTGGCTGCCACGCTGCGGCCAAGGACTTTTTTTATGCGGGACGTTCGGGGCTGATCGAGATCAAGGCTGCCGAGGGCACTCCCTTATTGAACTGATCTCGTCTGATTTGGGCGTGGCTCGCCCCACGCCCCCATAACGCTGGCTGGGAGGCATTTTGAGCCATGGGTCGTGTAGCAGTTGTCACCGGTGGAACGCGCGGCATCGGGCATGCCATTTCCATCGCCTTGCAGAGAAAGGGTTATCGCGTCGCCGCGAGCTACCACGGCAATGACGAGGCGGCACGCCAGTTCCAGGCCGAGACCGGCATCCCGGTCTACAAGTTCGACGCTGGCGACTGGGCGCAGTGCGAAAAGGCGGTGGCGCAGATTACGCGCGACGTCGGCCCCATCGAGGTGCTTGTCAACAACGCCGGCATCACGCGCGACGGCATGCTGCATCGCATGACGAAGGAGAACTGGGACGCGGTCATCCGCACCAATCTCGACAGCGTGTTCAACATGACGCGCCTCGTCATCGACAGCATGCGGGCGCGCAGCTTCGGGCGCATCATCTCGATCTCGTCGATCAACGGCCGCAAGGGCCAGATGGGGCAAGCCAACTACTCGGCGGCGAAGGCGGGGCTGCTCGGCTTCACCAAGGCCGTGGCGCAGGAAGGCGCTGCCAAGGGTATTACCGTCAACGTCATCGCGCCAGGCTACATCGCCACCGAGATGGTGATGGCGGTGCCGAAGGACGTGCTTGAGACGAAGATCCTGCCGCAGATCCCGGTGGGCCGGCTCGGGCAGGCGGAGGAGATCGCGCGGTGCGTGGCTTTCCTCGCGGCCGACGACGCCGGCTTCATCACCGGCGCCTGCCTCGATGCCAACGGCGGGCAATACATGGCCTGACGCGCGCAAGAACGCGCAAAAGATCGGGGCCGGCGCATGATGCACCGGCCCCTTTGCATTTCAGGCTCGGATCTCGACCGTCAGACCCGGTTGCGCACGAAGCGCGGCAGTTCCTCGGCCGAACCGCTCGTCATGGGCTCGGGGATGGGCGCATTGGGATGCGCGGTGCGCGCCGGCGACGCGGACACGCCGGGAGCGAACCAGGCGTCGATCAGGTCGAGTTCGTCCGCCGACAAATTGAGGCCCTGGCCGCGGCAGCGGGCGACGACGAAGTTGCGGAAGCGGCCGGCGAAGAGATTTGCGGAGGCGCCCTGCTCGAACCACGGGTCCGCCTCGCTCACGACCTCGAGGATGAAGCGCACGTCGTCCTTGCCGATGACGAGGCCGAGATCGTTGGCGCGCGCGACGATGTTGAGCAGCGTCTGGGCGCCGATCAGGTCGTTGTGCGTGATCTCCGCCGCCATCACCTCGAACAGGATGCGGTACTCGGGCGGGGCGAGCGGCGGCGCCTGGCAGGCTTCCTGGATGCGCTGGATGGAGCGCTGGATCGGCGTCAGGCCGCTCCCGGGTGCAGCCGGCGCAGCGGCCGCGGGCACGGGGACCTGCGGCGGGGCGACGGGCGCGCGCGGCGGCGCGGCTTGCGCCATGGCCATCGCGGCCGGCGGCAGGTCCGGCGCCATGGGCGCGGGCTGCAGGGGCGTTGCGGGCATCGGCTGCGCGGGAGCGCTGGCGGCCATCGGCAGGGGCGGGATCCCCGGCGGCATGGCGACGGCTTCGCGTACCGGCAGTGGCGGCGCCGCAGCGGGAGCCTTCGGCTCGCCGTGACGGCGCGGATCGTAGGCGATGTAGGGCGGCTCCGAGGTGAGCTTCAGGTCCTCGGGCAGGCCGCCGCTGATGAGTTCGCGGAAGCTTCCCGATCCGGCCCAGCCCGTGCCGATCGTCTTCTCGTGGCCCAGCGCCCGCACGGCGCGTTCCGCCAGCGCCTCGAGCGGCAACGGTGTCGTGGAGCCGCGCACCGCCGTGGCGATCTCGGTAAGGATCTCGCGGCGCACGTCCTCGATGCGCGCGGTGGACGGCGCAGCGGTAATGGCCGGCTGCTCGGTCGCGCCCTCGGTGATCTGGCCGTTGAGGATCAGGTTGATCAGGTCGGCCTCGCGCACCTCGCCGTCGCTGATCGCCGTGTAGGGTGCCGCCGTGTAGTCGTTGGCGAAGATCACCGTGCGACGGGCATGCGCGCGCAGGCGGTGCAGGAGCGGCGTGAAATCGGCATCGCCCGAGAGGATGATGAACTCGTCGAAGTAGGTCTCGTGCGTGAGGTAGTCGCGCACGTCCATCACCATGCGGATGTCGGACGAGTTCTTCAGCTGCGCCGTGAGGGGCGGGCAATCGACGACCTCGAAGCCCGAGCGGAGGAAGTGGTGCCGCACGAACGGAAAGGAGTTCATGTCGGTGGAATTGTCGTGCTGATTGCGCCGCGGCACGGGATTGCCGTAGCAGCGGTTCATGACGATGCGGCGCTTCGTGTTGTCGAACGGCGCGTTGGTCGCCGTAATGAGGCGGCCGTTCTCGATCTCGCGCAGCCAAAGCGCGGCGTCCTTCGCGAAACGCTTGGCGGCTTCCTCGCTCTTGCGTTTCAGCGACAGGTAGATGTTGTCGTAATCGACAAACACCGCGCTAAGGCTCGGTCCCCCCGGCTGCCTCTGCATTAACATCCCCCAGATGCACCACTTCGTTCTGGAGTTTGTTGACGAGTCGGAAAGCATCTGCAAGCTTGCCTGAGCCTGCCGCCCATCTCATCAACAGGAACCTTGCCTGCGGGGCGAAAACGGCCGTTTTTCCGCCAACTTGTGGGCTCTGGGGACGGACGAGATTCCGGCCTTGACTATGTCGGCTGGAACCCGTCGGGTGCGATCTCAAAGCGCTCGAACAGGAAGCCCGGCGCGACCGTGCAGCCGACCAGCGTCCACGCGCCGAGACTGCGCGCCTGCTGCCAGGCGTGGGCCGGCACCACGCCTTGGGGACGCGCGCCGGACCTGAGATCGGGGCCGAGCACGAGATCACGCCGGCCGCTGTCATCTGCGATACGCAACTCGAGCGGCGCGCCGGCGTGCCAGTGCCAGATCTCCGCGGCATCCACGCGATGCCAGCGGGAAAGCTCTCCCTCGCGCAACAGAAAGTAGATGGCCGTCGACGCCGCACGCCCGTGCGCGTCGCACGCGGGATCGCGGAAGGTTTCGCGAAACGCACCGCCTTCGGGATGCGGCGCAAGACCGAGCAGCGCGATCACTTCGTCCGCGGTGAGGTCCGGTCCTGCGGGCGCCGCGCGATCAGCCACGGTTCTTGCGCTCGCGCACCTCACCGAAGATCTCCCAGTCGGCGCGACCCTTCATGCCGAGACGCTCCTGTATCTCGGGGCTCGACGGGCGCAGGAAGGGGTTCGTCGCGATCTCGAGGCCGATGCTCGTCGGCAGCGTCGGCTTGCCGGCGGCGCGCAGGGCGTCGACCTCCTTGGCGCGCTTCTGCAACTCGGCGTTGCCCGGCTCGATGGTGAGCGCAAAGCGGGCGTTGGCCTGCGTGTATTCATGGCCGCAGTAGACCGCCGTGTCGGCCGGCAGCTTCATGAGCGTGGCGAGCGACGTCCACATCATCTTCATGTCGCCCTCGATGACGCGTCCGCAGCCGATGGCGAACAGCGTATCGCCGACGAACG
>RXJK01000328.1 GCA_003963125.1 Hyphomicrobiales bacterium
ATAGGAGCACTTTAAATAAGAGCAGCATTCTAGCCCCGACACCATGGACGTCGGTCGCAGACTATCGCCGCTGGTCCGGAATCGGCGAGCCCGAAATGTCTATTCAAAAGCTCATTTCCATCCCCCGCAAATTGCTCCGCACATTGTCCGAATCTGCAGTTCGGCGCGCGCCGCTCATAGCCTACCTCACACTCAATGAGCAAAGAGCCGCACAGGCCTTTGTTTCTGCTGATGTCAATAAGCCAATTGTAGACGAACTCCTTGGCCCTGGGCCAATCGGAGACACTCTAGATCAATTGGACCCGGTTTCTGACTACAGAATAATGTTCTTGCCGACCTATCGGCGCATTGAGCGTGATCTCAACCAGCTTTTTCCAAACGCCGAAGAAATTATTCATCGCTATCAACGACTCAGGCCACGCAGTGCCGCAGTTGAATTTATACAATTTGGAATGGACGACGTTAAGACGCTTTTTGACACTACCCGAGAGGTTATACGCGCACGTTCGCACCGCGCAATGAACCAAACTTCCAGCAGTTATTTGCAAGATGTGCTGCGTGGCGAAGCACGCGAATACGATCCAACGCTGATACGGTCGCTAGACGATCCGTCGTTTGACCGAATAATGCAGAGCGCCTCCCTAACTAGCCGAGATGCAAAACGCCTAAGAGAGGTGACGCAAATCGTGCGCAGCAGCGGACAGCTTATGGGCGACGACAACCTTGTTGCTCACTACCTGATTAAGCTAATCGAAGCCATGAGAGCAATTGCAGAGTATGAAAAGCCGATTCAAGAATTTGTGCACACTGTAAATGGCTACTTATTCGGGAAGACAATCCGCTACGATCCCGACGATCTCAAAGTGTCGATCACCAACGAAGATGACAAACCAGTCGAGTTGCGAGAATTGTCATCAGGTGAAAAGCAGATTGTGTCGTTATTTGCCCATGTGTTCCTGGAGGACACAAGCAATCTTGTATTTATCGACGAGCCGGAGCTATCTCTGTCGGCAGATTGGCAGACCCGCTTTCTTCCCGACCTCACCAAATCACGCAAATGCGAGTTTCTTCTGGCGGTCACTCATTCACCTTTTATTTTCGATAACGAATTGGAACCATACGCCATTGATATGCGGGCACTCCTGAGCTATAGACATGACGTTCAAGGATGAATTGTTAAAAAAGCGGGAGCAGTCTTCGAATGCGCCCTACGTCTTATTCGTTAATCGTTACAAGCCAGACACGGCCATCAATTACGTCTTTGTGGAATCCAACGATGATACGAATTTTTATAGCCTATGCGTTGAGCGACTAGGCGATTTCGTTTGCAGTTTTATCCCCTGTAACGGCAAGTCTCTCGTCATGAAAATGCGTTCGCGATTGTCGAGCGGAATATACGATCACTCGCGCATCCATTATATTATTGACGCGGATCACGATCGCTTCTTGACCGAAGCCGTTGCCAGATTAAATAATGTTTTCGTTACTGATCATTACTCCGTGGAAAGCTATTTGTGCTGCCCAATTGTCTTTACGCTATTGCTTCGACAATTCGCGGTTCTGGACGGGTCGGATCCCGCTCTCGTAAAAGCGCGGGCCTTATTCCTAGAACTACAGACTCAGTTTGAACGAGAGATGCTGATCCCAATGGCAACAGCAATTGTACTGCGTCGCATCGGAGGTAGTGATTCCCTGCACTTCGACGGGATTGAGCTTCACGATTTCCTGCGCCTCAGCGCAAAGGGTGTAATTGCAATCGGTTCACTGGAGAGCGCTATTGTAAAAGCTTGGACCGGCGTAGCAAATTGTTCATACGATTTTCGCGTGCGCAGACTAAGCCAAGCATTGGTGAAACGCGATGCCAGGAGTTGGATTCGTGGGAAATATTATTCCTGGTGGTACGTCAGAGTGTTTAATGTTATTGCGCGTTTTTTATCGGAAAATGAGAAAGATATGAACGGCAATTCGATAGTGTGCACTCTAAAAAATCTTGGCCAGAGCCAATTTATTTCGGTCTGCAAAATGCATAGCGTGTGCCCCAAAAATTTCGAGGCCTTCGTGCGGCGCCGTTTCGTAAGGGCGAGGAGAGCCGCAGGAGGTTGACGCTGCTGGGCGCCGGCCTTGCAAGCCTGCTGTCACAGCTATTGGCGACCTAGGCACGGCAAAGATTTTGCGCGCGGCCGGCCCGAGTTTAGTGGTGCCCAGGAAAGGACTCGAACCTTCACGCCTTGCGGCGCTAGTACCTGAAACTAGTGCGTCTACCAATTCCGCCACCTGGGCAGGCTCCGGAACGATCGGGGCCTCTGGTTAGGGCGCGTCGGGGTCCTTGTCAATTGCGGCCCGCGTCTATTGTAGGGGCCGGCCACGGGCGGGGCCTTCCCACCCGAAACCTGCGGCTTCTGTGCGCCCCGCCTTCACAGCCGGGGCAGCGGGCGCTATTGCTCGCGGCGGCTTTTGCCCGCGCGCGCCTCGCGCGGGCCGCTGATCTTCGGGGGGCGGCATGATCGCACGTCTGGAAAAAGGCAGTCTCGTCACGGTCTTCGGCGGTTCGGGCTTCATCGGCCGGCACGTGGTCCGCGCCCTGTGCCGGGACGGCTGGCGCGTCCGGGTCGCCGTGCGCCGGCCCGATCTCGCGGGCTACGTGCAGCCCATGGGCGCCGTGGGCCAGGTGTTCCCCGTGCAGGCCAACATCCGCTATCCGGAGTCCATCAGGGCCGCGGTCGACGGTGCCGAAGCCGTGGTCAACCTCGTGGCGGTGCTCGCAAGTTCGGGCGCGCAGTCGTTCGAGGCCCTGCACGTGAAGGGCGCCGAAGCGGTCGCCCAAGCTGCCATGGCCGCCGGCGCCAGGCATCTCGTGCACGTGTCGGCGCTCGGCGCCTCGCCCCGCTCCAACTCGAGCTATGCCCGCACCAAGGCCGCCGGCGAGCGTGCCGTGCTCAAGGCCTTCCCGGAGGCCGTGATCCTCAAGCCGTCGGTCGTGTTCGGGCCCGAGGACGATCTCTTCAATCGCTTC
>RXJK01000078.1 GCA_003963125.1 Hyphomicrobiales bacterium
GTCGATGCGGCTGTTGTCGGTCTCGATGACGAGCCGGCCGCCCTGGGGCATGGCATCGCGCGCGTTGACCGACAGGTTGAGAATGGTGCTTTCGAGCTGCACCCTGTCGGCGCGCAGGCGCCAGACCTCCGGATTGAGCTTGAGGGTGAATTGCACCGGCTCGCCCAGCACGCGCGGCAGCATCTCACCCATCTCCCGCACCAGCGCATTGGGTTCGATCACCTGCGGCGCAAGCGGCTGCTGGCGGGTGAAGGCAAGGAGGCGCTGCGTCAGGGCAGCCGCGCGCTTGGCGCCGTCCATCGCCGCATCCACGTACTGTCCGACGTCGCGCTCGCCGCGCGACAGCCGCCGCTGCAGCAGGTTCAAGCCGCCGATCACGACGGCCATCATGTTGTTGAAGTCGTGCGCGATGCCGCCGGTGACCTGCCCCACGGCTTCCATCTTCTGCAGCTGGCGCACCTGCTCTTCCGCCTTAAGCAGTTCCGCCGTGCGCGCCTCGACTTCCCGTTCGAGCTGCTCGCGGGAGCGGGCGATGACTTCGCGCGCCTCCACGATTTCCTGGATGTCGGTGCAGGTGCCGAACCAGCGCGCGATGGTGCCGTGCTCGTCGCGCACCGCCTGTGCGCGAGCCAGCACCCATCGGTAGCCGCCTTCCTTCTGATGCAGCAGGCGCAGTTCGTTGCGATAGGGCGCGCCGGTCGCGAGCGAGACGCCCCACGTGTCGAGTGCCGCCGCCCGGTCGTCGGGGTGGATGGCGTCGATGAAGCCGCGCCCGTCGCTCGCCCCCCGGTCCAGTCCCGTGAACTCGTACCAGCGGTCGTTGAAGTAGTCGTGGAAGCCGTCCGCGCGGCAGGACCAGATCATCTGGTCCACGGAATTCGTGATGCCGAGAAGGCGCGTCTCACTGTCCCGCAACGCGGCTTCCGCCCGCGTGCGCTCCGCGATCTCCTTCTGCGCGGCCTTGAAGAGGCGCGCGTTGTCGATGGCGATGGCGGCCTGGCCGGCGATGCCGGCAAGCAGCGCCTCGTGCTCCTCCTCGAACATGTCCGGCTCGCTGTGGCCGAAGAACAGCCCGCCGAGCACGTCGCCGGCGCGCGAGGTCACGGGAACGGCGAGGTAGCTTCGCACCGGTAGATGGCCCGGAGGCATGCCACGATGAGGCAGGCTGCGGCCATAGCGCGGATCGGCCGTAATGTCGCCCGACCGCACGATCCCGACGCCGTTGAAGGTGGGCTGGAAAACCGCCGTGGCCCGCGGCATCGGGAACCCTTCGAATGCAGCGCGCGAAGCCCCCGAGAGCGCAAACAGCATGTAGGCGTCGCCGCTTTCACCGATGACGTTGTAGAAGAACGCACCGAATTCGGCGCCGCTCAATTCCACACCGGCGTCGGTGACGAGCTGCACCAGCCGGTCGAGGTCCAATTCCCCCGCGAGCACGGCGCCCGTCCGGTTCAGCACTTCGAGCCGCCGCTTCTCCTTGAGGAGCTCGCTCTCGGCCCGACGCCGTTCGGATCGCTCGGCCGCTTCCTTCAGGGCCCGCAGCATCACCTGCGGGAGCCGGTCGAGCCGCTGCTTGACGACGTAGTCCGTCGCGCCGTTGCGCATGGCTTCGACGGCGGCCTCCTCTCCGAGCGCGCCCGAGACGAAGATGAAGGGGACTTCGGGCGCCGCCGCCTTGGCGATGTCGAGGGCCGTCGCGCCATCGAAGGAGGGCAGCTGGAAGTCGCACAGGATGACATCGAACCGGCCGGCGCCGAGCTTCGCCTCGAAGTCGGCCCGCGACCACACGCGGGTAATCTGCGTCTCCAGGTCGTCGCGCGCGATGACCTCCGAGACGAGTTCCCCGTCCAGCGGATCGTCCTCGACGTGGAGGATGCGCAGCGGCCGCTTCGAGATCCGCTTCAGGACGCTCGTCACGTCGTGCCCCCGCCGTTGTAGCCTCGCGGGGGTGGCTCGTTCAGCACCGCCCAGAACATGCCGAGATCGCGGATCGCCTCGAAGAACTGCTCGAACTCGACGGGCTTCACGACAAAGGCATTGACGCCGAGGCTGTAGCTGCGAACGAGGTCGCGCTCTTCCCGCGACGAGGTCAGCATCACCACCGGCGTATGCCGCAGCAGCGCGTCGCGCTTCACGATCTCGAGCACCTCGAGGCCGTCGACCTTCGGCAGCTTGAGGTCGAGCAGCACGACGGCCGGTTCGCCCGCCGCCCGATTGGCGTAGTCGCCGCGCGCATAGAGATAGTCGAGCGCCTCTGCGCCATCGCGCACGACGACGACGCTGTTGGCGAGCTGGCACTGCTCGAGCGCCGCGAGCGTCAGCTCCACATCCTTGGGACTGTCCTCTACGAGGAGGATCGGTTTCAGCTCTGCCATGGGCTAATCCTCATTGTCGATTGGGAGCGAGAAATGAAACTGCGCCCCCTCGCCGAGCTTGCCTTCGGCCCACGTGCGCCCCCGATGCCGCTCGATGATCCGCCGGACATTGGCAAGGCCGATCCCGGTGCCTTGGAACTCCTCCGGCCGATGCAGGCGCTGGAACACCCCGAACAGCTTTCCGACGTAGGCCATGTCGAAGCCGATGCCGTTGTCCGCGACCGTGAAGACGATTTCGCCCGGTTCCCTGCGGGCCGCGATGGAAATGACGGGATCCGGCCGGTCGCGCGTGAACTTGATCGCGTTGTCCATCAGGTTCTGCAGCGCCAGGCGCAGCATCATCGGATCGCCCCTGACGACGGGCAGCGCCCCGATGCGCCAGGTGATCTCCCGCCCGCCTTCCACCTGCAGCGAAGCCCGTACGCTCTCGACGAGCCCCTTCATGTCGACCGCCACCTCGTGCAGCGTGGCGCGGCCCATCTGCGAGAAGCTGAGGAGGTCGTCGACGAGCTGCCCAGCCGCGATGGCGGATTCCACGATCGTCGCGATGTAGCGGTCGCCGCGCTCGGTCAGCCGCTCGCCCTCGTGCTTCTTGAGAAGCTGCGCGTAGCCGACGATGTGACGGAACGGCGCCCTGAGATCGTGGCTCACCGAATAGGAGAAGGCCTCGAGTTCCTTGTTGATGCTGGTCAGCCGCTCGGAGAGGGCCGCCGTTTCCTCCGCCTTGCGCAGCACGATGTCGACGATCGCCGTGCGCAGCTCTGCCGTGGCATCGATCTCGACCTGATCCCAGGGCTTGGAGCGCAGGCGCACGATCTCGTTCCAGGCTGCGAACGATTTGCGCGGATGCAGCCGCCCGCTGTCGGGATTGGCCGCCTGCAGCTTGCCGGGCTCCCCGCCCCACGTGATGGTCCGCGTGATCTCCGGCCTGAACCACAACACGTACCGGTCGTGAAGCTGCGAGATCGAGATGGCGAGCACGCCGCTCGCCGTGTCCTTGAAGTGCTCCGCCCCCGGCAGAACCTTGGCGAGCCGATCGGTGACGAACAGGTCTTCGCGCCGCTGCCGGGACAGCCAATGCACGATGCTGTGGATGGCGTCGATCCCCGGGTGCTCGCCGATCGCCTCGATCTCCGAGCCGGTAACGATGGCGGCGCCGCTGGCATTGGCGAGCGACAGGAGATCCTGATCGCCGTCGAGGAGACCTTTGACGAAGTGGTCGGCGCCGGCCATGCGCGCCAGCAGCCGGGATTGCACGGCGCGCAGGGCGTGGCGATGCTCCATCCGCGCCTGCGCATCCTTGGCGGCAAGCTGCATGGACAGGATCTGGCCGATGAAATCGCACGCCGTGCGCACGTGATAGGGCACGCGCGCAGGATCGCGATGGTGGCACGAGATGAGCCCCCACAGCCGTTCCTCGCGCAGCAGCGAGATGGAGAACGAGGCCATCGTGCCCATGTTGCGCATGTATTCGAGATGCACCGGTGACACGCTGCGCAGCACCGCGGCGGTGAGATCGACCGGCCGTCCCGTGCGCGGGTTGTGCGGAGGGGTGATGACGGCCGGCGTGTAATTCGCGTCGGCGATGAGCCGCAGCCGGTTCCGGGTGTAGAGGTCGCGCGCTTGCGCCGGGATGTCGCTCGCCGGGAAGTGCAGGCCGAGATAGGAGGGCAGCCGATCGTTGGTGCGCTCGGCGATGACCTCGCCGTTCCAGTCCGCATCGAAGCGGTAGACGAGCACGCGGTCGAGCCGCGTCAGCCCGTAGATCTCCTCCACGGCCGCCTGCAGCAGGTCGTCGATCGCGTGCGCGTGCTGGACGGTCTCGAGGAAGCGACGCACGTGCGGGTAGACCGCATCGAGGGAGACGGGCTCGTCCTCGTCGGCACGCTCCAGTTCCAGGACGAGGCAATCGTCCCGCCGGTGCCCCACCAGTTGGAACCGGGCACCGTCGAAATTGAGAAGGGCGAGGTGCGCGCTGCCGTCGTCGGGCGCGAGCGCAAGCAGGTCGTCGATGGGGCGCGAGGTCCCTTCGGCAAGAAGGCGCGCAACGGGCGCTCCTTCCACGCGCTTCCAATGCTGGCGTAGCGCGGCATCGCCGACCGCTGCCTGCAAGACGGTGCCCGTTGCCGAATCGACGACCAACAGCGCCCCGTGCGGCTGGATGCTGCCGGGGATGTGGATCGGTTCGTCCTCGCACGCGGAAAGATTAGCGGGGTGCGCCACCTGGCCTCCCGGGCCTTTGCGCCGAACGCTTCGCCCAAGGGCGCAAGGCGCGCGTCGACGCGCGTCCGAAACGGACGCACGGCACACGCCACCCTGTCTTGTTCCCACGCCGGCCCGCGCGGGCGCGGCTTGAGCTTCGCGGCTGCATCCGTGACCCCAGTCTGTACGATCCCATACAGTTTCACGTCCACCGCTGCGGGGAACGCGCACGCACGGTCCGGGTTCCGCTCACCGTCAGTTGCGACGCCAGCGCTGCCGTAAGAGAAACGCCCGCAGCTCCGCTGGCGCTAGGCGGAATGATCCGCGGCGTGCATGGCGAGGTGCTGGAGCCGAGCGCGGTTGCGCGCGGAGAGCAGAGTTCGCGCTTTGCAACGGGAGCGTTCAGCTTCCGTTGAGGGCATCATCGACACCGCCCCACGAATACGGAGCAGAGCGATCATCCCCTCTTGTGTCATCCCGGCCAAGCGCGTCAGCGCGCAGCGCCGGGACCCAGGGGCCAAGGTCGAGCCCGTTGCCTCTGGGTCCCGGATCGGTGCTCCGCACCGTCCTGGATGACAGGTTTGTTCAGAAGCCGCCTCCCCATGTCTTTCGCCCCGGCACGCATTTCCGGGGCCCGCTCCGCCACGTGCTGCGCTGCTTGCGGATGGGTGGATCCCGGTGACGAGCACCGGGATGAAAGTCGGTTTGCGGGTCAGAAGAGCGAGACTCGATCGGAGCGAGTTCGTGCCCCGCAAGTCAGCGCCGGCTTCCGCGCGGCAGACCTGCGCGCCACGATTTCGATTGCCACGCTTACGACTGCGCCGTTTACTCACGCACCGATCCAGCGAAGGGACCATCCGCCGAATGCAAAAAATGCCGCCGATCTACGTCGATTTCCTCAACGGGCCCGATATCGAGGCACTCGGTCTCACTGATGACGAGATAAGAAACGCCATCGAGACGAGCCTCGGCGCGCAGGGGCGCGGCGAAACGGTCATCGAGCCGCGCATGCATCTCGTTCCGGACGCCAAGGTGCACGGGCATTTCAACGTGCTGCGCGGCTACATCGGCGCGCCCATCAACGCGGCCGGCGTGAAGATCGTCGGCGACTACTACGACAACTACAAGGTCGGCCTGCCGTCGGAGATGGCCATTCTGAACCTGTTCAATCCCAAGACCGGCATGCCCGCCGCGATCCTCGATGCCACGTCCATCACCGACATGCGCACCGGCGCGGTGACGGCCATTGGCGGCAAGTATCTCGCACGCAAGGACAGCCGCGTACTGGGCCACATCGGCGCCCGCGGCACCGCCTACTGGAACATTCGTCTCCTCGCCGGCCTCTTCCAGTTCGACGAAATCAAGATCCACTCCCGCCGCGCCGAGAGCCGCGATGCGCTGGCCGAAAGGCTGACACAAGATCTCGGCCGGCCGGTGCGCTCGGTGGATACGTGGGAGGAATGCATTCGCAACTCCGACATCGTCGTCGAAGCCTCGCGCCTGACCAAGCCCGAGCCCTTGCTCAAGACGGAGTGGATCAAGAAGGGCGCGCTCGTCATGCCCTACGGCACCAACAGCGCGGTGGAATTGTCGCTGACCGATATCATGTCGAAGCTGATCGTCGACGACTGGGGCCAGGTCGGCGTCGGCCCCATGGGCGCGCTGCGGGCCCACGTCGATACCGGCCGCCTGTCGCAAAAGACGCTGCACGCAGAATTCGGCCAGATCGTCGCCGGCAAGAAGCCCGGGCGCGAGCGCGATGACGAGACTATCCTCTTCTGGCATCGCGGCCTGTCCCTGAGCGACATCGCCCTCGGCCACGCCATGCTGACGAAAGCCAAGAAGCTCGGCATCGGCCAGCGCCTCCGCTTCGCGTGAGCCAGAATTTGCATCAGCCTCTTGCGCCGCCAGAGACGGCACGCACTACCCTCCAATGTGCCTTCCCGGAAGCCGTGCGCAGCACGGCTATCCGGGATCTTTCAGCTCTCGGCATGATCTGGCGGATAAAGACCCCGGCTCTCGCTGCGCTCGGCCGGGGATGCAGAAAGAGAGGAGTATGCGAGCCGCTGAGTGCACGTTTTCGCCGGCTCGCAGTCAGGCAGGGGGCTAGCCCCCTTACTTCGCCGTCCAGCCGCCATCAACGAGGAGCGAGGTGCCCGTCACGAAGCTTGAGGCGGACGAGGCGAGGAAAAGGGCAGGGCCGATCAACTCCGACGCCTCGCCGAACCGTCCGAGCGGAGCGGTGTCCATGATGCGCTGGCGGATCTCGGGGGCGTGCTGGCGCGTCAAAGGCGTATCGATGTAGCCCGGCGCGATGGCATTCACCCGCACATGCGGCGCAAGTTCCAGCGACAGCACCTTCGTGAGCTGGATGATGGCGGCCTTCGCCGCCGCATAGGGAGCGACACGCGGCGCCGCGACGTGGCCGAGCATTGAGGCGATGTTGATGATCGCGCCGGAACCCCGCGCCAGCATGTGCTTCCCCACCGCGCGCGTCATGAGGAAAGTCCCGCGCACGTGCACCTCATGCAGCGAGTCGAATTCGGCGAGCGTGTAGTCGAGCAGCGGCCTGCGGATGTTGTGGCCGGCATTGTTGACGAGAATGTCAATCCGCGCCGAAGCGCCGAGCGCCGCCGCGACCGCCTCGGCGACGGCCGCCTCGTCGCTCACATCGCACCTGAAGGCCCATCCCTTGCAGCCCGTCCCGCGCGCAATCTCGTCGACGCACGCGGATGCGGCCCCCGCGTCCCGGTCCAGAATGACGACGTTGGCCCCGTAGCACGCGAAGCCCCAGGCCATCGCGCGGCCGAGACCCGATCCGCCGCCTGTGACGAGCGCAGTTTGTCCGGTAAGGTTGAAAAGCCGGCGCGTCGCGGCCGCATCGGGCAGGGGAAGCTGGGCGGCTTGCGTCATGGGCGCTCCGGATGTGTCAGGCCACGCGGGTGAAGCTGACGCGCGTGATCTTGCGCTCGGCCAATTCCCGCACCAGCGTCACGAGCGGCTTCTCGAACACGTAGTCCGTCTTCATCGGGCCCGCGGCCAGCATCTCGTCCATCTGGTTGCCGGCGAACATGAAGCGCAGCACGCGCTCGTCGTCGCTCGCGTTGGGATATTCCTTGCGCAGCTTCTCGACTGCTGGCGGTAGGGGCTGCGGCTTCAACGCAATCTTGGGCGAGCCGTTGGCGACGATGCGGTCGAGCACGTCCGGCGCCACGGGCGCGAGCAGTCGGCCGTAGTAGCCGAGAGCGTACTTCTTGATCTCGTCGGGCACCGTCTTGTAGCGCTCGCCTTGCACCACGTTGAGCACCGCCTGCGTGCCGACGAGCTGCGCGAAGGGCGTGATCATGATCGGATAGCCGAGCTCGGTGCGCACGCGCGCCACCTCCTCGAGCAGCTTCTGGAAGAGATGCGAGAGCCCCGCCTGCGCGAGCTGCTGGCGGAAGTTCGACATCATGCCGCCCGGCACCTGATGCTCGTAGTGGAAGGCATCGTACTCCTGCGGCGTGCCCATGGGCTTGCCCTCGACTTCCGCGATGCGGCGGAAGTGCTCGCTCACCTCGTCGATGAGGCCGTCGTCGACCGGGACGGAGAAGCCCATGCCGCGCAGGTTTGACGCCATCGACTGCACGGCCGGCTGCGCATTCCCGTTCGCCAGCGGCGCGATGGAGGCGTGGATGCGGTCGGCGCCGGCCTTGATGCCTTCGAGGTACACGAGCGGCGCGAGCCCCGTCATGCAGTGACTGTGCAATTCGAGCGGGATATTGCCGATCACCTTCTTCACGGCCGGAACCAGCGTGCGGATGCGGTCGACCGTGAGCAGCCCGCCGGCATCCTTGAGCCAGATCGCGTCGACCTTGCCGCGCTTGACGAGATCCTTCGCGGTCTTGACGTACAACTCGTCCGTATGGACCGGCGACAGGCAGTAGGACAGCGCGCCGAATGTCTTCACGCCGAGCTTGCGCGCGATGTCGAGCGTCGCCAGCATGTTGTCGACGTCGTTGAGCCCGTCGAAGCTGCCGATTTCGCGAAAGCCGTTGGCCACGAGCCGCTCAACCCACAGCGCGACGACGTCGTCGGGCACCGTATCGAAGCTGACGAGGTTCTTTGACCGCGTGAACGAGGACAGCGGCGTCTTGGTGATCCTCTGCCGCATCAGGCGCATGCGCTCCCACGGGTTCTCCTTGAGATAGCGAATGCAAACGTCGAATTGGATGGTACCGGCGAGATCGATGCGCTGGTAGCCGATGTTGTCCATCTTCTCGGCCACGGGGAGCATGTGCGCCGTCGTCATGCGCGTGGCCCACAGGCACTGGTGGGCATCGCGCAGGGTAGTGTCGACGACGGGAATTTCGCGCATGGGGTCCTCGGAATTTACGGAAGTGATGGGCGACACGGAACGCAGGTCCCGTGCCGCGGCAGTGTCGTCGTCAGAGGGACTTCTCGGCCTTATCGAGGAAAGAGTAGTCGAGGTATTTGTTCACCCAGCCTTCCGCGTCCTTGACGAACGTGTCGTCGATCTTGCCCTGCTTGGCGATGGTGCTGAGCCAGAGCTTCGTCGACGGCATGTCGAGGCGCGGCTTCGTCAGATCGACCGAGCCGAGTGCGTCCAGATTGACTTTGGCCGCCTTCGGGTCGTTCATCTTGCGGGCGACCATTTCGGCCGTCTTCTCGTTGCCGTTGGCCTTGATCCATTCGATGCCGCGCAGCGTCGCGCGCACGAATTTCGTCACGGTCTCGGGGTCGCTCTTGACGAAGCCAGGCGTGAACGCAAGTTGCAGGCTCTCCGAGTTCGGAACCGGCGGCAGGCGCTGGATGTAATGCAGCACGTCGGGCGCCTGCGCGATGGCCGCCGCCGACGCCGGCTCCCAGCCGATGAAGGCTTCCACTTCACCCTTCTGGATCATCACGGCGACATCGGTGATCTTCGCCGGCACGTGCTCGAACTTGATGTTCTCGGTCTGCTGGATGTAGCCGAGCACGGCATCATGGATGGTGCCGATGCCGGGCGTGCCGACCTTCTTGCCGTTGAGGTCCTTGACGGACTTGTACTGCTTGCGGCCAACGATCGGTGCATTGCCCTTCGTCACCGACATGACGATGCGGATGTCGCCGCCGCGCGCCACGTACTGCATGAACGGCACGATCGCGGCCATCACGGCGTCGAGGTTGTTGATGTCGAGCAGCGCCGATGGTCCGTTGGCGTAGGTCTTGCGGTCGATCTTGATGCCTTCCTTCTCGTATTCGCCGTTGAGTTCGGCGACCCAGACGGCGGCATAGTCCACTTCAGATCCGCTCTGGTCGGCGAGGCGCACGACCTTGGTGCCTTGGGCTCGGGCGTGGATGGTTCCAAGGGTGGCGATGGCCGGCGCCGCGGCGACGGCACCGAGGGTCTTGATCACTTTACGTCTGGTTGGCATGGGGTTCCTCCTCCGGTCAGGGCCCTTGTTGTGTATGGCCGGGGCCTCGGCTCAACTTGACGTGACGGGCGCTCCGGCCGCTCGCGGATGCAAGTGCGCCATGCAGCGCGCCCGAAGCTCCATGAAATCCGGTGACAACTGATCCCGCGGCCGCGGCAGCCGCACGGGCAGGTCGGCGACGACGCGGCCGGGCTTCGCCGAAAGCACGATGATGCGATCGGCGAGGAAGACGGCCTCCTCGAGATTATGCGTGACGAAAATCACCGTGCGCCGCCGGCGGCGCCAGATGTCGAGCACCTCCTGCTGCATGCGCTCGCGCGTCGGCTGGTCGAGGCTGACGAAGGGTTCGTCCATGAGGATGAGGTCGGCGTCGGTAGCAAAGGCGCGCGCGATGGCGACCCGCTGCTTCATGCCGCCCGAGATCTGGTAGGGATAGAAGGCCTCGGCACCCTTCAGGCCGACGACCTCCAGGATCTCATCGACCCGCCGGTCGATTTCGGCTCGCTGTGTGCCGCGAATAGCGAGCCCTGTTGCAACGTTCTGCCGCACGGTGAGCCAGGGAAACGTCGAGGGCTCCTGGAAGACGAACGAGATGCTCTGACGCTTCGGATTGGCCGTCTCCCCGTCGATCAGCACGTGGCCCGACGTCGGCTTCAGGATCCCGGCGAGCGTATCAAGGAGAGTGGTCTTCCCGCAGCCCGACGGGCCGCAGATGCACACGAACTCGTTGGGGTGCACGTCGAAGCGGATCTTCTCGTGCACGACGAGGTCGCCATAGCGGTGCGACGTGTCGACTTCGACCTTGGGGCGCGCAGGCGTGGCGTCGGTCTTCTGCTGCATTAAAGGCTCACGCTCCAGCGCCAGCGGAAGAGACGCTTCTCGATGAGGAGAAGGATCTCGTTCATGAGAAAGCCGATGAGGCCGATGAGGAGCATGCCCACGATGACGTGCGGGACCTGCAGGAGTTCGGCATAGTTCACCATCATGCGCCCGAGCCCGGTCGAGATGCCGCCGGCGAGCTCTGCTGCCACGATGGTGAGCCACGCGGTGCCGAGGCCAACGCGCATGCCGGCCATGATGTCGGGCAGCACCGTCGGCACAACGACGTGGCGCAGGATCCAGAGCTTGCTCGCGCCATGCACCACGCCGACCTTGCGATGGATCGGCTCGACGCGGGCAACGCCCACCAGCGTCGACGTGAAGACGGGGAAGAAGGCGCCGAGGAAGATCAGGAAGGCGAAGCGCGTGAGGCCGGAGAAGAAGATGATCGCGAGCGGGATCCAGGCGATGGGCGGGATGAACCGGAACGGTTCGATGATGGAGCGCGTGCTGGCATAGAGCCGGGGGTAGAGGCCCATCAGCAACCCGAGCGGCACGCCGAACAGCACGCCGAGCCCGAAGCCAACGAGCACGCGCTGGATGCTGACCCAGGCGTGCGTCCACAGCGAGTTGCCGGTCACGTCGCCGCGCGTCGCGAGCTGCACGAACGCATCGTAGATCTTCAACGGGCCGGGAAAGAAGGGCGAGGCGAGCAGCATCGAGACGCCCTGCCAGACAAGGAGTGCGACCAGCAGCGACACCACGTTCCACAGCGCGATGCGCAGGCCCTTGCGCTCGCGCGGCGCCGCCGGAGCGATCTCGAGGGCCGCTGCTGCCGAGGTATCTGCCATCGCCAAGGCCTCCTAGTAGCTCGCCCGGCCGCCGCTGACGTCGTAGCAGGCGCCGACGACGAAGCTCGCCTCGTCGGACAGCAGGAACGCCACGATGTTGGCGACTTCCGCAGCCGTCGCGGCGCGTCCCATGGGGATGCGGCTCACGCTGTCCTTGCTGAACCAGTCGGGCATCTCGCCCTGCATGCCCGTCGACTGGATCAGCGAGGGCGAGACGCAGTTGACGCGCACACCGTGCGGCGCCAGTTCCTTTGCCCACGACTTGGTGAAGCCGATCACCGCGGCCTTGCTCGACGCATAGATGGAAAGGTCCTTGGGCCCGTCCTTGCCCGCGACGGACGCGATCGTGACGATGGCCCCGCGCTTCCTCTTCATCATGTGCGGTACGACGAGGCGCGTCGCGGCGTAGACCGCCTTGACGTTGAGGCCGTAGACCCGGTCGATCTCGGCATCCGTCGTCTCCCACATCGGCTTGATGGGTCCGAGGATGCCGGCGTTGTTGACGAGGCCGTCGATCTGGCCGAAGCGCTCGATGACGGCCGCCGTCATGCGTTCGAGCGCGCGGCTGTCCGTCACGTCCACTTCGACGGGCAAGGTGCGGCCTCCGTTCGCCGCGAGGCTCTCCGCGACCCGCTTTGCCGCGACGCCGTCACGGTCCGCGACCACGACATTGGCACCTCGGGCGGCGAGATCCGTGGAGATGGCGAGCCCGAGCGACGCAGCGCCCCCGGTGACGATGACGGTCCGGCCGGAGAACATGCCGTTGGCAGCGTGCGTGGTCATGCGGATGCCTTTGCCTGCGTGGGTGCCTGCCACGCCTTGAGGAACGTCTCTTCCACCCAGCGCGTCGTGACGCGGGCGGCCTTCAAGTCGGGATGCCCGAGCACGGCGATGTGGAAGGGGATGGTTGTCGCGATACCCTCGACACGGAAGCGCGAAAGCGCCGTCACCATGCGGTCGATGGCTTCCTCGCGCGTGCGGCCGTGCGCGATGACCTTGGCCAGCAGCGAGTCATAGAAGGGCGGCACGAGATATCCCGGATAGCAGTGCGTATCGATGCGGACACCTTCCATGCGGGGAGGCTCCCAGAGGGTGAGCCGGCCCGGGTTCGGCGCAAACCCCTGCGCCGCATCCTCGGCATTCACGCGACATTCGATGGCGTGCCCGTCGAACGCGACGGCGGATTGCGCGAAGGAGATCGGCGCGCGCGCCGCGACGTTGATCTGTTCGACGACGAGGTCGCGGCCCGTGATCACCTCGGTGACCGGATGCTCGACCTGGATGCGGGTGTTCATCTCCAGGAAGTACCAGGCCCGCGCATCTTCATCGAACACGAACTCGACGGTGCCGGCGCCTTCGTAGCGCACGAGCCGCGCGAGGCGCACAGAGGCCTGCGCCAATTCTTCCCGCAGCGCCGCATCGACGGCGGGCGAGGTGGCCTCCTCGATGAGCTTCTGATGCCGGCGCTGGGTGGAGCAGTCGCGCTCGCCCAGATGCACGACGTTGCCGTGCGCGTCGCCGAGAACCTGGATCTCGATGTGTCGCGCGCGCTCGATGAACTTCTCCATGTAGAGCGCATCATCGCCGAAGGCGGCCTTGGCTTCCGCCGCCGCCGCTGAAAGGGCCGGTTCCAGCTCTGCAGCGCTGCGCACGATGCGCATGCCGCGGCCGCCCCCGCCGGCACTCGCCTTGATCAGCACCGGAAAACCGTGTCGCTTCGTGAAGGCGCGCGCTTCGCTCACGTCCGCGATCCGGCCCGAGCCCGGCACGCGCGGCACCCCGGCTTCGACCGCGAGATTGACCGCCGAGATCTTGTCGCCCATAGCCTCGATCGCTTGCGGGGCCGGGCCGATGAAGGTGATCTCGTTCTCCGCGCACATCCGCGAGAACGCGGCCCGTTCCGAGAGGAAGCCGTACCCGGGGTGAATGGCTTCGCAGCCGGTGCCCTTCGCGGCCATCACGAGCAGTTCGGGGCGCAGATAGCTGTCGCGGGACGGCGCGGGACCGACGCACACCGCCCGCGTCGCCATCCGGGCTGCAAGCGTGTCGCGATCCGCATCCGAGGTCGCGACGACGGTCTCGATTCCGAGCGACTGGCAGGCGCGCACGATGCGCACCGCGATCTCGCCGCGGTTCGCCACCAGGATGCGCTTGAAGGGTTTCGACATGGAATTCAGGGCCAGCTGAAGGAGTTGCTAGTCGGGCTTCACGTGCACCAGCACCTGGTTGAACTCCACCATCGCCGCGTTATCGGCGCAGATCTTCACGACGGTTCCGTCGACACCGGCGCGGATGGAATTGAACAGCTTCATGACCTCGATCATGCACACCGTGTCGTCGGCCTTGACGCGCTGGCCCACTTCGACGAACGGCCGCTCGTTCGGCGCCGGCGCGCGGTAGAAGGTGCCGAGCATCGGTGCGCGGATGGCGACGATCCCCGCCGGCACGGCCTGGCTTGCGGGATCGGCTGCCGGTGCAGGAGAGACGGGCGACGGTGCGTGCGCCGGGGCTGCAGTCGCTGGCCCCGCTACCACATGGCCCGACCGCGCCAGAGATGCGCCACCCGCCGCGCCCCGCACGACGTGCAGCCGGAAGCCGCCCATGGCCAGTTCGATCTCGTTCAGATGCTCGGCACTGTCGATGATCTTCAGGATGTCGCGAACGTCTTGATGCGTGAGGTCCATGGGCTCTTTCATGCGATGCAGATCAGTGGGTACACGTGAGCCGATCCCGCGCCTCGCGGCCGGGTTGGGCATCTCGTTGCGTGGGGATGAAAGGTGAGCGCTAGGCCGCGTCCTCCTCGAGCGTCTTCCGTCCCTTTTGGCTTGCTTGTTCTTCTTGAGTAGCTGGCGCTACGCGCTTCGGCCGTCCTACGCCCGTGGGCGTGGCCGCGATCTCCGCCGTGATGCGCTCCGCGCAGGCCATCAGATCAGGAATGCGACGGCGCAGCGCCGGCAGCGGCAGGCTCGTTGTCGGTGCCATGGCCGCGAGCCCCGCGATGACATCGCCGGACGCATTGCGGATCGGCACCGCGAGGCAGTTCACGCCCGTCAGGAATTCCTCGTTGTCCTCGGCATGGCCGCGCCGGCGGATCTCGTCGAGTTCGCGCGTCATCGCGCGCGCGGTCGTGATGGTCTTCTTGGTCTTCGCCTCGAACGGAGCGGCGCGCAGCAGAACCTCCTGCATGCGCGGCGGGCCGAATGCGACGAGCAGCTTGCCGCTGGCGCTGCAGTGCACCGGAATGTGCGTCTCCGGCCGCAGATCGATGCGCAGGGGGGACGTGGATTCCACCCATTCGACGAGCAGCAGCCGTCCGGACTTGACGACCGCGAGATTGATGCGCGCGCCGATACGCTCCGCGAGTTCGTTCAGCATCAGGCGCCGCGCGCTGTGGCTCACGCCGTTGCGCATAGCCGAGAGCGAGATCTCCTCGAACAGTGCGCCGACCAGATAGCGCTTGTTCAAGGGGTCCTTCTGCAGGAACCCGGCGTACTCGAGGGCTTGGGCCAGCCGGTAGGTCGTGGGCTTCGGCAGGCGTAGCGCGCGCGACAGGTCGGCGAGCGTCACGGGCTCGCGGCTCTGCGCGATGTGCGACAGCAGGCGCAGCGCCTTGTGCACGGGCGACTTCTCGGCGTTGTCTTTTATTGTTTCATCCATCGAAACAAAGCGTGCTGATCGTTGAGACGAGAAGGTGGTCGCGATCGCCGCGCCCTGTCAAGCCCCGCGATTGTTCCTATCGTGCAGATGCGTTGTGGTGATCCGCTGCGCCAATGCTCTTCGCGACGCGCGGGGTTGCACCGCTCGGAGCTACCGGGGCGTCGTCAGCGACGTCGTCGTTGAGATCACAGCCCGCGTGCCTCCTTGTCATCCCGGCCGGGGCGCGAAGCGCGTAGCGCCGGGAGCCAGGGGCAACGGATGTGCCCTCGGCACTGGGTCCCGGATCGGTGCTGCGCACCGTCCGGGATGACAGGATGAGTGCGAGAACGCTGATCCGCAGCCGAGGTGGATCTTAATCCGCGCGGCGGCGGGCGTTGACGGCGAGCGTCGCGAACCAGGACAGGACCGATGACGCCCCGAGCCAGATGAGGAACGCGGCCGCGCCGTGCATGGCGGCCCAGATGGCCGGCGCGAACGCTGCGACAAGCGCAAGCACGCGCGCGACCGAGATCTGCCGCACGCTGCGTCGCTTCCCGTCACTCAGCGCGAGCAGGCAGACCACGATCGCAGTGACGATCGCCGCCGCCAATCCGACTAGTGCGCCGCTCATTCACCAGCCTCGGCAAAGCGCAACGCGCGCGGCGTCCTGATAAGGAGGAGAAGCAACGGGGTAAGGCACGCCAGGCCGCCCACGAGCATCATGCAATCCATCGCCACGATGCCCACGTGGCCGTCCGACAGGCTTTCGATCCAGCCGGCACCGCCACTCACGAGGCGCAACAAGGGCTGGAGAAGCAACACAAGGCCGGTCGCAGCACACACGGTCCGCTCCGCGACCTGCGGATGCGCGAACGCCGCAACCACGCCTGAGACCGCGGCCGCGCCTAGGAACGCGACCGGGATCCACGTATTCGGATCGCCCCACCGCAACGCGCAGAAATAG
>RXJK01000161.1:0-204 GCA_003963125.1 Hyphomicrobiales bacterium
GTTGTCTGGCCGCACCAAGGACCTGATGCCGCTCGGCCTGGTTCAGATACTTGCGCCCAAGACCACGGATGCTGAACAGAGATGCATCAGAATTGCTCATAATGTTTCATTCGGAAAAGTCTTTTCTTATCAGTAATATATCGCGCAACTTAAAATAGTTCGGCACGTTTCTTGACCGCAACGACCCCTTCCGTAGCACGCAAA
>RXJK01000161.1:254-3065 GCA_003963125.1 Hyphomicrobiales bacterium
TGCAACTTTATGAGCAATAATGTTTCATTATATACTTTTGATTTCACCCACAGATATGTATATTTACTGACGTTCCGAAGTATTCATGAGGATTTGACTTAAACCGAACACGCATCGAATGAGGGAGATCATGACTTCGACAAGAGCAACAATCATGACGATGTCCATCGGCTCAACCATTCGCAAGGCTGCGCTCGCGACAACTACCGCCGCAACATTGCTCGCGGCATCATCGATTGGCGCAGCCGCACAACAACGCGCTGAGCAAGCGGCCGGCCCTCCGACGACGGCCGCAGCAACCGCACCGAGTGCCGCAGCTCAACAACCCATTACAAAAGATGAATGCAGAGCTATCGCTGCTGTAGCTAGCAAAGTTGTCACCGTAGCAGGTACAAACAATCTGTCTGTCGATTTTCGTCAGAGCTTTCGCAATTGGCTCGGCCCCAACATTACCTGCGATGGTCCAAGGGACATTGTCATTAGAACAGGCACAGATTCAGACGCCTTTGTAACCATTCGCGAAGCTCTCGGCGTAGGATCGAGACCCATCGATATCATGGCGCGTGGTGGATTGCGCGCGATCGCACCAACCGCGGCACTCGGTTCCGGCACCTAAAGGCCCAAATCACGTATTCATCTTAGGTGCTGCTGCTTTGACGGCAGGGGCTTGCTTTGCGCCCGTTTGGGCCGCAGCAGGTGGCGTAGCGGCGGCCGTCTTCACCGGTTCTTTGGGAGGCTCAACAGTGGCAGCCTTGGATGGTTCCTTGGGCTTGTCAGCAGCAGCGGGTAGGTTGCCAGCATCTGCTTGACGAGTGGTAGCTTGTGCCGGCAATCCAAAAGCATCGTCTGTTGCCGCTGCGCTTTGCTCTTCAGTTCTTCTTGCAGCCGCGGCGATCACTTTGTCCGCCTGTGCTGCAAGCGGCAGTGTGACGCGTGCGTCCGGCTGTACTATACTCGATAATTTCTGGTTTGCTGCGACTACAGGGGCGGCGGATGGTGCTAAAGTTGTTGGAGTAGCAGTTGATGGCCGCCCGCCCGACGGTGCAGTTGAGGGCGCTGCTCCCGTTGGAGATGCGCTCAAATCTGCGCGGTGTCGCGCATGAATGCCCATCCTTTTAGCAAAAATATCATCACCGATTTCTGTACCAGCTTTCTTCGCTGCTTCCGGGCCGCGCTGAACAAATGCGCTGTAGCCGGATTCATTTTGTATCCTGCGGCCGTGTGCCATGGCTTCCGCAGCAATGCGTTTCTTCTCTGCTTCGGTTCCGGCTGCCTCATATTCTCGTTTTAAGCGTTGCGCCGTAGGATCGCTAGCTACGCGTGCAGCCAAATCGCTTAGCAATTGATTGCGCTCCTGGCGACGCGCGCCGTCATAGCGATCAACGATTGCAAAATTGCGCACGACGCGGCGATCATTCGTATCCAGCCCATGCCGCTGTGTGTCCTGACCGGCATGCAGAATATTTGCTCCGCTGAAGCGCGATCCATCTGGCAGCGTGTGACTGCGTAGATAGTTGAACGTGCCGTACGCCATCCCGGTCGCAGCGAATTGCGCTCCCGCGGTCATGTAGTTCGCCATACCTATGCCGGCTATGTTTCCGCTGTAGCCGGATGACGTTGAAGCGCGTTCGATGTCCGCGCCACTTCCTCCATTACGCATGCGCTGTGCGGCAGCTATCAGCGCTTCGAAACTTCCAAGTGTAGCGCCATGTTTGGCGAGCGCGGCGAAATAGCTCGCTTCGTCGATCCCCTTCTCGGCGAGTTGTTGTCTCAGGAGAGTCTGGGCATCCTGCGGTGCCGCCGCGTTGGCCGCGGCCAAGACCGCTTGCATGATGGATTCAGAGCTGGCTCCCGACGAGTGTTCGGCCGCCGCGTGAATTCGTGCATGGTCGCCGGGTGACAATTCTGGCATCCCCTTCGCACGCCGGATGGCATTGATGTTCGAAATATGGAAATTGATGATGCGCTCGCGCGCTTGACGGTTGACGCGCGGATCTTCGCTGCCATCCCCACCATGAAGATCGCGCGAAAGCGGAGAAGCACCGAGACCTTGGTGTAAGCCGATGCGTCGCGAATGACGCCGGCTGGCAGATCGTAATCCGAACTCGTTGGTGGTGGGCGTGTTCTGCGCGCTCATGATGCGCCTCCACCAATTGCGGAAGCTTCATCGGAGTTCGCCGGCTGGGGCATTGCCTCAGGCGGCGTGTCGATCAGGAAGTGACAACGAATAGCGATGCACACGCGCGGCCGCTTGCGGCGCGGGACGAAGTGAACGATCAGTGCTGAAGGCGTGTCATCGGCCATGATTTTCCAGTTTGCAGCTACGCTATTCTTAGCGTTCTGCCGTTAAAATCAGGCTAAATTAATGGTTTTTAACCGTATCGCGGTGAAAAGCTGAACGCGATTGGTGTACGTCGGCGACGCGGCTCCGCTCGCCGCGAACCATGCAGCGACCAGCATCAGCCATCGAGCGCTTCGATGTCACGTACGGACGTGCGCTCGTGATCGCAAGCCGATGTTGTGGACTTGGCGTGGCCGCGTAGGTGGGTTGCGATGAGATTTGCCAACCTTGATCTCGCGTCTCCTTCGGATTGGAAATTGATGCAGGCTGCCGTTGCTTGATCCATCGCGAAGACGACGTCATCGATCAACGTCTCGACAGCTCGATCGTCAAGTCGAATGTTCATTTGGCTCGCGATGCCAGGAAGTTCGCTTCGCACCGCGCGTGTCAGTTTGTGATAAGCATCTGTCGTCATGTCACTTACCATCACCGCCCGGTGCAAACTTCGCTAGGGCACCGCTCAATCGGAC
>RXJK01000165.1 GCA_003963125.1 Hyphomicrobiales bacterium
ATGTCGGTGAACTCGATAGGCAACGGCGCACTATTCCGCCTGTTCCGAGTGCCGCGTGGCTCAGACATCCGGAGGGCCCTGGTCCGTTTCCGTACGCTCTGAGCTTCAGCTTCGGTGCAATGGCTGTAGGAGCGCTGTCGCGGGGCCGCTATATTTTTGGAATTCCGCACGAGAGCTTCTTGTTGGCCGACTTCACGCAGACCTGATGAGCGCCCTGCAAAGCATGCCGAGCCAAACCCAAGTCCCGCCCCGAGATTTGCCCGAGGGCGCCGCGTTCCTGGGCGGACGCAGCGAGATGGCCACGCGCATGCGGGCACTCGACTGGTCGAAGACCTCGATCGGTGAGCCTTCAGGGTGGCCGCAGGGACTGAAGACGGCCGTGCGCATCATGCTCACCTCACGCCAGCCCATCTGGATCGGCTGGGGCCCGGAGCTGATCTTTCTCTACAACGATCCCTACAAGGCCATCATCGGCGGCAAGCATCCCGACGCACTCGGCAAGCCGACCTCCGAGGTGTGGCGCGAGATCTGGCCCGAGATCGGCCCGATGCTCGCGACCGCCATGAAGGGCGATGAGGGCACGTACGTCGAGCAGCAGCTCCTCATCATGGAGCGCAACGGATATCCGGAAGAGACATACTACACGTTTTCCTACAGCCCCATCCCCAGCGACGACGATAGCGTCGGCGGCATCATCTGCGCCAATACCGACGACACCGAACGCGTCGTGAGCCAGCGCCGCCTCGAGATACTGCGCGACATCGCGGCAGAAACAACCCACGCGCGTTCCGCGAGCGAAGCCTGCGAGCAGGTCACGCAGGCGCTCGAGATTGCCAACAAGGATCTGCCGTTCACGCTGATCTACATGTCGCGGGTGGGATCACCGGTGCTTGAGCTTGCAGCGGCGAGCGGCCTGGAGCACGGGCGCTGGCAGCCGCGCAAGGAGATCGACGCGGATGGGACGGCTCTGCTGCCCATCATGGACGTGATGCGCAGCGGGACGCCGCGCGTCGTCAAGGCGCCGGTGGACGCAGGATTGCCTTGCGGCGCCTGGTCCGTGCCGCCGCGGGAAGTTGCGCTCGTGCCCTTCATGGTGAGCGGCGAAGGCGGCTGGCAGGGCGTGCTATGCGCCGGACTAAATCCGTTTCGGCCCCATGACGAGCGTACGCGCGATTTCCTGAGCCTGGTCGTGGGGCAGATCTCGACGGCCATCGGCACCGCGGACGATTTCGAGGCCGAACGGCGGCGGGCGGAGGTGCTGGCCGAACTCGATCGCGCCAAGACGCAATTCTTCTCCAACATCAGCCACGAATTCCGCACGCCGCTGACGCTGCAGCTCGGCGCCGTGGAAACGTTGATGGGGGACCGCGCGAACCTGACGCCGTCGCAGCAGCGCGACCTCGCCGTGGCGCACCGCAATGGCCTGCGTCTATTGAAGCTCGTCAATACACTGCTGGACTTCTCGCGCATCGAGGCGGGGCGGATGAATGCGCTCTACGTGCCCGTCGATTTGGGTGCGTTCGTTGCCGATCTCGCGAGCAACTTCCGCTCCGCCTGCGAGAAGGCGGGGATCGCGCTCGACGTGGACTGCCCGCGGTTCGAGGAACCCGTCTGGGTCGATCACGACCTGATGGAGAAAGTGGTCCTCAACCTCGTCTCCAACGCCTTCAAGTTCACGTTCCACGGCGGTATCCGCGTTTCCGTGCGGCAGGCCGATGGCCATGCCGAGATCGCCGTGGTCGACACCGGCACGGGCATCCCCAAGGACGAGCTGCCGCGGCTTTTCGAGCGCTTTCATCGCATCGAGAACGCGCGCGGTCGCAGCCATGAGGGCACCGGCATAGGCCTCGCGTTGGTTAAGGAACTCGTGCATCTGCACGGCGGCTCGATCGAGGTCGAGAGCGAGCCGGGGCACGGCAGCACCTTCCGCGTGCGCATCCCGCTCGGCAACGCGCACCTGCCGCGGGAGCGGCTCAGCGCCCGGCGCGCGCGCGATGCCGTGAGCTTCCGCGCCGACAGCTGGCTCGAAGAGGCCATGAGCTGGCTGCCGGACGCTGGCCATGCCGACACCGGCCATACCGATACCGGCCTCGCGAACGAGGCGCCGCTCTCCCTGCCGAAAGGCGTCGACACGAAAGCGCGCGTGCTCGTGGCGGACGACAACGCCGATCTGCGCGCCTACCTCGTGCGCCTGCTCTCGCCCTACTGGGAGGTGGACGCCGTCGCCGATGGCGTCGAAGCCCTGGCTGCAGCCCGTGCGCAGCCGCCGGACCTGATTCTGTCCGACGTGATGATGCCGCGCCTCGACGGCTTCGGTCTCCTGCGAGCCATCCGCGACGACGCGCAGTTACGGACGACGCCCGTCGTGCTGCTCTCGGCGCGCGCCGGCGAGGAAGCACACTCGGAAGGCCTCGAAGCCGGCGCGGACGACTACCTCGTGAAACCGTTCACCGCCCGGGAACTCATCGTGCGGGTCGGCTCGGCACTCAACATGGCCCGCGTCAGGCGGGAAGCCGCGGCCGCTGTCGAGGCGCGCACGCGCGAACTTGAAACCGTGCTCGACACGGTGCCGGCGGGCGTCTGGTTCACGGCCGATCCCGATGCGGCCTTCACGCGCAGCAACCGGCACGGGGCCGAGATCCTGGGGCTTGGCCTCGACGACAACGCCTCGCTGACGGCCCCCCCTGAGGCCCGCCCGAGCTTCACGGTGCTGCGCAACGGTGCGGAGGTCGAGCCCGCGACGCAGCCGATCACGCGCGCCGCACGCGGCGAGGCTGTCTCGGAAGAGGAACTCGATATCATTCTGGCGGACGGGCGCCGGCGTACCCTGCTCGTGAGCGCCGCCCCGATCCGCAGCTCCGCCGGCAGCATCGCCGGAGCGGTGGCGGCGGCGGTCGACATCAGCGTGCGCAAAGAGATCGAGGTCGCGCTCAAAGCCAACGTCGAGAAGCTGGCGCATGCCTCGGAAGCCGCCCGCATCGGCTTCTGGGAGCTTGATCCCGCGTCTGGCGCGATGACGTGCAGCCCGCTGGTGCGCTCGACGCTCGGACTGCCTGCCGACAACGCCGTGACCTTTGCGGATTTTCTGCGCACCGTGCACAGCGGCGACCGCGACCGCATCGAGCAGGCGCTCAAGGACGCAATGACGACGGGCGCCCTCTACCAGGTCGAATATCGCTGCGTCTGGCCCGACGCGACCGTGCACTGGATCAACGCGCGCGGACAGGCCTTCGCCGGCGGCGAAGGGGGCTCGTTGATGATGCTCGGCGTCATCCTCGACATCACGGAGCGCAAGAAGGCGGAGGAGCATCTGCAGCTGCTGATGCGGGAGGTCAACCACCGCGCCAAGAACATGCTCACGCTCGTGCAGGCCATCGCGCGCCAGACGGCCGCCTCGAACGCGGCCGATTTCGTCGCGCGCTTTTCCGAGCGTGTCGTGGCGCTCGCGGCCAACCAGGATCTGCTCGTGCGCAACGAATGGCGGGGCGTCGACGCCGGCGATCTCGCGCATGCACAGCTCGCGCCGTTCGCAGACCTGATCGGCAGCCGCATCCGTGTCGAAGGGCCGCCGCTGCGGCTCGCCCCCAATGCGGCGCAGGCCATCGGCATGGCGCTGCACGAGCTTGCCACCAACGCGGGCAAGTACGGGGCCCTGTCTGACGAAGCTGGCCGCGTCCACCTCGCCTGGAGCGTGCGGGAAGATCGCTTCCGCATGACCTGGGCCGAGAGCGACGGTCCGACCGTAGAGCCCCCGAGCCGCGTCGGCTTCGGCAGCTCGATCGTCAAGTCCATGCTGCAGGCGAGCCTCGGTTGCGAGATCGGGCTCGAATTCGCGCCGGGCGGGATCGTCTGGACATTGCAATGTCCGCCCAGCAAAGTGCTCGAACTTTCCGGGGCGAAAGACTTCCACATCGTCAACCAAGCTGTGGGGCGCACACGGTGATGCGGATACTTCTGGTCGAGGACGATTACATCATCGCCTTCGATCTCGCGGAACAGTTGAAGGACGCGGGCTTCCAGATCGTGGGGCCGGCCCTGTCGAACCGGGATGCCATCGCGCTGCTCTCGGCGCAGCCCTGCGACGCCGCGATCCTCGACGTCAATCTCGGGTCGGAGACGTCGGAGCCGGTGGCGCAGGTGCTGGTCGACCGGCAGATCCCGTTTCTCACGGTCTCGGGCTATTCGAGCGAACAGCATCCCGCCGTCTTCCGCGCCGCGAAGCTGCTGATGAAGCCGATCCGCCTCTCGCGCCTGATCGAAGAGTTGCGCTTGCTCGGACCGGCGCCGGTGGTCGAGCGGCCTTAGCGCGGGATAGACGAGCGCAATTTCATGGGCTTCCCGGCGCGCATGCAGAATTCCGGCTCGGCGCCAAAGAGACCTGTGCGTTGACACTGAAGCTCGTGCTCGGGCTCTATCTCCCTGCGGCGGGTCGTGAAGCCGGCTGCCTTTGCGAACCGAAGATGCCCAGGAGGAGAATTATGCTCCGCTCGCTATTGCCTCGGACATGCTTTGCTGTCGTGCTGGCGCTGCTCGCTTTCATGGGCCTGTCACACGCGCCTGCGGCCGCCCAGTCCCCAGCGATCGACGACGACGACATCGGCGGCGTCGTCAGGAGCGCGAGCGGCCCGGAAGCCGGCGTCTGGGTGATTGCCGAGACCACGGAGCTGCCGACGAAGTTCGCCCGCATCGTCGTGACGGACGATCAAGGCCGCTTCGTCATCCCGGACCTGCCGAAGTCGGTGAACTACACCGTCTGGGCCCGCGGCTATGGCTTGATCGATTCCCCGAAGCGTCGCGCCAAGGCCGGACAGGTACTTGAGATCACGGCTGCTGCGGCGCCCGATGCCGCGTCGGCGGCGCAGTACTATCCGGCCATCTATTGGTATTCGATGCTGAAGATGCCGCCGGCCAAGGATTTCGGCGGTGCGTCCGATATCCCACAGAACATCTCGCTCGAACTTTGGCGGCGCCGCTTCAACAACACGGACTGCATTGGCTGCCACCAGATCGGCCAGGAAGCCACCCGCACCGTGCCGGCCGCGTTCGGCACCTTCAAGTCGGGCGAAGAGGCGTGGATGCGCCGCGTCGCATCGGGGCAGACGGGCGAGTGGATGATTAACCGCCTCGCGGGCGAACTGGGCGGCGTGCCGTTCAAGTACCTCGGCGACTGGACGGACCGGATTGCGAAAGGCGCCCTGCCCCCGTCGAAGCCGGCGCGCCCCGAAGGCGTCGAGCGCAACGTCGTCGTCACGTCCTGGGAGTGGGCGACGGAGAAGCACTTCGTGCACGACCTGATCAGCTCCGACCGGCGCTATCCGACCGTGAATGCTTATGGGCCGCTCTATGGCTCGCCGGAATACTCCACCGACGACATGCCGATCCTCGACCCCAAGACGCACACGGTGCGCTTCTTCAAGATGCCGGTCGCGGACCCGAAGGCGCCGGAAAGCTTCGGGCCGCCGCTGCATCCCAACGCCACCGTCAACCCGATCGGCGCCTCCGCCTACTGGGGCGAGGAGAAGATCTGGAGCCAGAAGGCCAACAACCACAACGGCATGTTCGACAAGAAGGGTCGCGTGTGGTTCGCCGCCGCCGTGCGCGGCATCGAGAACCCGGACGTCTGCAAGAAGGGCTCGGAGCATCCCTCGGCCAAGGCGTTTCCGCTGGAGCGATCGGGCCGCCAGGTGTCGATGCTCGACCCGGCGACGAACAAGTACAACTTCATCGACACGTGCTTCACCACGCATCATCCGCAGTTCGGCTACGACGCCGACGACACGCTCTGGCTGTCGGGCACGGGGCCCGTGGCGGGCTGGGTCAATACGCGCTTGTGGGAGGAAACCGGCGACGCCTTCAAGGCGCAGGGTTGGGCGCCGTTCGTGCTCGACACCAACGCGAACGGGCGCGTCGATGACTATTCGGAACCCGGCAAGCCCGCCGAGGCCGGCAAGGACATGCGCGTTGCCGGCTCGGGCCCCTATGCGGTGATGCCGCATCCGAGCGACGGCTCGGTCTGGTACACGGTCAACGTGTTCGTCGGCACGCCGGGCTTCATGCGCTTCGATCCCAAGACCAAGCTTTCCGAGTTCTACGCCATCCCGAAGAACGGCATCGGCGTGCGCGGCGGCGACATCGACAAGAACGGCGTGCTGTGGGGATCGGGCTCGAACGGCAGCCTGATCAGCTTCGACCGGCGCAAGTGCAAGGGACCCTTGAACGGGCCGACGGCGACGGGCGAACACTGCCCCGAGGGCTTCGCCTTCCATCGCTATCCGGGCCCGGGTTTCGAGGGCTTCGAAACGGACAGCGCGGAAGCGAGCTACTACACGTGGGTCGATCACCACGACACGGTGGGCCTCGGCGAGAACGTGCCGATCTCGACGGCGAACCTCAACGACGGCTTCGTCGCCTACAAGGACGGGAAGATGATCATGCTGCGCATTCCCTATCCGATCGGCTTCTTCGCCAAGGGGCTCGACGGGCGCATCGACGACCCCAACGCCGGCTGGAAGGGCCGCGGGCTGTGGAGCACGAGCGGCGACCGCACGCCGTGGCTGATGGAAGGCGGCAAGGGCTCCAAGCCGCGGGCCGTGCACATCCAGGTGCGGCCGGATCCACTGGCGAAGTAGGAGCGGTGCGCGCGGAGTCGGGTGGCCTCTGCTCGTGAGCCGCGCGCTCCACTCTGCGAACTCGTAGCTGGGTTGGACAGCGTTCGGCAGTTTCGGTTCGACGATCGCTTCCGCGCCCGTTCGCTTTCGGAGCGCATCGTCCTATGGCTGATTGAGGCGCGTTTACGACTCGAGTTCCATACGGAACAGTCGCGCCGGCTCATCTCTGGTTTGGTTAACCCACACGCGCTGATGGCGCGGACCACACCGAGAGGAGCACACCATGCCGCTGACGATCCGCATCGCTGGACTTGCCGTTGCCGCGACCGTTGCAGGTGCCTTGCTCATCCCGAACTTCAAGAGCCGTCCCGCCGAAGCGGCCCCCGCCGCGCGCACCGAACCGCAGCCTCTGCCCGCCGCGCGTTACGAGCCCGTCGCCACCTTCCGCATCGTGCCCGCGGACTCTTCCGCCGCCGAACACACCATGCCGCGGCTGACGGATTACTGAGGCGGCAAAACGAGCGTCTCCGCGCATTCAAATCCCTGCGTAAGCCAAGAAGGGCGGACCGGTGCACACCGATCCGCCTTTCGTGCGCGAACGCCGACTTGCGTCGCGTGGGAAGTGTAACCGCGTAGGCCTCACGCTCTCTGTCGCCCCGGCACTCGTTGCCGGGGCCCACTCCTCCGCTTGCGTCAGTCCCGTGGATGGTTGGATCCCGGTGACGAGCACCGGGATGACCCCTGAGAATTCTGAGAAGGTGAAACACGTTCGACAAGTCGAACTGCTCGCACGCTTAGAAGCGGCACAGCTGCTACACGGATACACTCCGAAAAGTTCTTTTGGGTCATAGCTTTCACGCGCCACTGAGCATAAGGTTTTTCAGGCACGGTTCATGTTGCCGGCGGCAACTTCGCGCACCCGAGTGGCAACAGGAGTTGGGCAATGAAGGGGCTATTTGCAGCGGCGGGCATCGTGCTCGCGCTAGCTGGGACGTCCGCCAAGGCAGCCGACCTCTATGACGATCCACCGCCGCCACCGCGTCACAGCGGCCCCGCGTACGAGGATCCGCGCTACGCCGATGTCTACCGCTATCCCGACCGGCCCGTGCCGCCCGCTCCCGTCTATCGCGACGACGACTACGAATTCCGCCCGCGTCCCCGGCAAGCTTGGCGCGGCGAATGCGTGCCGCGGCAGGTGATCCGCGACCGGCTGATCCGCGAGGGCTGGGGCGACTTCGCGCTGCGCGACTTCGAGGGCGAACTCGTCACCGTCAGCGCGCGGCGCCCGAGCGGCCGGCCGTTCGTGCTCACCATCGAGCGTTGCAGCGGCGAGGTGGTCGATGCGCGGCCAGTGCACGCGCAGGGCCCCTACGCCTACGCGCCGCCTCCGCCGCCCCCGCGCCGCTGGGACCGCCCGTACTACTGACATCCCCTCCAGGGGATCGCGCGCAAAGGCCTCCGCTCGCCGCGGGGGCCTTTGTGTTTTCCGGCACCTGGGCTAGACCGGGAGCGTCGCGCGTGTTCACCCTTGGCCGATGCGGGGACCTTCCATGGAGCTGATCGCTTCTGCGCGTAATCCGGTGCCGAGCGGCGCCGTCACCGGCGAGATCGAGACGCAGGACGGGGTGCGGCTCCGCGTGGCGCGCTGGGACGCGACCGCGACGCCGGCCCGCGGCACGGTGTGCGTGTTCCAGGGGCGCACGGAGTTCATCGAGAAATACTTCGAGACGATCGCGGACCTGCGCCGGCGCGGGTTCGCGGTGGCGACGCTCGACTGGCGCGGGCAGGGGCTGTCGGAGCGGCTGCTCGACAATCCCGCCAAGGGGCACGTACGCGCGTTCCGCGACTATGATCGCGATCTCGACGCGTTCATGCGCCAGGTGGTCGTGCCGAACTGCAAGCCGCCGTTCTTCGCGCTGGCGCACTCCATGGGCGGGCACATTCTCCTGCGGCACGCAGTGTCGCGCACGCCGTGGTTCGAGCGCATGGTCGTCGTCTCGCCGATGATCGAGATCGCGCTGGCGCGGCTCGGAGGATCGCGCAGCCAGGCGCGGTTCTACGCGGAATTCTGGTGCCTCTTCGGCCGGTCCAAGGCCTTCACCCGCGGCGGCGCGGACCTGCCGCTCGAGTTCGGGCCGTTCGAGGCGAACGAGTTGACCAACGACAAGGAGCGCTACGCGCGCTCGGCCGCCATCATCGCGGCGCATCCGGAGCTCGGCCTCGGGGCGCCGACGATCGGCTGGCTTCGGGCGGCCTTGCGCTCCAGTGCGCGGCTGACGGACCCCGAATATCCGCTCGGCGTGAGCGTGCCGCTGCTTCTCTTCGCGGCGGGGCAGGACACGATCGTGTCCGCGCGCGCCATCGAGGAGTTCGCCATGCGCCTCAAGGTCGGCACGCACGTGCTGATCCCGGAGGCGAGGCACGAGATCCTGCAGGAGACGGACGCGGTGCGCGCCCGCTTCTGGTCGGCCTTCGATGCCTATCTCGGGATCGAGCAGGCGGCGGTGGTTTAGATCGGCTCGAGTTTCTCTTCCAAGCGGCAAGGTCCCGGACAGCCGTGCTCGCGCACGGCTTCCGGGAACGCGCAAGAGGGGAGTGGATAAGCGGCCTCATCTCTTTTGCGGCCACACCTGTCATCCCGGAATTTGCCGCAGGCAAATATCCGGGACCCAGGGGCCGCGTCCGCACACTCTGCGATCGAACTCCGAGGGCGAGCGTGCGTGGCTCCTGGGTCCCGGCTCTCCGCTTCGCTTCGGCCGGGATGACAGGAGTGGAAATTTTCTCGCGCGGCAGGGTCCGGGGGCCAAGGTTCTCAGCGGCAGTGCACGGAGAGGAGGGCCATGGCTTCGCGGTGCAGGCGGCTGTCGCCGGCGGCGATGATACGGCCGCCCTCCGTGGCGGGACGGCCGTCCCACGTGGTCACGACACCGCCCGCACCTTCGATGATCGGGATCAGCGCGACGATGTCGTAGGGCTTGAGGCCCGCCTCGATGACGAGGTCGATGTGGCCGGCCGCAAGCAGGCAGTAGCCGTAGCAATCGCCGCCGAAGCGCGTCATGCGCGCGGCCTTGCTCACCGCGGCGAACGCCTTGGCCTCGGCGCCGGCAAAGAGATCTGGATGGGTGGTCGTGAGGATGGCGTCCGCCAAGCTGGTGCAGGCGCGGGTGCGGATCGGCTTCGCCTTGCCGGCGGGGCCGGCCCAGCGGCTCTTGGCGCCGTCGGACCAGAAGCGCTCCCGCGTGAAGGGCTGGCTCATCATGCCGACGACGGGCGCGCCGTCGCGCAGCAGGCCGACGAGGGAGCCCCACAGCGGCGCGCCGATGATGAAGGAGCGCGTGCCGTCGATGGGATCGATGACCCAGCGGTAGGCGCTGCCGGCCTCCGCGCCGTATTCCTCACCGGTGATGGCGTGCTCGGGAAAGCGGGCGCGGATGGCCTTGCGGGCGATCCGTTCGGCCGCGCGGTCGGCCACGGTCACGGGATCGAATCCACCGCCGGCGTCCTTGTTCGCCACGGCGATACGCTTGCGGAAATGGGGCATCACCGCCGCATCCGTGAGGTTGGCGAGTTCATGAAGGAAGGCGACCAGCGTCGAGCTGGCGATGGGCCGGGCGTTGGCCAATCTCAGGCTCCTCAATAGCTTAGGCGGTACGCCCGGTTTCTACACGCTGAACTTGCACTCCTGTAGAGTGCAAACGATGATTGTGTCGTAACGGCCACTGCGGCGATGCGATGCACGCGCTTTGACCCGTGCCCAATTGAAAAGCACGCCGCAGCATAGCATATTAGGTCAGTGACGTTGTCCTTTCAGCGTCATAGCCCTCCTTGGGCGTTTCCTCCCTAGACTTGGGCCGTTCTTCATTGGACGGCCCCTTTTCTTTTCTGGCGCAGGCTTTTCGCGCACGCTCCTCGCACATCATCGCAAGCTTTGCCGATTGGCGTTCTGTATGCCAGCGGGAGCTGCACGGGCGTTATCTCGCAACTGCTCAGCTATGCAGCCCCGTGGCTTCTGCAATGCAAAAAACTTTCGTTGCCTTTTGTGCGCTGCACAGCTACTTTGAGGCACACGAGACGAGCGATCGTCTCGTTGCCCTCCTTGGGCGTTTCCTCCCTAGACTTGGGCCGCACGGGACACCGCTGCGGCCTCTTTTCTTTTCGGGCCCCCTCTTCGCCGAAGACGCCCACTTCCCGCCTCAAGCTTCAGCTCGAGCTACTCCGCTGCGGCGCGGCGCTCCAGCAGCATCGGCAGGGCCGCGAACATCTTCGCCGCGATCTCCTGCAGCAGCCGGCCGAGGTTGGCGAAGTTCGCCGTCTTGTTGAGCGTCGCCTCGTCCAGATAGAGCGCCCGGTTGATCTCGAGCTGCAGCGTCTGCACGCCTTGCGCCGGGTTGCCGTAGTACTCCGTGATGAAGCCGCCCGCATAGGGCCGGTTGACCTGGACCTCATAGCCGTACCCCTGCAGCAGGTCGCGCACGAAGCGGGTGAGCTTGGCGTCGCAGGAGGCGCCGAAGCGATCCCCCAGCACGAAGTGCGGCCGCATGCCCGGCTGGCCGATCGACGACGACGGCATCGAATGGCAGTCGATCAGGATGGCCATGCCGAACCGCCGGCGCGTATCCTCGATCAACCCCGACAGGGCAGCGTGGAAGGGGCGGTACAGGCGCTCGATGCGCTCGAAGGCGACGCCGATCGGCATGCGCTCGCGATAGATCTCCTCGCTGTCCGACACGATGCGGGCGATGGTGCCGAGACCGCCGACGACGCGGGCGGACTGGGTATTGGCGAAGTCGGGCAGGCGGCCGCTGAAGAGTTCAGGGTCGAGCTCGTAGGGCTCCCGGTTCACGTCGAGATAGGCGCGGGGAAAGCGGGCCGCGATCAGGGGCGCGCCGAGCCCCACGACCGGCTGGAACAGCTCGTCGACGTAGCAGTCCTCCGACTTGCGCAGGGTATGCGGGTCGAGACGCGACGCCGCGAGAAACGCCTGCGGGTAGACGCGGCCCGAGTGCGGCGAGCAGAAGATCATCGGCGTGAGCTGCTCCTGCGGCGTGTGCAGCAGGAACGGCGGCGTCAGCTCTGCAAGGATCGAGGCACGTTCGCTGGCGTTCATGAGATCCGATGATCACGCGGTCGGGCGGGGACGGGGGCAGTTTGCCAACGACAGCCAAGGCTGTCCATCAGGCAGACCGTCCTACACAACGCGCATGCACCGGCGGAAAGATGCATGTCGTTCATTGCGCATTTACCAAAATAGAGCCAGATTCGGGATCGATCAGGAGCGGCCCGCTATCTTAAGACATCGATAGCGCGCATCTCAGCGTGGAACGCCTCGGGCCTCTGTGAAAGGTTCTCCGTAATGACTGCCAAGCCCTCGCACCTGCCCAAGAAGCGCATCCTGCTGGCGGAGGACGACGAGTCCATGCGCGGCTTCCTGGAGCGGGCGCTGACGAAGGCGGGCTACGAGGTGAAGGCGTTCGCCAACGGCCAGGAGGCGCACGAGCGGCTGAAGGAAGAGAACTTCACGCTGCTGCTCACCGATATCGTGATGCCGCAAATGGACGGCATCGAACTCGCCCGGCGCGCTGGCGAACTCGATCCCGACCTCAAGATCATGTTCATCACCGGCTTCGCAGCCGTGACGCTGAACGCCGACGTGCAGCCCCCGAAGGATGCACCGATCCTGTCAAAGCCCTTCCATCTCAAGGATCTGGTGCGCGAGATCGACAAGATGCTCGGCGCCTGAGGGCGCACTTTTCCACACCTTGACTGCCAGTCGCCGGGTGCAATCATCCGCTGCGCGAGAACGATCGATTCGCGCGGCAGAGGATCGATGGCTGCGCCAAATCCACAGCGCCAAAGGGAAGAGCGTGAGCGCCTCGCGAAGTTGTTCGCGAGTCCCGCGACGACGTACGTCGTGCATTACGCCTGCCAGAGCTTCAGCGCGCCCGACCATATGGGATCGCCGCGGGTTGCCGCCATTGCCGTGCGCAATCTCGCCAGCGGCACGACGGTCTCCTTCTCCGTGCATCAGGAACTCGAGCTCGCACGCCACCAGATCGGCCTCGATCATTGCGAGCGGCAGATGCTCGAGCGCTATTTCGGGTTCCTCGAAGCGCATCGCGGCATGACGTTCCTGCACTGGAAGATGCGCGACGTGAAGTTCGGCTTCGCGGCCCTCGAGCACCGCTACGAAGTGCTGGGCGGAAAGCCCTACAGTTTGAGCGACCACCAGAAAGTCGACCTGTCGCTGGTTCTCACCAACCTCTACGGGACCGGTTACCTGCCGGCCCCCTATTTCGAATCCATCGCCCGGCGCAACGGGCTCGCGATGGGCGATTTCATCCCGGGCGCGCAGGAGCCCGAGGCCTTTCGCCTGGGCCATCACAAGGCCGTGCTGCAATCGGTGCTGTGCAAGGTGGACATCATCGCCCAGACGGCCCTGCTCGCCCACGACGGCACCCTCAAGACAGATGCGAACTGGTACACCCTCAATGCCGGACGCGTGCGGGAGGCGGTCGAACTCTTCGACAGCAACCCGGTAAGCGCCTGGGCCGGTCTGCTCGGCGCCGCCATCTCCGTGGGCTTCACGGTCGCCCTCAAGTTGCTCTGAAGCCGGAACCCGGCTTGCCACCCGGGGCTATCCGGTAGCATTTTTCATACGGTCGGGATCAACGGTCGGCTTGCGTGGATGCCCGCCTGCGCGGGCATGACGGAGGTGAAGGGGTACGCGCGTAGCCCCTTTCTCAACGTCACCCCCGCGTAGGCGGGGGGCCACGCCAATTCGAGAATGCGTCGCGCGTCGAACTCGCTCCGCCGGCTTTCTGGGTTGTCCCTTCAAGGGCGATTGCTGGTCGCGCCTCAGGGCCGGTGATCTCTGGGCCGGAACCCGACTTGCCACCGGGGGTGATTGCCGATATACGGACCGCCGACTTCCGCGCATATCCGTGGCTCGCGGCCTTGACAGGCCTTGAGGCGGTTTGCGTTCCGGGCGCTTAGCTCAGCGGTAGAGCACTTCCTTGACATGGAAGGGGTCAGAGGTTCGATCCCTCTAGCGCCCACCATTCTCCAAACGTCCGCCTACTTTTTCAGACCCTTCGCCGTGGGCGGGGGACCGAATGTGGACGGATCGGGCTCGATCTCGAAGCACTTGGCGTATTGGTCCGGCCGCTTCTGGCGCTGGGTCGCGCATGTATGGATTCGCACCAGGTCGGTGGGCTTGCGGTAGAGCATGTAGGGATGGATGAGGTAGCGGCCCACTTCCTTCAGGTAGTTGCCGAGACGATCGATCTCGCCTTTCGCGGTGGGGTCCGCATCGAGGATCGCCTCGCGCAAGTCCTCGCCCTTGATGAAGTTTTCCGGCAGCTGGTCGAAGGGGCCGTCGAACCACGTATTGAGACGTGAATTGATCTCGTTGACGCCGACGAGGATGCGGCGCTCGCGCAGGTGGTCGCGGTAGAACGCGAAGCCGGTGCGGCGGCCGATGGCGATACGCGGCGCCTCCTTCAGATCTACAAGTTCGTCCGGCACGGGGACCGTCTCGTCGAGCACGTAGTGAAACACCTTGGCCGCGCGATTGTAGACGAGGAAGAAGCGCAGGCCCGATTCATCGAAGATCGGACCCAGGAACCGCTCCGTGGCGAGCAGCGTTTGCGGGGGCGGCTGAACGTTCGACAGATCGTTGAGGACAAAGACCACCGTGCGGCCCACCGCCGTCACGCGATAGCGGAGCGGCGTCTCCTCTACGATGCTCACCCCTTGCGCCGCCCCGAGAATTTCACGGCGTGCGCCGCTCAATTCGTCGGCCCAGTCAGCAAGATCCTTGTAAAACCCGAATTCCAGGGTTTGCTTGGCGCGCTCGGCTGGTCCGAGCCTGATGCTTCCCGCCCACGCGACGCCCTGCGCGAGGAAGCGGAAATAGAAATAGTTCTCGGTCGGCAGAACATCGACGCGCTCGGGCAATGCCATAAACACGTGAGAAAATACCGACATCGTGTCGGTCGTATCGACTTTCGTCTCGCGCAGCAGCTCCTTCAAATAGGCTTCGTTGATCTCGACGCGCGTGCGTTCGGGCGTCTGTGCGTGTGTCGCGCCGGACGCTGAAAGCGCGACGCTCAGCATCGCCAGCGCGCCGAGTGCGATGCGGAGTTTGGCGACCTTCATCAGTTCCTCGGTGTGCAGATGCTCATAACGCACGGCAACTGCCGCAGCATGTGAACGCTCGGTGAATAGCGCATCGCGAAGAAGAGAATCTTTGTGATCAAATTTTCGCCGCGAACGTGGATTGGAGCATGTGAGTTCGTTATCGTCCGGTTGCTTCACATGAGCAATCTCATGGTCAAAGGAGGATTTTGATGCGTTCGCTCGTTCTCGCATGTTTCGCCGTCGCTGGTTTCGCGATGCTCGGCACCACGTCTTCGATCGCCGCGCCGGCTGGCGGCACGGTTCTCGCACCGCTCAGCGTTGCCGGCCCCATCACGGAAGTTCGCTGCCGCACCTTCTGCCGCCATCGCTGGTACTCGCGCCGCCGCTGCTGGCGTCAGTGCTGGTAAGCGGTCACTGAATCCGACCCGCTTCCGGGGGCCGGTGTCGATGACGCCGGCCCTTCGCATTTCGGCCTCCGGCTGCCATTTCCCCGGGGAGGTCTTGCCAAAAGCGCAAATTTCTGGTTTTTGGCGCGCGGCAGGCTTAGCGACCGGCTTTGCAGCCCCCAAGGCTCGCCCCCGCGGCCCGCCCTGCTGGATTACCCCATAGTCTGAAGAAGGCTTCGACCGATGAAGGTCAGGAACTCGCTCAAATCGCTGCGCGGCCGTCACCGCGACAACCGCCTCGTGCGCCGCAAAGGTCGCGTCTACATCATCAACAAGACCAACCGCCGCTTCAAGGCGCGCCAGGGTTGATCCTTTTCGGCCGGACGCGGGGGCTTTGACCGCCGCAATCCCGCCCGGCTATGCTGCGAGCATGATGACCATGCTTGCAAATCGACCGATCCCCTTCGCCGCCGCTCTGCTTGCCGTGGGTTTCGCGTGCCTCGTCACGCTGCCCGCCGGCCTTGCGCATGCGCAGCAGACGCCGCAGCGGCAGCTTCCTCCGCATGATCCCGCCCCGGCAGATAAAGGGGACGCCACGCCCCCGGCCGCGGGTCCCGGAGCACCCCAGCAGAACGCCGACAAGGCCACGCCGCCCGGCCGACGTACTGCACCCGTGCCGAAAACGCCGGCGGAGCGCGAGAAGGCGCTGTCGGACCTCTATGCCATGCTGGCGACGGCCGATACGGAAGAGAGCGCGAAAGCCATCGCCGAGGGCATCGAGCGGATCTGGCTCAGTTCGGGCAGTGCCACCATCGACCTGCTGATGGAGCGCGCCGCCAAGGCGGTCGCGGAGAAGAAGCTCGCGCTCGGCATCAAGCTGCTCGATCACGTCGTGGAACTCGCGCCCGACTACGCTGAGGCCTGGAACCGGCGCGCGTACGCGCATTTCCTCAACGAGGACGTGGAGCGCGCCATGGGCGACCTGCGCCGCACGCTGGCGCTTGACGGGCATCACTTCAAGGCGCTCGACGGGCTGTCGCAGATCCTGCGCGAGATCGGGCAGAAGAAGGCGGCCCTCAAGGCGCTGCGCGAACTTCTCGAGGTGCATCCCTTCTGGCCCGGCGCCAAGCAGCAGCTCGACGAACTCGAGCGCGAGGTCGAGGGCCAGGGTATCTAGCACTTCACGTCTCGGCTCACCTTAAACACTCTCAACTGTCATCCCGGTGACGAGCACACGGCTGTCCGGTTCAGCATAGGGCGAGGTCCCATTGGCGGGGGTCTCGTTGCTGAAGCGGGGGCGGGTGGGTGAGCTG
>RXJK01000257.1 GCA_003963125.1 Hyphomicrobiales bacterium
TCGACAAGGACCGCTTCCGCCGCGACATGGGCGGCGTGCTCGAAGCCTATCAGGAAGTCGCGCGCCGGCTCGGCGTGCTGACGGAAAATCCGCGGCCCAAGGGCCCCGGTCCCGTGCTCGTCAGTTCCAAGCCGAACTGAGCGGGTCGTGCAGTGGGACGGCAACGGGGCGGACGGGCACAAGCCTGGACCGCCCCTTGCTTTTGGGGTTCGACCGGCGCATGTAGCGCGCGCAGTTGACGATTGAAACGTCCGACGGAGCCAGCATGAAGGCGCGCATCAAGATCACGCTCAAGACCGGGGTGCTCGATCCTCAGGGCAAGGCCATCCAGCATGCGCTGACGGGCCTCGGCTTCGCCGGCATCAACGATGTGCGCCAGGGCAAGTACATCGAGGTCGATCTCGCCGACACGGCGGAGCCCGCCGCGCGTGAGAAGGTCGACCGAATCTGCAAGGATCTGCTCGCCAACACCGTGATCGAGAACTACTCCTACGAGCTCGTTCCCTGAGCGCGCTCTGAGCCATCGAGGAGAGGCCCCATGCAGGCGTCCGTGATCGTGTTCCCCGGCTCCAACTGCGACCGGGACGTCAAGGTGGCGCTAGAGGCCGTCATCGGCCGGCCGGTGCGGATGGTGTGGCACGGTGATTCGCAGATGCCGGCCTCGGACCTGATCGTGGTGCCCGGCGGCTTCTCCTACGGCGACTACCTGCGCTGCGGCGCCATGGCCGCGCACTCGCCGATCATGCGCGACGTGGTCGGCAAGGCGAAGGCCGGCACGCCCGTGATCGGCATCTGCAACGGCTTCCAGATCCTGACCGAGGCGGGGCTTTTGCCCGGCGTCCTCATGCGCAACGCGTCCCTCAAATACATCTGCCGCGACGTGACCCTGAAGGTCGAGCAGACGGACACGCCCTTCACGCGCGCCTACCGCAAGGGCGAGATCGTGACCATCCCGATCGGTCATGCGGAAGGAAACTACTTCGCGGATCAGGCCACGCTCGAGCGGCTCGAAGGCGAGGGCCGCGTCGTGTTTCGCTACGTCGATGCCTTGGGCAATGCAACGGCAGAGGCAAACCCCAACGGCGCACAGCACAACATCGCTGGGATCTGCGATGAGAAGCGCCGCGTGCTCGGCATGATGCCCCACCCAGAGCGGCTGTTCGAGCCGATGCAGGGTGGCACAGACGGGCGCAAGTTGTTCGAGAGCCTCATCGAGAAGATGGCGGCCTGAGCCGCGAAACGACCGGTTGGCGCGATGGATCAGCCGGTAAAGCCGCAGGCGAGACCCGCAGCGGTCGCGTTCGTGTTCGCGGTGGTGCTGATCGACGTCATCGCCCTCGGCATCGTCATTCCCGTGCTGCCGAAGCTGGTCGAGACGATGCTCGGCGGAGATACGCCGCGGGCAGCGGAACTCTTCGGCCTGTTCGGCACGGCGTGGGCGCTGATGCAGTTCATCTTCTCGCCCGTGCTCGGCGCGCTGTCCGACCGCTTCGGCCGGCGGCCCGTGCTGCTTCTCTCGATGACGGGGCACGGGCTCGACTACATCCTGATGGCGCTGGCGCCGAACCTGTGGTGGCTGTTTCTCGGCCGCGTCATCTCCGGCATCACTGCGGCGAGTTTCTCGACCGCCTACGCCTACATCGCCGACGTGACGCCGCCAGAGAAGCGCGCCAAGCAGTTTGGCTTGATGGGCGCAGCGTTCGGCGTCGGCTTCGTGCTGGGACCAGCGCTCGGCGGTGTCCTCGGCTCCATCGATCCGCGCCTGCCCTTCTGGGCGGCGGCGGCATTCTCCCTCGCCAATGCGCTCTACGGCTGGCTCGTGCTGCCCGAATCGCTCCCGCCTGAGAAGCGCAGTGCCTTTCGCTGGAAAGGCGCCAATCCGGTCGGCTCGCTGCAGCTGATGCGGACGCATCCGACGCTGTTCGGGCTCGCCGGCGTCGCCCTCCTCTATCAGCTCGCGCATGCCGCCCTGCCGGCCGTCACCGTCCTCTATACGGGCTATCGCTACGGCTGGGATGCGCAGGCCGTCGGCTGGTCGCTGGCGGCTGTGGGCATCGCGGCGGGGATCGTGCAGGGCGGCCTGGTGCAGACCTTTATCGGCTGGATCGGCGAGCGCGCCACCCTTCTGCTGGGCCTCGCGTGCGGCGCGGCGGGCTTCGCCATCTATGGACTGGCGCCGACGGGAGCCTGGTTCTGGTCCGGCATCCCCTTGATGGCGTTGTGGGGGCTCGCGGGCGCCTCCAGCCAGGCGATCATGAGTTCGCTCGTCGGCCCGGAAGCGCAGGGGCAACTGCAAGGAGCCAACTCGTCGATCATGGCGCTCGCAGGGCTCGTGGGTCCAGCCCTCTTCACGCTGACCTTCGCCAACGCCATCAAACCGGGCGTCGGGTTGCACCTGCCTGGCGCGCCATTTCTCCTCGCCGCACTGCTGCTTGCGGCGGCGCTGGCGCTCGCTTGGTGGGTGACGCGGGCTACGCCACAAGCCTGACTGGCGGAGCGCGGCTGGCGAGAGCCGGATATGCGTGTTAGTCTTGCACCATGAGCGATGCGGACGACAAACTTGCCCATGTTCTTCCGCCCATGCCGACCGCGGCGGAGACCGCCGCGTGGGAGGCCATGACGCGCGAGGAGCAGCTCGCGACCCTGCGCGCCGAACTCGATCACCCCGACTGCCAGCGCAAAACGGCCCTCACGCTGGACGAGATCCGCGACCGCGGACGCCTGGCCGCAGAGCAACTCCGGAAACGCCGTGGCTGAGTATCGCCTGTCCGAACGGGCAGCGCAGAGGCTTGCAGAGATCTACGCTTACACCGATGTCCTGTTCGGGCGCGTCCAGGCTGACGCCTACCTGGCTGGGTTTGAAAAGCTTTTCGAACTGATCGCGGCGTTTCCCGGCATCGGGCGCTCCGCAGATGAACTTCGGCCCGGGTACCGCCGCTATCGTCATCAGGCGCACTATATTTTCTACAAAG
>RXJK01000355.1 GCA_003963125.1 Hyphomicrobiales bacterium
GCCTTATCCATTCGTCTTGGGGCTGTCTTCCACCAGCCGGTAGCCGACGCCGCGCACGGTTTCGATCGATACTTCCGACCCTGCCTCCGCAAGAGCCTTGCGCACCCTGGAGACGAGGGCCTCGACGGCATTGGAGGACAATTCTCGCCCGAATTGCGAGAGCCCCTCCTCGATGGCGGCCTTCGTGACCACCGTTCCGCTGCGCCGCATCAACGTGCCGAGCAGGCGCCGTTCGCTGAGGCGCAGTTCAACGAGCTTTCCGCCCGAGCGCACCTCGCCCTTGGCGTCGTCGAATTCGAGGCTGCCGCGCTTCAGGATCGGCCCGTGCAGGTCCGAGGGGCGGCGCAACAGGGCGCGGACGCGCGCCAGCAACTCGGAGTGGTTGAACGGCTTGATCAGGTAGTCGTCCGCACCGCTGTCGAGGCCACTCACGCGGTCGTCGATGCTGCCGCGGGCCGTGATGATCAGGATCGGGGTGGTGATGCCCTTGGCGCGCAGCCCGCGGATAGCAGTCAGGCCGTCGCCATCCGGCAGGCCGAGATCGACGATCAAGAGGTCGTAGTTGACCGCCTCGATCATGCTGTCGAGTTCGGCGACGGTCGAGGCCTTGTCCAGGCGATATCCGGCACTGGTCAGCGAGTCGCCCAGCAGTTCCTGAAGTCGTTGGCTGTCTTCCACCAGAAGCAGGCGCATGGCCTCTCGTACCCCTGATATTTCAGTAGCTTACAGCAATGCGGCTCCGTGCAACCGACGTGACTTTGCCGGCGGCGCCCACGTCTTGGCACAGAGCCTTCCTCAGCATGCAAGCGTTTCGACCTTACGCGTCAGCGTGCTGTCAGGCTACCGGGCGATAGAAGCCCTAAGCCATCTGGCCCGGTGGGGCCGTTGTGCGTCCGATAGGCCTCGTCGTCAGGTGCGCCGCACGGTCGCTAGGGCTGATGCAGCGGTGACGATAATACCGCAAAAACAATCATCTGGATCGGTCCGCACTAAGTATCGGAAAAGTTGCGGTACGGTTACTGCGGCTTCACCATCAATTGCTAAACTGGCCGTCTCTTCGGATGTGCGGGCAACCCTGAGTGAACGACTTGAGTGACGACCAGAAACTAGTCCCGAAGACCCGGGGCCGTCTCATTCGAACCTTGGCGCTGGCCGCCGTGGTCCTGAGCGGCGGTGCCCTCGTCGTCGTGAAGGGCGCGAATTGGCTTTCGGCGAATTCCGCCGCCGCCGATCAGAACAGCCCGCAGCCTCCCAAGCCGAAGAAGGGTAACACCTTCACGCCGACGGACGCGCAATGGGCCACCTTTGCGGTGGAGCAGGTCAAGGAGCAGGTGTTCCTGCCCTTCGACCTCACCGAGGGCAAGATCGCCGTCAATGAAGACCGCTCGACCTCGATCTTCTCGCCCTACTCGGGCCGCATCCTGAAATTGCTCGTGAAGCCCGGCGACGACGTCAAGCGGGGCCAGCCCCTGTTCGTCATCGAGGCCACCGATGCCGTGCAGGTGCACAACGATTTCATCACCTCCATCGCCGCGGTCAACAAGTCGCGCTCGCAGGTGAACCTCACGCAGACGGTCGAGAAGCGCCTCCGCGATCTCTATGAAATCAAGGCCGTGGCCCTGAAGGACTGGCAGCAGGCCCAGGCCGACCTGATCAGCGCCCAGAACGACTTGAGTTCGGCCGAAGCCGCGCTCGAAGCCGCCCGCAATCGCCTGCGCATTCTCGGCCGCACCGACGCCGAGATCGACAGCTTCCAGCAGCGCCGCACCATCACGCCCGAGACGGCGATCTTCGCGCCCATCGACGGCACCATCGTCCAGCGCAAGGCCGGCCCGGGCCAGTTCATCACCGGCGGTTCGAGTGATCCCGTCTTCATCATCGGCGACCTGTCGTCGGTATGGCTCACGGCCTACGTGCGCGAGACCGAGGCGCCGCACGTCAAGATCGGCCAGACACTCCGCTTCAAGGTGCTGTCCTACCCGGACCGTGTCTTCACCGCGAACGTGTCCTACGTCGCCTCCTCGATCGACCCCAATACCCGTCGCCTTTTGGTGCGCGCCACCATCGATAACCCCGACGGCGTGCTGCGCCCCGAGATGTTCGCCAACGTGACGATCGTGACGGGCCAGGGCGGCAACTCCATTGCCGTGCCCCGCATCGCCGTGATCTATGAGGGCCAGTCCGCGCGCGTCTGGGTCGCCAACGACGACAAGAGCCTCGAGTTGCGTAATGTGAAGCTAGGGCTTGTGAGCGGCAACTACATCCAAGTGCTTGAGGGGCTCAAGCCCGGCGAGAAGGTTGTGACCCGCGGGAGTTTGTTTATCGACCGAGAAGCCAGCGCCAACTGAAGGCTTGCGCCAGCCAACATGAATTCCCTGATCGCGTTCTCCCTGAAGAACCGCATGCTCGTGCTTGCGGGCTTCCTCGCCTTCATGCTCGCAGGCCTTCTGGCATTCCAGAAGCTGAACATCGAGGCCTATCCCGACCCCACGTCGCCGCTCGTCGACATCGTCACGCAGAGCCCGGGGCTCTCGGCCGAAGAGATCGAGCGCTACATCACGATCCCCATCGAGACGCAGATGGCGGGCATACGCAATCTCAAGGCGATCCGCACCATCTCGCTCTACGGCCTGTCCGACGTGAAGCTGCAATTCACGTTCGACTATAATTACGAGCAGGCGCTGCAGCAGGTGTTGAACCGCCTGTCCCAGCTGCCGCAGCTCCCGAACAACGCCCAGCCGACGATCTCGCCGACGAGCCCCATCGGCGAAATCTTCCGCTACCATCTGACCGGGCCGCCGAACTACAGCGTGCTCGATCTCAAGACCCTGCAGGACTGGGTGCTGCAGCGCCGCTTCCGCGCTGTTCCCGGCGTCATCGACGTGACCGGCTGGGGCGGCAAGACCAAGACCTACGAACTGGAAGTCGACCTCAACAAGCTGATGGCCTACGGCCTGACGCTGTCGCAGCTCACCACGTCGCTCAGCAACTCCAACATCAACGTCGGCGGCAACACCGTCAACATCGGCTCGCAATCGGCCGTCGTGCGCGGCGTCGGCCTCATCCGCAGCATGGAGGACCTGAGCAACACGATGATCGCGCAGAGCAACGGCCAGCCCGTGTTCGTGCGCGACATTGCCACCGTCACCGTCGGCTACCGGCCGCGTCTCGGCATTGCCGGCAAGGACGAGCACGACGACATCGTGCAGGGCATCGTGCTCATGCGCCGCGGCGAGAAGAGCGCGCCCACCATCGAGCGCGTGCAGGCGGAGGTCGCCAAGATCAACGCCGGCAATGTCCTGCCGCCGGGAGTTCGCATCGAGCGCATCTACGACCGCAAGGAACTGATCGACATCACGACGCACACCGTGCTGCACAACATGGTGGTCGGTATCCTGCTCATCTTCTTCCTGCAGTGGCTGTTCCTGGGGGATCTCAGAAGCGCCGTCATCGTCGGCGCTTCGATCCCCTTTGCCCTGTTCTTCGCCATCGTCCTGATGGTGGCGATGGGAGAATCCGCCAACCTGCTATCGGTCGGCGCCATCGACTTCGGCCTCATCGTCGACGCGACGGTGCTCATGGTGGAAGCCATCTTCCGCCGCCTCAGCCATCCGACCTTCGATGAATCGAACGAGGAGGGCCTTTCCGGCAAGCTCGCGGCGATCTTCCAGGCGGGCGCGACGGTGTCCCGTTCGATCCTGTTCGCCGCCGCCATCATCATCGCGGCCTTCCTGCCGCTGTTCACGCTGTCGGGCGTCGAGGGCCACATCTTCGGTCCCATGGCCAAGACCTACGCCTATGCGCTGTTCGGTGGCCTCGTGGCGACGTTCCTCGTCTCGCCGGCCTTGAGCGCGCTCATGCTGCCCTCACAGGTGAGCGAGCACGAGACGTTCGCCGTGCGCTGGCTTCACGCCCTCTACATGCCGATGCTGCGTCTTGCCGTGAACAACCGCGCGCTGACGCTGTCGATGTTCGCAGGCCTGCTCGTTGCCACCGGCATTGCCTTGCGCTTCATGGGGCTCGAATTCCTGCCCAAGCTGGAGGAAGGCAACCTCTGGATCCGTGCGACGATGCCCTCCACCATCTCGCTCGAAGAGGGCAACACCTACGTCAACCGCATGCGCGAGCTGATCGACAAGGTGCCGGAGATCGACACGGTCGTCTCCCAGCATGGCCGCCCCGATGACGGCACGGACGCAGCGGGCTTCTTCAATGCGGAATTCTTCGCGCCCCTCAAGCCGCCGACCCAGTGGCGCAAGGGCTTGACGAAAGACGAACTGACCGCCGACATCCTGGCGAAGCTCCGCCAGAATTTTCCGGGCGTCGAGTTCAACTTCTCGCAGTACCTGCAGGACAACGTGGCCGAGGCCATCTCCGGCGTGAAGGGCGAGAATTCCATCAAACTCTACGGCAATGACCTGGAAGCCCTGGTCAACACGGCGAACAAGATCAAGGCCGTGCTGGCGACGGTGCAGGGCGTGCAGGACCTCGCCGTCTTCACGTCGCTCGGCCAGCCCACCGTGCAAATCGACGTCGACCGCGTACGCGCCGCCCGCTACGGCCTCACCCCCGGCGACATCAACGCGACGATCCGCGTGGCGATCGGCGGGGACAGCGCCGGCGAATTGTTCGAGCCCGGCAGCGACCGGCATTTCCCGATCATCGTGCGCCTCGCCCCGCAGTTCCGGCAGAGCCTCGAGGCGATCTCGAACCTCGGCATCGCCATGCAGGGCCCCAACGGTGTGACGCAGATCCCGCTGCGCGAGGTGGCGACCATCAAGCTCGTGGCCGGCGCCTCCTACATCTACCGCGAGCAACTGCAGCGTTATCTGCCGATCAAGTTCTCCGTGCGCGATCGCGATCTCGGCAGCGTCATCCAGGAAGCCCAGGCCAAGATCGCCGAGCAGATCGTGCTGCCACCGGGCTCGAGCATCGAATGGGTCGGCGAGTTCGGCAACCTTCAGGACGCCATCGCCCGCCTGCAGATCATGGTGCCCGTCAGCCTCGCGCTGATCGGCGCGCTGCTGTGGCTGAACTTCAAGTCCATGAAGGACACGCTGCTCGCCATGAGCGTGATCCCCATGGCCGTCATCGGCGGCATCATGGGCCTCGTCGTCATGGGCATCCCGTTCAGCGTCTCGGCCGCCATTGGCTTCATCGCGCTGTTCGGCATCTCGGTGATGGACGGCATCATCATCCTGTCCCAGTACAACGCGCTCGTCAGCGCCGGCGTCGACCGGACGACGGCCGTGTTGCGCACGGGCGAGCTTCAAATGCGACCCGTGCTCATGACCTGCGTGATCGCGGCCGTCGGCCTCCTGCCGGCCGCCATGTCGACGAGCATCGGCTCGCAGGTGCAGAAGCCGCTGGCCGTCGTGGTCGTCTGCGGCATGCTGCTGGCACCGATCGTGATCCTGATCACGCTGCCGGTGCTGCTGTCGGTGGTTTCAGGGCGGTCCGAGACCCCGCAGCGGCCCGAGCCGGAAGATCCCGACATCGTTCCGGCCGCCTCGGGCTGATGCAAATCAAAGGCGCCTGTCTTCAGGCCCTGCCGCCCCAGAGGCTCAGCACAGCCCCCTGGATCAGCAGCACGCCGAGCCAGTGCACGCCGTCGATCAGCGTCAGCTTCGTGCGCGCGCCGTGGAAGGCGTAGTTGACCGTCATCGTCGTGACGACGAACCCGAACCAGAGGCACGCGGCCGTGACGAGCCCCGTGCGCAGCGAATGGGGCACGCCGCCGCGCTCGACGTGCAGCAGCACCCCCGCGAGCATCGTCGCCATGATCAGCTGCGCCGCGAACGTCACGAAGTAGAGCCCGACGCTGTCCTTGAAGCTGCCGGGCGGCGTACCGGCGGCGTCCATCCAGTGCTTCGACAGCGCGCTGTACCAGATCCCGCCGAAAATGAAGCTCACGGCCGCCGCCGCGATCACGGCGACGAAGTTGAGCTCGCCGAGAACCATGTTTCCCCTCCCTTGGGCCTTACGCTCTGCGAACGACCCGAGGATAGCACGGGGCGCCTTCAGGCAAGCTGCCAGACGGCCGTATGCTTGATTTCCGCGTCTTCGAGCTCCCGCGTCACCGGCACCGCGTAGGCCGCAACCTGCGTGAAGGCGTCCTTCGGGAAATAGCTGCGCCGCGGATCCCCGACCAGCACGTGCGCACCCTGCGCCTTCGCCGCCCGGGCATAGCGCAGGACAGCTTCCGCCAGCGCGCGCTCGTAGAACAGGTCGCCCACGAGAACCACGTCGAAAGCACCGGGCGCTGACGCCAGGAGATCGTCCGACGTGCTCTCGATCTCGACCCCGTTGGCACGCGCGTTGAGCGCCATCGCCGCAAGCGCGAAGGCATCGATGTCCGCCGCCAGCACGCGTTTTGCGCCTGCAACTCTGGCGGCAATCGCGGACAGCCCCGATCCCGATCCCAGGTCGAGGACCGTCCGTCCCGAGACGATTGCGCGATTGTCGAGGATATAGCGCGCAAGGGCCTGACCGCCCGCCCACGCGAAGGCCCAGAATGGAGGCGGCACGTTGAGTTCGCCCAGCTCCTCCTCCGTCTTCTGCCAGATCGGCAGCGATTCCTCCGCGAGATGCAGCCGCACCTCCGGCACCAGCGGCGGGGTCAGGAGGCGCGTATTGTCGATGATGAACTGCAAGGGGGTGCCTGTCGGCTCGCTGACGTATTGGGTTGATAAGATAGAGGGAAAAGGCGCCGGTCCGGACGATCGCCGGGGTTTCGATCAGGCCACGACGGATAGGGGCCTCGAGGCGCGTTGCGAGGAAGGCCGGATGCTGCGATCCTCTTCGGTGTCCCTGAGCCTTCGCAGCGCTAGCCGAATTGATTGAGCCATCGAAGCGCGAGCCGTCCGGCTCCGTGCGCGGACCAATACCATAATCGAGGCGCCCCATGTTTCTGCTGGCAAGTTTGGACCGCGGCCTGAAGCCGCTGCACGTCGTCCTCGCCAACGTCGTGGCGCTGGGATGGTTCATCACGGTGTCGGTCGAGGCGCGCCTCGCGCTGCCGTCGGCAGCCCTGGTGCGCTGTCCCATGGGCTTCTGCGCCGGTGGCTATTCGCCGGAAGAGCTCTACAGCATGCTCGATGAGATCGGCGTCGAGGGACGCACCTTCCTCTACGATACGATGCTGAGCTCCGATCTCGTACTGCCCGCGCTGTTCCTCATCGCGCTCGTTCTCGATATCGTCTGGTTCAGCCGGACCGGCGCGCGCTTCTCCGTCCCGCTCGATCCCATCGCGCGTCTTGCCCTGGTGGCGGTGCCCTTCCTCTACTGCATCGCCGACTACATGGAGAATGTGGCGCTGGCCGAAACGCTGCGGCTCTACCCCGCGATCGAGGACGTGATGGCGGAGCGGCTGAGCACCCTCACGGCCGCAAAATCGCAGCTCTTCGCAGCGGCAGCCGGCATCGCCGCTGCGCTGGCCATCGCCGCATGCGGCCTCGGTGTCAGGTCAGGGCCGCGTCCGCCTGCCGGGTAGAAGTGCTTGCGGCTCAGGGACGCCAAGGCTCGCGCGGCGTCTCGGCCTCGATGGCTTCCGCTTCCTTCGTGTCGGCTTTGACGATCTCGCGGGCGAGGGCCGCAAGCGCCTCCTCGACGCCGCGTTGCGCCACCGCCGACAGCAGCAGCGGCTTCTTGCGCGCGGCCCCCTTCAGCGCCTGCGCCTTTTCCGCAAGTGTCTCGGCATCGAGCGCATCGATCTTCGAAAGGGCAACGATTTCCTTCTTCTTCTCGAGCCCGGCGCCGTAAGCCTTCAGCTCGGAGCGGACCGTGCGATAGGCCTCGGCGACGTCGTCCTGCGTCGCATCGACGAGATGCAACAGCACCCGGCACCGCTCCACGTGGCCGAGAAAGCGCGTGCCGAGCCCGGCGCCGTCGTGGGCGCCCTCGATCAGGCCCGGAATGTCCGCGAGCACGAAATCGCGCGCGGGCGTGCGCACCACGCCGAGGTTCGGATGTAGCGTCGTAAAGGGATAGTCCGCGATCTTCGGCTTCGCCGCGCTGACCGCCGCGAGAAACGTTGACTTGCCCGCGTTGGGCAGGCCGATCACGCCAGCATCGGCGATCAGCTTGAGGCGCAGCCAGACGGTCATCTCCTCGCCTGGCTGTCCGGGATTGGCGTGCCGCGGCGCTTGGTTGGTGGGCGACTTGAAATGCGCGTTGCCGAACCCGCCATTGCCGCCCTTGGCGAGCACGAAGCGGTCGCCCGCGTTCATGAGTTCGGCGATCAGCGTCTCCTGGTCCTCGGCGTAGACCTGCGTGCCCGGCGGCACCGTGATGACGACGTCCTCGCCCGAGGCGCCCGCGCGGTTCTTGCCCATGCCGCCGACGCCGCCCTTCGCCTTGAAGTGCTGTCGGTAGCGATAGTCGATGAGCGTGTTGAGGTTGGCGACGCACTCGACAACAACGTCGCCGCCCTTGCCGCCGTCGCCGCCATCCGGCCCGCCGAACTCGATGAACTTCTCGCGCCGGAAGGAGATGGCGCCATTGCCGCCATCGCCCGAACGCACGTAGATTTTCGCCTGATCCAGAAATTTCATGACACACACTTTAGGGCGGACACGAAGAAGCGGGCCACACGCCCGCTGCCCGCCGCTGACACTCAAGACACTTACGATACGCTCGGCTCTTTCGCCTTCTCCAGGCCGCGCCGCGCCCACGTGATGAAGTCGCGCAGCCGTCCCATCGACGCCGCTGGCCTGGCGAGACCCGGGATGGCCCGTTCGGCATGCGCCCGGTCGAGCCAGTACGTCATCGCCGAAACGTCGTGGCCGCGCGCGACGCACTGGATCTCGCAAGCGCCCGCGGGCTGGAAGCCCAGTTTGCGCAGCACGTTGCGCGAGGCGGCATTATCGGCGAAGTGCGCCGAGGTAAAGGTCGGCACCTTGTGCCGCGTGAAGCCATGGCGCACCACTTCGCGCGCCGCTTCGCTGGCAATGCCGCGTCCCCACCAGGGCCGGCCGAGCCAGAATCCGAGTTCCGCCGAGCCCGACGCCCGGCTGTAGAAGCCCGCCCCGCCGACGAGACGATCTTCGTACTCGATGGCGAACCGCACCTCGCCCCGCACGGGCGTGAGCCAGAGCATGGCTTGATCGGCTTTGAGCGGGAAGGGGATGTCGCTGGTCATCGAGGCGACGGCCCAATCGCCGGCCAGCCGCGCGAATTCTTCGGCATCGTCGCGGCGAAACGGGCGAAGCGTCAGGCGCTCGGTTTTCAGCTTGGCCATGCCGCCAACGTGTGCCGGGCAGTGGGTCTCGTCAATCCCTGCCCGAGGCAAATCTGGGCGGATCTGGCCTGCAATCACGGTCGCAACGGGATGGCCCGCCGCGCCTTACTCCGCGGCCTCGACCTTGTCCGCAGGCTTCACGGAAACGTAGACGCGGCCGCCGGTCTTCGTGGCGAAAGCCACCTCGCCGTCGACCTTCGCATAGAGCGTGTGGTCCGTGCCCATGCCGACGTTCGGGCCCGGGTGCACCTTCGTGCCGCGCTGGCGAACGAGGATGTTGCCGGCGAGCACCTGCTGTCCGCCGTAGCGCTTGACGCCGAGCCGCCGGCCTGCGCTGTCGCGGCCGTTTCTAGACGAGCCGCCTGCCTTTTTCTGTGCCATGCCACGTTAACCCTGTCTGAGCGGCGCGAGCGCCTGCCGGGCGATCAGCCCACGATTTCTTTGATGCGGACCGTGGTCAGGTCCTGGCGATGACCGCGCTTGCGGCGCGAGTTCTTGCGGCGGCGCTTCTTGAACGCAATCACCTTCGGACCGCGGCCCTGCTCGACGATCTCGGCTACAACCTTGGCGCCCGAAACGAAGGGCGCGCCCGGCTTGCCGAGCTTCGGGGTGCCGGAGCCGGCGACCATCAGAACCTCGCCGAACTCGACCTGGGCGCCGGCATCGCCAGCGACCTTCTCGATCGTGAGAACGTCGTCGGCCGCGACGCGGTACTGCTTGCCGCCGGTCTTGATGACAGCGTACATGATTGAATTCCTTATTTGATTTTCTGGCGAGCGGCCTCCTGAAAGAGACTCGATAACGCCAATGAGGAGCACCGCCGAAAGGGGGCGCCCCTCAAGTCGCGCGCAATATCTTGCACCACCCCCCGTTTGTCAACGAGTTCCGCGCAGCCATGCGCTCGCAAGCGCATCCGCGCGGGGATGATGAACTGTCGTTTATCGCCATGCCGACTTGGTGCCACGGTCGCGGCGTAGGTCTCCACCATCACGTCTATCAAGGAGAATCAAATGCGGCGCATCCTCATCACCACCATCGCGGCCGGCCTTGCCATCTCGCCGGCTCTCGCGGCGAGCCCCAACGTCGCGTCCGCCATCAAGACCTTCCAAGGCATGTCGGGCGACAACGCCAAGATGAAAACCTTCTGCGAGATGACGAAAGTCATGTCCCAGGCTGGCGAGAAGGAAGACAAGGCGGCCGACGCCAAGATCGACACCCTGCTCAAGTCCCTGGGATCGGACTTCGAGAAGGCCTGGGCCGCCGGCGACGACATTGCCGAAAACAGCCCGGACGCGAAGGAATATCACGGCGCCATGGACGACCTGATGAAGAAGTGCGGGGCCTGAGAGCCCGAGACAGCAACTCCCAGTCAAAGGACGCATTCCTCGCGGAATGCGTCCTTTTCCTTTTGCCCTGCAGGAGAACGGTCCCCTGTCGGTTGCACCGCACGGCGTACCTCTCGTTCGGTCCTTCCGGGCTGGCACAAAGCGTGCTTAGAATCCCAGGCCGATCCCGAGGGGTTTCAAAGCAAAGGACATCGGCCCTGGAGCGCACGCACGAAGCGAAGGACCGTCGCCTCGGCGCGCACTGATGTTCTGTTTTTTGGGCAAAGGAGCTAGAGAGTGAGCATTACACGCAGAACCGTTCTCAAGGGTGCGGGCGCAGTCGGTGCGATCGCAGCAACCGGCCGGCTCGCGGCTCCCGCGGTGGCGCAAGGCGCCTCGGTGCTCAAGTTCGTCCCGCAGGCGAACCTCGCGAACTTCGACCCCATCTGGGGCACCCAGTACGTGGTGCGCAACGCATCCCAGCTCGTCTGGGACACGCTCTACGGCGTCGACGACAAGCTGCAGCCCCAGCGCCAGATGGTTGAAGGCGAGGAAGTCTCGTCCGACGGCCTCACCTGGACCTTCAAGCTACGTCCAGGCCTGAAATTCCACGACGGCGAGCCGGTGCTCGCAAAGGACGTGGTGGCGAGCCTCACGCGCTGGTCTGCCCGCGATCCCATGGGCTTGATGATCAAGGCCATCCAGAAGGACCTCGTCGCCGTCGACGACAAGACCGTCAAGTGGGTGCTTTCGCGGCCCTACCCGAAGATGCTGCTCGCGCTCGGCAAGGCCGGCACGCCCGTGGCCTTCATCATGCCGGAACGCATCGCCAAGACCGATCCCTTCAAGCAGATCGAGGAATACGTCGGCTCCGGCCCGATGAAGTTTGCCCGCTCGGAGTGGAAGCCCGGCGCCATCGCCGTGTTCGAGAAATTCAAGGACTACGTGCCGCGCAGCGAAGCGCCCATGTGGCTCTCGGGCGGCAAGGTGGTCAACTTCGACCGCATCGAATGGATCATCATGCCGGATCCCGCGACCGCTTCGGCCGCGTTGCAGAACGGCGAGATCGACTGGTGGGAGACGCCGCTCTCCGACCTCGTGCCGGTGCTCAAGAAGAACCGGAACATCAAGCTCGACATCGCCGATCCGCTGGGCAACGTCGGCTCCTTCCGCCTGAACCACCTCTACCCGCCTTTCAATGACGTGAAGATCCGTCGCGCGGTCCAGATGGCGCTGAGCCAGGAAGACTACATGCGCGCCGTGGTCGGCGACGACACGAACCTTTGGAAGCCCTGCCCGAGCTTCTTCACGCCCGGCACGCCGCTCTACACGGAAGTCGGCGGCGAGCCCCTCAAGGGCAAGCGGGACATCGAGGCGGCCAAGAAGCTCTTGTCAGAAGCGGGTTATGCAGGCCAGCCTGTCACCTGCCTCGTCGCGCAGGACCAGCCCATCACGAAGGCTCAGGGCGAGATCACGGCCGACCTCCTCAAGAAGATCGGCATGACCGTCGATTTCGTCGCGACCGACTGGGGCACTGTCGGTCAGCGCCGTGCCTCCAAGAACGAGCCGGGCAAAGGCGGGTGGGGCATGTTCCACACCTGGCACGCGGGCTCCGACTGCGTCAGCCCCGTGGGCAACATCGGCATCCGCACCGGAGGCGAGAAGGCCTGGTTCGGCTGGCCCGACAATCCCGCGATCGAGGAAGAGATCGCCAAGTGGTACGACGCCAAGACCCTCGACGAGGAGAAGGCGATCATCGCCAACGTCAACAAGATGGGCATGGAGCACGTGACCTATCTGCCGACAGGCTTCTTCCTCACCTATCAGGCCTGGCGCAGCAACGTGTCCGGCATCGTCGGCGGTCCGACGCCGTCGTTCTTCGGTGCCAAGAAGGCCTGAAGATGCGAGGCGACGCGCGCAGCTTTGAGGATGTGACCGGACGGATGTCCTGATGCTCGGCTACATCCTCAAGCGCGTCCTGGCCACGATCCCCGTCATGGTGTTCGTGGCCCTGTTCGTGTTCTCGTTGCTCTACATCGCGCCCGGCGATCCTGCAGCGGTGATCGCCGGCGACCAGGCCTCGCCCGAAGACGTGGAGAAGATCCGCAAGAGCCTGGGGCTCGACCGGCCCTTCATTGCGCGCTTCGCGGAGTGGTCGGGGCAGATCCTGCGCGGCGATCTCGGCCGATCGATCTTCACGGGGCTCCCTGTCGCCGAACTCATCGCCCAGCGCATCGAACCGACGGTCTCGCTGATGATCGTCACGCTGCTCTTGTCAGTGATCGTCGCGATCCCCATCGGCGTCGTCGCGGCGTGGATGTCCGGCACGTGGCTCGATCGCAGCTTCATGGGGCTCGCCGTTTTGGGCTTCTCCATCCCCGTCTTCGTCGTGGGCTATCTCCTCGCCTACGTCTTCGCGCTGCAGTTGGATTGGCTGCCCGTGCAGGGCTATACGCCGATCTCGAAGGGCTTCTGGCCCTGGCTCGAGAACCTGATCCTGCCCGCGATCGCCTTGGGCTTCGTCTACATCGCCCTCATCGCCCGCATCACGCGTGCCACCATGCTGGAAGTCCTGAGTCAGGATTACGTGCGCACGGCCCGCGCCAAGGGCTTGGCTGAAGGCGGCGTCCTTTTCCTGCACGCGCTGAAAAATGCGGCCGTGCCCATCATCACGGTCATCGGCATCGGCGTCGCGCTCCTCATCGGCGGTGCGGTCGTCACCGAGAGCGTGTTTGCCATTCCGGGCCTCGGCCGCCTGACCATCGATGCCATCGTGCGTCGCGACTATCCGCTGATCCAGGGCATCGTCTTGATGTTCTCGTTCGTCTACGTGCTCGTGAACCTGGCTGTGGACCTCATTTACACGCTCGTCGATCCGAGGATCCGCTATTGACCGACGTGCTCCCGAGACCCCTCGACGTGCTGCCGGCCGCCGCGCCGCAGCTGCCGGACATCCTGCCCCCGGTCAAACCGCGCAAGGGGCTTTGGGGCTTCATGCTGCGCCACCCCACGCTGGCCATTGGCGCCGTCCTGTTGGCGATCGTCGTGGTGCTGGCCGTATTCGCGCCGCTCCTCGGCACCGTCGATCCGACGGCTCTTGCGCCTGCCAAGCGCACCCGCGAGCCCTCCGCCCTCTATTGGTTCGGTACCGACGCCTTCGGCCGCGACATCTATTCCCGCGTACTCTACGGCCTGCGCGTGTCGCTGCTGGTGGGTTTCCTGACGGCCATCCTCGCGTCCGTCGCGGGGCTGCTGATCGGCATCGTCTCGGGCTACGTGCGCGCGCTCGACGCCATCGTCATGCGCATGATGGACGGGCTCATGTCGATCCCGCCCATCCTGCTCGCCGTCGCGCTGATGGCCTTGACGCGCGCGAGCGTCGAGAACGTCATCATGGCGATCACCATCGCCGAGATCCCGCGCGTCTCACGCCTGGTGCGGGGCGTGGTGCTGTCCCTGCGCGAGCAGCCCTACGTCGACGGCGCCATCGCCGCGGGCTCGACGACGACGCGCGTGATTTTCAAGCACATCCTGCCGAACACCGTCGCGCCGCTCACCGTGCAGGCGACCTACATCTGCGGCAGCGCCATGATCACGGAATCGATCCTGTCCTTCATCGGCGCCGGCACGCCGCCGATCATCCCGTCGCTCGGCAACATCATGGCCGACGGCCGCACGTTGTGGCAGGTGAAGCCCTACATCATCCTGTTCCCGGCGATCTTCCTGTCGATCACCGTCCTCGCCGTGAACCTGCTGGGCGACGGCCTGCGCGACGCGCTCGACCCGCGCCTGGCGAAGAGGATCTAGCCGTGGCGTTGCTCGAGGTCGAACAGCTCCAAACGCATTTCCGCACGCCCGACGGCGTCCTGCGTGCCGTCGACGGGCTCTCGTTGTCGATCGAGGCCGGGCAGACGCTGGCGATCGTCGGCGAGTCGGGTTGCGGCAAGTCCGTCACCGCGATGTCCATCCTGCGCCTGATCCCCGAGCCGCCGGGGCGCATCGCCGGCAGCATCAAGTTCCAGGGCCGGAACCTGCTCGAGATCTCCCAGCGCGAGTTGCGCGACATCCGCGGCAACGAGATCTCCATGATCTTCCAGGAGCCGATGACGAGCCTCAATCCGGTGCTCACCGTCGGCCGCCAGATCCGCGAGACGCTGCGCCTGCACCAGGGCCTGTCGCGCAAGGCCGCCCAGGCCCGCGCCCTCGAGATGCTGTCGCTGGTCGGCATCCCGGAGCCCAAGCGCAGGCTCGGTGAGTATCCCCATCAGCTTTCCGGCGGCATGCGCCAGCGCGTGATGATCGCCATGGCGCTCGCTTGCAACCCGAAGCTCCTCATCGCCGATGAGCCCACGACCGCGCTCGACGTGACGATCCAGGCCCAGATCCTCGATCTCATGCGCGAACTGAAAAGCCGCGTGGGCGCCGCCATCATGCTCATCACCCACGACCTCGGCGTCGTGGCCGAGGTGGCAGACCATGTCGTCGTAATGTACGCGGGCCGCAAGGTCGAGGAGGCGCCGGTAGCCGAGCTCTTCCGCACCCCGCGCCATCCCTATACGCAGGGGCTTCTGGGGGCCGTGCCGAAGCTCGGTTCCTCGCTGGCCGGCGTGCAAGGCAAGCTGGCGGAAATCCCGGGCCTCGTCCCGAGCCTCAAGAGCCGCATCGAGGGCTGCGTCTTCGCCGGCCGCTGCGCCAAGGCGACCGACGTCTGCAGGACCATCGCACCGGCCTTCGAGCGCAAGGCCGACAAGCACGCGGCCGCCTGCCATTATGCGCCCAAGGACGCCAGCGCTGCATGACCCAGCCGCTGCTCCAGGTCCACGACCTCAAGAAGCACTACCCGCTGCGCAACTTCTTAGGGGGCGCCAAGGGCTACGTGTACGCCGTCGACGGCGTGTCCTTCGACATCGCACGCGGCGAAACGCTGGCGCTCGTTGGCGAGTCCGGCTGCGGCAAGTCCACCGTCGGCAAGGCGGTGCTGCGTCTCTTCGACATCACGGCGGGGCAGATCGTGCTCGACGGCCGCCGCATCGACGACCTGACCGCAAATTCGCTGCGGCCCATCCGCAAGCGGCTGCAGGTCGTCTTCCAGGATCCGTTCTCGAGCCTCAACCCGCGCATGCGCGTGCGCGAGATCATTGCCGAGCCCATCCGCAACTTCGGGCTCGCCACGTCCGATGCCGAGATCGACTGGCGCATCGCCGAGTTGCTGGAGCGCGTCAGCCTGCAGAAGGATGCCGGCAAGCGCTTTCCGCACGAGTTCTCCGGCGGCCAGCGCCAGCGCATCTGCATCGCGCGCGCGCTCGCGAGCGAGCCCGACATCATCGTGTGCGACGAGGCCGTGTCCGCCCTCGACGTCTCTGTCAAGGCGCAGATCGTTAACCTGCTTGAGAAGCTGCAGCAGGAATTGGGGCTGGCGCTGCTCTTCATCAGCCACGACCTCGCCGTGGTCGAGCACATGACGCATCGCGTCGCGGTCATGTACCTCGGCAAGATCGTAGAGGTGGCCGAGAAGCGTGCGATCTTCGCGAGCCCGCGCCATCCCTACACCAAGGCCCTGCTCTCCGCTGTGCCGGTGCCGGAGCCGGGCGCGGCGAGGAAGCGCATGATCCTCAAGGGCGACGTGCCGAGCCCCATCAATCCGCCCTCGGGCTGCCGC
>RXJK01000061.1:0-2273 GCA_003963125.1 Hyphomicrobiales bacterium
GGAGTGGCGGCCTTCGGACATCGCAAGGGCGACTGCGGCGACATCGAGATCCTGCGCCCGGCCGAGCCCCTCGATGCGGCACGCATCGCCCAGGGACTGGAGCGCGTCAGCCCCCGCGGGCGGGGGCCCTTGACCCAGGCGCTGCGCCTCGCCGCACGGGAACTCCCTCAGAGCAAGGGCCCGCGCTCCCTGATCCTGATCCACGACGACGCCGACAATTGCACCGTCGATCTCTGCGCGCTCGCCGCCGAACTCGGCAAGGCCAACATCAAGGTGCACGCCATCGGGCTCGCGCTGAAGGCCGAGGATCGCCCGCGCATGGCGTGCCTTCCGCAGCTCACCGGTGGCAAGCTCTATCTCCCCACGACACCCGAGCAGGTCGGCGCCGCCGTCGAGGAGGCGCTGCAGCTTGCCTCCGCGGGCGGGGTGCCGAAACCAGCCCCGGCCATCGCCGTCGAAGGCGCCGAAGCCGACGCCACGGTTCCCGACACGGCGCCACCCGGCCTCTACCTGCGAGCCCGTCTCTCGGCGCAATCCCAGGGCCTCGTGCGCCAGCCGCTACGCTGGACCGTGACCCCCGACGGCGAGAACCGGACACCGCTTTTTGCGGAGGCCACCGTCAATCCCTTCCTGCCCTTGCCCCCTGGCAAATACATCGTCGAAGCCCGTGACGGCCCCGCCCGCGCCAGCACGACCGTTCTCGTCTCGGAAACGAAGCCGACGTTGCTCGTGCTGCCGCTCGAGGCCGGCAGCCTCCGCACCCGGGCTCTGACCGGGCGCGGAACGCCGTTCCCGGGCACCACGATCAGCGTCGCGAAAGCGCCCGGGGCGGAGCCTCCGGCGAACGCGCCGCTGGGCGAGATCGTCGGCGCATTCGTGGGCTCGGACGGTGCCCTCCTGCTGCCCGCTGGGCGTTATGTGGTGCGCGCGGAAGCGGGCCTCGCACGCGTGCAGAAGATGATCGACATCGCGCCCGGCAATAACGCAACGCTCGATCTCGTGCTCGACGCCGGTCTCGTCCAGCTCACGGCGGCCAACACTGCCCCGCAGCAGCCCGCCGTGTTCGTGGTGTTGGAGGACGACCCCGATGCCCCGCGCGGCCGCCGCGAGATCCTGCGCACCGCTCAGCGCAGCCCCGAGATCGCCCTGTCGCCCGGCACCTACACGATCGAGCTGCGCCAGGCCGGCGTCGAAGTCCGGGAGCGCATTGTCATCGCCGCCGGCGAAACTCTGCGCCGCACCCTGACCCTCGCCGCGGGCCAGGTCGCACTCGCGACCCGTGCCGGCACGCAGATGCTCGGCGACCAAGTATTCTATTCCATCGAGCGCATCGATGGCGCCGGCAGCGACGTGCCCACCACCACGAGCCGCCCGCAGCCGACGCTGCTCCTCGCCGCGGGCCGCTACCGCATCGAGAGCCGCTTCGGGGCCATCAACGCACGCACCTCGCGCGAAGTCGACGTACGCGCCGGGGCGCCCGTGCAGCAGATCGTGTTCGATCAGACCGCCGGCAGCGTGCGCCTGCGTGCGCAGAACCCGCCCGGCGAAGTGTTCTGGGACGTGCGCGATGCGCGCGGCCAGCCCGTCTGGTCGACCGGCCAGCCCGAGCCCGATCTGACACTGCAAGCGGGCCAGTACGTCGTTCGCGCCTTCGCCCGCGACCGCCAGGTCGAAAAGCCTCTCGATCTCCGCGCCGGCGATCGCAAAAGCCTCGATGTGAGCTTCGAATGATGCGTCTCATGCACCATCTTTTGTTGTTGGCGGTGATGCTTGTCGCGGTGACGGACGCCCGCGCCCAGCAGTCGCCGCCGAGTTGGCAGATCGAGCCCGGCACGCAGCCTGAGCCGCCCGCGCAGCAGCCGGGCAACGTTACCGTCGTGCCACGCTCGACGGGGCCCGAGGGCGCCAAGCCCACGACACCGGCGTCCCCGGCGCAATTGGCACTCAGCGCGAGCATGACGGAAGACGGGCAGGTCATCGACCAGGGGCTCGTCTGGCGCGTCTTCCGCGACAAGCCGGGCCCCGACGGCAAGCCGCGTCTCGTCACCACCGTACGCGAAGCCAATCCCAAGATCCGGCTCGATCCCGGCGACTACGTCATCAACGTCGCCTACGGCCGCGCGCATCTCACGCGCCGCATTGCCGTGGCGCCCGACAAGCCCGCCGAAGAACGCTTCGTGCTCAATGCCGGCGGCCTGCGGGTCGCCTTCGTGCTGCCCGGCAGCGACGCGATGGCCGACCGCGCCACTGGCTACGACGTGTTCTCCGACGAA
>RXJK01000061.1:2323-2829 GCA_003963125.1 Hyphomicrobiales bacterium
TCGACCACAACCGGGCCAGTGGGCCGCCACCGGTGTCGAGCGCCAGGTGGTCCTTGCCGTCGAACCAGCGCGGCGACATCACCCAGCTGTAGTTGCCGCCGTCCATTTCGCGCTTCTGCGGATGCGGGTTGGTGTGCTGGTTCCACGGGTGCCGACGGTCCACCGGGTTGCCCAGCGGATCGGTCTTGACGAACATCTCCTGGTCGGTCCAGTCGTCGTAATACGAACTGCCCAAGAGGATCCGGATGCCCAGGTTGATGTCGACCAGGGAATGGGTGAGCAGCTTGCCGTCGACGACGACGCCCGGGGTGACGTACATCGCGTTGCCCCAGCGCTCCATGTCCTTGTACTCGAAGTTGCACACCTCGGGATCCTGGAACGACCCCCAGCAGCCCAGCAGGGTGCGGCGCAGGCCGACCTTCTCGTAGCCGGGCAGTGCCTCGTAGAAGAAGTCGAACAGGTCGTCGTGCATCGGGACGACCTTCTTCATGAACTCGACGTAGCGC
>RXJK01000275.1 GCA_003963125.1 Hyphomicrobiales bacterium
GAAAATCACGGAGCAAGCGGCCTTGTGGACGCGCTGGATGCGCTCTCCCGCGGCCTCGATGCGCTCGACGATGGCGTCTTCAGTGTGGGTGATGGTGCTCATGTCTCGAACTATACGCCCAGGTTTGCGAGGGGGGAAACTGAGTTGCCAATGTTGGTGACAATATGAACAGGGCAGCCCAGCTCAGTTTTCATGCAAAGGTGCAGAACTTAGGCTGCAAGCGACGAGGCCGTTGAAGACAGGTGCCGGAATTACGGTAAATTCCGGCGCCGGCGCGGATCGCGCATCCGGCATCGCAGGATCGAGACCACATTCAGGACTAGGCATGAGCACTCCGAAACCGACGCAGGACCGCCTACCGCCTCTCGAGGCTCAGACGTGGAACGAGGAGCAGAAGGCTGCCGCGCGCGAATTCCAGTCGGGTCGGGGCTATGCCGTGAGCGGCCCATTCGCGGTCATGCTGCGCTCGCCGGAAGTGATGCTACGCGCCAAAGCCATGGGCGATTACTTACGTTTTCGTAATGTCCTTCCCAAGCGCGTGAGCGAAATGATCATTCTGGTCACGGCGCGGACCTGGACGCAGGACTACGAGTGGGCCTACCACTACCCGATCGCCATCGAGGCGGGCCTGAAGCCGGCGGTCGCTGCCGCCATCGCCGAAGGGCGGCGTCCCGACGACATGGCCGAAGACGAGGCCGTCGCCTACGATTTCAGCCACGAACTGCACACGAACCGTCAGGTCTCGGATGGGACCTATGCGAAGGCGCTTGCGTTGTTCGGTGAGCGGGGCGTGATCGATCTCGTCGGCATCAACGGGTACTACAGCTTCCTCGCCATGATGATGAACGTCGCGCGCACGCCGGCGCCGGCCGAGAGTACGGCACCGGACCTGCCCTCCTTCCCCCGCTGACTTCGAGGTGCCATGACGGCAGACGTCACCAGCAACCGGATCCAAGGCCTCGAAAGCCTGCTGAAGACGCACGGGGGCAAGGGGCCGCCGCCGGTCGAAAAATGGGACCCGCCCCACTGCGGGGACATCGGCATGGCCATCCGCAGCGACGGCACCTGGTTCTATGCCGGCAGCCCGATCGGACGCCTGCCGCTCGTCAAACTGTTCGCCAGCGTGCTGCGCAAGGATGCCGACGGGAAGCACTACCTCGTGACGCCCGTCGAAAAGGTGGTCGTGACGGTTGCCGATGCGCCCTTCCTCGCGGTCGAGATGGAGGTGCGCAATCCCGGGCCGGGGCAGGACCTGGTCTTCCGCACCAACGTCGACGACATCGTCAGCGTAAGTCCTTCGCATCCCATCCGCTTTGCGCGGGAAGCGGGCAGCGACGGGCTCAAGCCCTACATTCTCGTACGGGGGCGGCTCGAAGCACTGGTGACACGGGCCCTTTACTATGATCTCGTCGAAATCGCCGTGGAGCATGAAGGCAAGCTAGGGCTTTGGAGCGGGGGGCGGTTCTTCCCGCTCGACGCGGCGTAATCTTTTCCAGGACGATCGTCTTGCCCGCACTGAAGCGCTTTTCCCGCATCGCCGCCGGCTACGTCGCCGCCAGCATCGTGGCCGGCGTCATCGCCCTGCTCGGCATCCTGATCGTGCACATCGGTTTCGTCGCACTGTCGCCGCGCGCGCTCGGCGAACTCGTGCAGCCGTTCGCCATCGCCTCGGCTGTCGCAGGGGCAACGGCGCTGCTGCCCACGCTGCCCGTCGGCATCTACGCGGAGCGGCATGCCAAGCGCGCGCTCGCCTGGTACACGCGGGCCGGCATCGGCGTATCGCTCGTCGCCCTCGCGCTGTACGTCATCGTCTCCGAACTCGCCACGCGCAGCATCACCAACGCCACCCAGGCAGACATCGCGTTCGTGGTGCAGCTCGCCATTTGCGTCATGATCGCGGGGCTGTGCTCGGGCGCGACCTACTGGGCGATCGCCGGCCGCCACGCCGGCAAGATCGCCGAGCCTGCCAAACACTAAACATCAGGGGAAGGACGATGCTGAAGGAGCCGCCGCTATTGACGGTGCGCCGCGCGTTCGAGCGCGCGCCGAAGGATCTCGTCGCGACGTTCGCGAAGGCCCAGACCGGGCAGATCGTGGATGCCATGCTCGGGCGTGGCGCGCTCGATCACACCATCAAGCCGATCGATCCCGAGAAGGCGCACTTCGCCGGCACGGCGCTGACGGTGGAGACGGGCCCCTCGGACAATCTCGCCATCATCGCGGCGCTGGTCCTCGCTCAGCCGGGCGATGTGATCATCACGGCGTCGGACGGCTTCACGGCGACGGCGGTCGTCGGCGACAACGTGTCGTGGATGGCGAAAAACAAGGGCGTCGCCGGCATCGTCATCGACGGTATGGCGCGGGACCGCGACGGCATCGTCGGCGTCGGCCTGCCGGTTTTCGCGCGCGGGATTACGTCGAACAGCTGCGTGAAATCCGGGCCGGGGCGCATCGGGTTGCCGATCGTATCCGGCGGGGTCGCGGTGCAGGCGGGCGACATCGTCGTCGGCGATCGCGATGGCGTCGTGGTGGTGCCGCGGCTGGAGGCGGCGGCCATCGCCGCGCGCCTCGCCGAGGTTTTGAAGGCCGAGGCCGAGACACAGGCCAAGATCGCGGGCGGCATGACGCATCCGGCGTGGGCGGCCGAATTGCTCGCCTCCGACAAGGTCGAGATCATCGACTGAGCGCGGGCAGAATTCTTCCCCTCTGCTGCAACGTTCTGCAAATTGTCGTGAGTTCTCCGCGCTTGCGGGCGAAGGGCGGCCGCGTATATCGGCCGTTCATGGAGCACGCGATAGACAAGTTTCCGCTCGATCCATTCGGGGCCCCGTGCCCCACGAAGAAAGCGGAAGACCATGAAGCTCAATACCCTCGCTGTCCTGGGGGCACTCGCCGTGCTCGCCGCCAGCACCATGTTCAC
>RXJK01000189.1:0-1643 GCA_003963125.1 Hyphomicrobiales bacterium
GAATGTCGAACAGGCCCGCTGACACGTCCGCTGCCGTCAGCGTCCGCGACGTGACGAAGTCGTTCGGCGCTGTGACGGCGCTGAAGCGGACGTCGCTCGACGTACGTCCGGGCGAGCTGATGACGCTGCTCGGGCCGTCTGGCTGCGGGAAGACGACGCTGCTCAACATCGTTGCGGGCTTCCTCTCGGCGGACTCCGGTGATGTCGAGATCGAGCGCGCGCGCGTGAACAATGTGCCGACGTTTCAGCGCGAGATCGGCATGATGTTCCAGAGCTACGCGCTCTTCCCCCACATGACGATCGCGGGGAACGTCGGCTACGGGCTCAAGATGCGCCGGTTGCCGAAGGAGGAGATTGCGCGCCGCGTCGCAGACGCGTTGGCCCTCGTCAAGCTGACGGGGCTTGAAGACCGCAAGCCGAGCCAACTTTCGGGTGGCCAGCAGCAGCGCATTGCGCTCGCCCGCGCGCTCGTCATCCAGCCGAAGGTGCTGCTGCTCGACGAACCGTTCTCGGCGCTCGACAAGAACCTGCGCGCCTCCATGCAGATCGAACTCAAGGACATCCAGCGCAAGCTCGGCGTGGCGACGATCTTCGTCACGCACGACCAGAGCGAGGCGCTGAGCCTGTCGGACCGGATCGCCGTGATGTCGGAGGGCGAGATCCGGCAGGTGGGCACCCCGGAGGAAGTCTATGCCGATCCCGCCGACCGCTTCGTCGCTTCGTTCATCGGCGACGTCAACGTGATCCCCGGTGTGCTGGAGCAGATCAGCGGCAATAGCGGTCGCGTGAAGGTCGCCGGCGGGGGAACGCTGACGGCCTCGCTGCGCCACGCGGCGCAGGTGGCAGCGGGAAGCGCGGTCGACCTGTTCGTGCGGCCCGAGCAGTTGCGGCTCGCCGACGCTCAGGCTCAGCCCTTCCTGACGGGTACCCTGCATGCGCTCGTCTTCCAGGGCGGCCACACGGATGTGCTGGTCGATGTTGCAGGGAGCGAACGGGGGCCCATCCTCGTCCGGCACGCCGGTGCGGTGCCGCCGGGACGGCTGGCCGTGGGTTCGCCTGTGCAGCTTGCATTCGCCGCCGAGGCGGCGCTTGCTTTCCCGAAGGCCGGCTAGGCGACGACAACAAGAAGCGAGGAAACGCCCATGAAAGACACGGTCACCGGCAGCGTCGCGGCTGCCTACCTGACGCTGCTGCAAAGCCGCGGCGTCGATGTCATCTTCGGTAACGCGGGGACCGACTTCTCGCCGCTGATCGAGGCCTATGCGGAGCTCGCGCAGCAAGGGGCGAAGGTGCCTGCGCCGATCATCGCGACGCACGAGAACCTCGCCGTCAGCATGGCGCACGGCTACGGCATGGTCAGCCGGCGCATTCCGGCGGTGATGGTGCACGTCAGCGTCGGCACGGCGAACCTCGTCTGCGGGGCCATGAATGCGGCGCGTGAGAACGTCGGCATCCTGCTCACTGCCGGACGCACGCCGCTGACGGAGAGCGGGCGGCTCGGCTCGCGCGACGGCTACATCCACTGGGCGCAGGAGATGTACGACCAGGCCGGCATGCTGCGCGAGATCGTGAAGTGGGACTACGAGCTGCGCGGCGGGGACCAGCTCGAAACCGTGGTGGACCGCGCCGTGTCCATCGCGGCG
>RXJK01000189.1:1693-16175 GCA_003963125.1 Hyphomicrobiales bacterium
CGTGGGCCGGTTTATCTGAGCCTGCCGCGGGAGACTTTGGCCGAAGCGGGGCCGGTCTCGATCTCGCGCACGCCGCGCGTGCAGCCTGTTGCGGCCGGGGCTCCCGATCCTGCTTCCGTTGCCGCGGCGGCAAAGCTCATCGCAGCGGCGAAGAAGCCTCTGATCGTCACCGGCAATGCGGGGCGCCTGCCGTCCGGGTTCGCGGCGCTCGATGCGTTCGCCTCGCGCTTCGCGGTGCCGGTGATCCAACACAAGCCGCGCTACCTGTCGCTCGCGAGCGGTCACGAGATGAACCTCGGCTATGACCCGAAGCGGCTTGTCGGCGAGGCGGACGTAATCGTCGCGCTCGAGTGCGACGTGCCGTGGATGCCGGTACAGGCGGAGCCGAAGGCCACGTGCAAGATCATCCAGGCGGGCCTCGATCCCCTGCACACCGGCATTCCCATCCGCGGGTTCAAAAGCGACGCGACGCTCGCCGGCGATCCGGCGCTGATCCTCGAAGCGCTGAGCCGGGCTCTCGAGGGCAGTAGCTCGCAGGCTTCGCTGGCAGCGCGGCGGAAGTGGGCGCAGGGGCATCGCCGCAAGCTCCTCGACGAGGTGGCGAACGTGCGGGCTGCGGCGGCGTCTATGGAGCCGATCCATCCGGCATGGGCGAGCCATTGCATCAGCGAGGCGAAGGACGCCGACGCCATCGTCATCAACGAGTATACGCTGATGCTCGATCACGCGCGGTTCGCGCAGGCCGATTGCTATTTCGGGTCGAGCGCGGCCTCGGGGCTCGGCTGGGGTGCGGGCGCGGCGCTGGGCGCGAAGCTTGCCGCGCCAGAGCGGCAGGTGATCGCGATCCTGGGGGATGGGGCCTACATCTTCAGCAACCCGGTTGCCGTGCATCACGCTGCGGCGCTGCACGAGCTTCCGGTGCTGTTCGTCGTCATGAACAATGCCATGTGGGGCGCGGTGCAGAACTTCACGCGTGCCATGTATCCAGGCGGCGCGGCCTCGAAGCAGAACCGGCAGGTGTTCACGCACCTCGACAAGCTGCCCGCGTTCGAGGACGTGTGCCGCGCGGCCAGCGGCTATGGCGAACGCGTGGAGAAGCCGCAGGACCTCCCGGCCGCCATCGCGCGCGCCTTGAAGGTGATCAAGACCGAGAAGCGCCACGCGCTGCTCAACGTCATCGCGCGGGCTTAGCGCCCTCCGTCATGGCCGGGCGTGTCCCACGGCTGTAGGGTCACAAATCGTTAGCCCTGAAGCGCGCCAGACATGACCTTGAAGGACAGGTAAAGACGGGGCGTAGCAAGTTGGACTCGGGCGGGGGGATCTCGAACTGGCGTGGACCCCCGCCTACGCGGGGGGGACGTTGAGAAAGGGGCTAAGCATGTGCCCTACCTCATCCGTCATGCCCGCGCAGGCGGGCATCCACGCAAGCCTGCTGTCGGTCGCAACAGTTCGAGGAATGCTTGTCCCGGCCATCCAGGGTTCGGCGAGGCGAGGGCTTGGGTCCTCGGGACGAGCCCCTGGACGACAAAGTCGGAGATGCGTCTCGCGCGGGCGTAGGCGACGGCTCGATGACTGACCACCATTGTCATGGCCGGGCTTGTCCCGGCCATCCAGCGTTCAGCGAGACGAAGGCTGGGTCCTCGGGACAAGCCCGAGGACGACAGGGAGAGAAGCGGCTCAGAAGGCCTTGTCGGTTTCGGGGCGGTATTTGTTCTTGGGGACGAAGCCGGACTTTTCCGACGAGCGGGGCGCGCGGACCCAGACGTCGCGGTTGGGATGGAGGCCGGCGCCGCGGGTGGCGGCAACCGCGGTGAGGCGGGCACGGTGCAGAAGGCGCGTATCCGCGATGCCGCACTTGGGATGGATGCCGCCGTTGGATGCGACGACCTTGTCCCAGGCCGCCTTGCGTTTCGCATAGACTGCCTTGTCGGTGAGCTGCGTGCAGTTCAACTCGTTGCGGTCGAGATCGACGATGATCTCGTCGCCGTCCTCGATGAGGGCGATGGGCCCGCCGAGCGCCGCCTCGGGGCCGACGTGGCCGATGACGAGGCCGACCGAGCCGCCGGAGAAGCGCGCGTCCGTCATCAGCGCGATGACGATGTTGCGCTCGCGGCAGAGCGTGGTAATGCGCGACGTCGGATCGAGCATCTCGGGCATGCCGGGCGCGCCGCTCGGGCCCTCGTAGCGCACGATGACCATGTCGTGGTTCTGGAAGCGGTCGGGCGCCTTGTCGAGGGCATCGAGCAGGGCCTGCTCGCCCTCGAAGACCCGTGCGTTGCCCTTGAACACGTTGTTATCGAGGCCGCCCTCGACGCCCGCGAGCTTCAGGATCGCCGAGAAGTCCGGCGACAGGTTGCCGCCGAGAACGCGCAAGCCGCCCGTCGGCTTGTAGGGCTTGGCGACCGGATAGACGACGCGGCCATCGACGCGCTTGGTGCCGAGGCGCTCGATCTGCTTGGCCAGCGTCTCGCCCGTGCAAGTGAGCACGCTGCCGTTCAGAAGGCCTGCTTCGAGAAGCTCGCGCACGATGACCTGGACGCCACCAACCTCGTCGATGTCGACCATCGAGTACTTGCCGTAGGGGCGCGCGTCCGTCAGCACGGGCACGACGTACTGCGAGAGGTGGTTGAATTCCTCCGGCGTCATCACGTCTTTCCAGAAATTGCCGAAGCCGGCGGCGCGCGCGATCTCGGGCGCGTGCAGCGTCACGTTGGTCGAGCCGCCGATCGCCATGGCGACGATGACGGCGTTACGGATCGAGTCGCGCACGACGATGTCGCGGGGCTTCAGGTCCTTCTCGATCAGGTTGGCGAGGAGATCGACGAGTTCGTTCGGGAACTCGTTGAGGCGGCGCGGATCGTCGGACGCCGGGGCCACCATGTGCAGCGGCTGCATGCCGACCGCGCCGATGAAGGTCTGCATCGTATTATAGGTGAACATGCCGCCGCAGCTGCCGATGCCGGGGCACGAGTGGCAGGCGATATGGTGGCGATACGCGGCGTCCGGATGGCCGGCGACCTGGTAGGCGCTGACGATGTCGAGGGCTTCGCCGGTTTTCGGATCCTTGCCCGGATGGATCGGCCCGTCCGACATGATGATGGACGGCATGTTGTGTTCGAGCAGCGCTGCGAGCGTGCCGACGGGGGGCTTGTCGCAGGCGACCACTGCGATGGTGCCGGCGAGCCCCGTTGCGCTCAGGTGCTCGCACAGGGCCTCGTTGGTGACTTCGCGGCCGATCAGCGAGTAGCGCATCTCGCGCGTGCCGTTGCGTATGCCGTCCGACGTGGCGATGGTGTACTCGGGCTGCACGAGGCGCAGGGCGAGCTGGCCCTGGCCGCGGCCGATGCGGCCCTTCAGGCGCTCGTGGATGGCCTCGACCTTGGCGAGGACGCCCAGGTAGCACTGGCTGTCGCCCTTGGTGCCGACGACGCCGACGGACGGTTCGTGGATCAGGTCCGGGTCGGTGCCGAGCACCACCGCCATGCCGATGGTCTGGGCGGAGCGGCCCGGATGGCGGTCGATGAGCACGGCTTTGGGCTTGGTCACGGCAGGCTCCTTGCAGGCGATGATGTTCCGGCGCCGGGCTCGGGGCCCGCGCGATGGGACCGCTTTATGGCGGAGGCGGGCCTGCTAGACAAGGCGCGTCGCGGGAACAGCTCTGATCGAGCGCTCCAAAATGCGTGTCCGGTCAAGCCTTTCGTCGTGCTTCGGGGCGGGGCCGGTCACAGCTCGCCGTGGACGCAGCGGCCCTCGAAGTAGGTGGCGAGCACCTTCGTCTTCGACAGGGTGTCGACCGGGATTTCGAAGAGGTTGCGGTCGAGCACGGCGAGATCGGCGGATTTGCCGACCTCGATGGAGCCCGTGATGTCGCCGAGGCCCATCGCGCGGGCCGGGTTGCGGGTATAGATCTCGAGCACGGTCGCCAGATCGAGCGCCTGCTCCGGCCACAGCGTGCCGGGATGCGTGCCCTTCGGATTGCGGCGCGTCACCATACCCTCGAGGCCGAACCAGGGATCGGGCAGGCCGACCACGGGCCAGTCGGAGCCCGCCGCCATGAGCGCGCCGGCCTCGTGCAGATCCTTGTTGGGCCAGTAGCGGTCCGCCCGCTCGCCGATGACCGCCTTGTTGGCGACCGTGATGGCGCACGGGAACCAAATCGCGGGGCAGAGATCGGCCACGACGTTGAGCTTGGCGAAGCGCGGGATGTCGGAGGGCGCGATGAAGCTCGCGTGCGCGATGTGGTGGGCGGGGCCGGGCCCGTGGAACTGGCGCACGATCTCGACCGCGTCGAGGATGTCGCGGACGGCGGCGTCGCCGGCACAGTGCACCTTCACGGCGAGGCCCATCTTCTCGGCGCGCGCGATCCAGTACACGACCTCAGGAAGCGGGAGGAACGAGCGGCAGACGGTGGCATGCCCCGTCTCGTCCGGCTTGTAGGCTTCGAGCATGGCGGCGGTGCGGGTCGGCGGCACGCCGTCCATGAAGAGCTTGATGAAGTCCGGCCGCACGTGCGTCGTGCGATAGGTGTTGCGCTGGGCGATCAGCGGTTCGCCGAAGACCTCGGTGCCGGTAAGCGTGTCGAAGACGGGCAGCGAGCCGACGCACCAGGCGGTGAGGAGGCCCTTGCGGTCGAGGGCGTTCAGCGCTTTGAGCATCGGCAGCGTCGTGTTGGCATCCTGGTAGGCGGTGACGCCATAGGAATTCAAGATCTCGACGGCGCGCTTCGTGGACGCCATCTCGCGGGCGAGGGGATCCTTGACGGACTTGAGAGCGGCGCGCTCGGCGAGGGAGGAGGCTTTCTCCATCAGCAGGCCGACGGGGGCGCCGGTGTTGGTGTCTCGCACGATGTGGCCGTCGGGGGGATCGGGTGTCTCGGCCGTCACGCCCATCAGTGCGAGGGCGCGGGAATTGACCCAGCGGTTGTGCAGGCTGTCGTCGCGCAGCATGACGGGGCGGCCGAGGCTTGCGGCATCGAGGTCGGCTTTGGCCGCGGTGTGCCCCAGGCGGGCGACGAGCTCGCTGCTCCAGATGCCGCCGCAGATCCAGTCGTCGGGGCCGATCTTCTCGGCGCGGGTGCGGACGAGTGCGAGGATCTCGTCATAGGTGAGGCTGGCCGCGAAGCTCGTCTCGAACATGTCGAGCTGGCCGCCGCGCGTGTGGTGATTGTGTACGTCGACGAGGCCCGGCATCATCATGCGGCCGGCGAGATCGACCACCTCCGTGTCGGGCCCGCGCAGCGCCTCTATGTCGTCGTTCGTCCCGATAGCGGCAATGCGGCCGTCCTTGACGGCGACCGCCTGGGCCCAGGGCCGGGCCCGGTCGACGGTGTAGATTAGCCCGTTGCAGAAAATGAGATCGGCCGCCGTGCTGCGGGACGTGGACTGCGACATGGAACGGCTTCGCCTCGCTGGGTGAGCGACCGTTATAGAGGCTTCCCAGAGGGTGCGGAACACCGGCGGTGTTCGCGGGGCTCCTAGAGATCCCTGAGCTTGCGCAGGGCGGCGGTGAACGTCGCGATGTCCTCGTCGTCCGTATAGACGTGTGGGGCGACGCGGACGCGGCCAACGCGCGGCGCGACGAAGATGTTCTCGCGCGCAAGGGCGGCTGCGAGATCCTTTGCAGATGCGCGTGGCGGGGCGAGGCTGAGGATGTTCGGCGCGCGCAGCTTTTCGGGCAGGACGCCATAGCCTAGATCATGCGCCGCCGCGGAGATCCGGCGCGTGACGTCGGCGAGCCGCTCGGTGACGGCGACTGCGCCCCAGGCCGCCAACATTTCCATGCCGATCGAGGCCATTTCCATGGAGATGAAATGGTCCCGCTCGCCCATATCGAAGCGGCGGGCGTCGGGCAGGAAGCGGATATCGGCGAGATAAGTCGGGTTCTCTGCGCGCACGTCGCGGCGGCCGTGAGCGGCTTGTTCGAGGGGAATGCCGCCCTGGTGGCGCGGGGCGATATAGATGAAGGCGCGGCCGTAGGGGCCGAGCACCCACTTATAGGTCGGGAAGATCAGGAAGTCGGGGTCGAGCTGCGCGACGTCGGTGGCGATGACGCCGATGGCATGCGTGGCATCGACGAGCAGCCTGCCGCCTTGCGCGCGGAGGGCGTCGCGGACGGGCGTCATGTCGATCAGTCCGCCGTCGGACCAGTGGATGGACGAGATGGACGCGAGCGAGACCGGCGGGGCGCCCGGACGGCCGATGGCTTCCAGCACGGCGTTGGTCCAATCCCCATTTGCGGGCTGGGGAATGGTCTCGACGGTGAAGCCTTGCGCATCCGCGCGCGTCAGCCATTCGAGAACGGGAGAACTGTGGTCGTTCTCCAGGACGAGAACGCGCGTGCCCGGCTCGTGGGCCAGAAGCTTGCCGGCGATGGCGACGCCGTAGCCGACCGAGGGGATCAACGCTACGTCCCCTGGCGCGGCGCCGATGAGGGCGGCTGCTGCGTGGCGGGCGCGCTCGTGCTGGGTGTCGGCGAAGTCGGCGGGAAGGGTCCAGGGACGGCCCTTGCGTCCTACGGCTGCGCGCGCGGCCTCCTGCGTCGCCAACGGCAAGGGGCTCCAGCCCGCCGCGTTGAGATAGCAGACGTCGCGCGGGATATCGAACAGATGGCGTTGCGAGGCTAGCATCGGCAGTTTCTCCCTGCGGTCGGCTCAGGCTTCCCAGAACGGCTTTTCGATTTCGCGCTTCAGGCGTTCGCGCGTCAGTCCGATGTCGCGCAGGCGTTCGTCTTCCATCATCGACAACTCGTGGCGATCCTGCAGCCGCCGGTTCCAGACGCGCGGCAGGGCGGCGAGCACCTGCCAGGAGGGGATCTGGCTGGTGAGCATGATCAGGGTTCTGCCAAGAGCGGCAAGGGACATCGTCATGGCGGGCCTCCGCGGTGAGACGGACGTTGCGCCGACCTAGATGTCTCAGTACAATATTCGGTGCAATCAGAACATTGATCTCGGTGCAATTTAGATGTCGGTGCCGGAATACACGCTCCACGTCGATCGGATCGCCCAGCGCATCGCGAATGGCGGTCTGAAGCCCGGCGACCGCCTGCCGCCGCAGCGCGCGTTCGCCTATGAGGCGGGCATCGCCGTTTCTACGGCTGCGCGGGTCTACGGTGAGCTGCTGCGGCGGGGGCTCATCGTGGGGGAGGTGGGGCGCGGCACGTTCGTCGCCGGGGCATCCGCGGCTGCACTGTCCGTGCGAGGGGAACCGATCGAAGGATCAATCGACCTCGATTTCAATTTCCCGACGATCCCGCAGCAGGCGGCGTTGATCGCCAAGTCGATGGCGGGGATGCAGCGCGCGGACGCCGTTGCCGCCGCGTTCTCGCCAATCACGGCCCGCCGTCTCGATGCTGCGCGGCGGGCGCTCGCGATGCTTCTCGGCTCGGGTGATTGGCGGCCGGATCCTGATGGCTTCACGTTCACGGGATGCGGACGGCAATCGATCGCGGCGGCGATGTCGGCGCTGGTGCCGGTCGGCGGGCGGATCGCGGTAGAGGCGGTGTCCTATCCGCTGGTGAAGAGCGTGGCGACGCGCCTCGGCGTCAGCATCGTTCCGATCGCCATGGACGATGACGGCTTGCGGCCCGATCAGCTCGCCAAGGCGCATCGAACGAGCGCCGTGTCGGCCGTCTACCTGCAGCCGATCCTGCACAATCCACTCGGCATGACGATGAGCGCTGGCCGCCGCAGCGACATCATCCGCACGGCGCGAAAGCTCAGACTCTTCATCATCGAAGATCTCGTCTACAGCTTCCTGAGCGATGTGCCGCCGCTGGCGGCCGAGGCGCCCGATATGAGCGTCGTCGTCGACAGCTTCTCCAAGCGGATCGCCGCGGGCGCGGGGCTCGGATGGCTCTGGGTGCCGGAGGCGCTGCGCGACCGCTTGGCGACCGTCGTGCGTACGGGGGCCTGGAACGTGGGGCCCCTTCCCCTCGATATCGGCACGCGCCTGATGGCGGACGGGACGGCGGCGGAAATCGCGCGGCTGAAGCGCGAGGACGCGCGGCGCAGGCAGGCGATCGTCGCCGAGTGCCTGGAGGGCTTCGAGGTGCTGGCCGATCCCGGCTCCTACCACGCGTGGCTCAGGCTGCCGGAGAAATGGCGGTCGGACCCTTTCGCGGCGGCCGCCGCCAAAGCGGGCGTGTCGCTGACGCCGTCGAGCGCCTTCGCCATGACGCCGGGGCATGCGCCGAATGCCGTCCGGCTTGCCCTCGGTCTGCCGCCGCTCGCCGACCTGAAGACGGCGCTCGAGCGCGTCCGACGCCTGTTGCGGTCCGACGGCGAGACCATGGACCTCACGGAGTGAGGTCGGCGTCGCCCCATTCGATGAGGCGGATGCCGCCGAGGATCAGGCCGGCGATCGCACCGCCCATGTGCGCGGCGACATCGATGCCGCCGTGCACGCCGCCCGAGCCCAGGAACAGGACCGGGATCAGGGACGGCGCGAGCACGCGCATGGCGTCCTCCTGCATCTCCTTGCGCAAGGCCGTTCCCGGCTCGAGATGGAAGGCTGCAATCGCCTGCGCCGCGAAAAGCCCCATGATGCCGCCGGACGCGCCGACCGAGACGGTGTTCGCCGGATTGATGAGCAGGGATGCCACGCCGCCGCACACTGCGCTGACGACGAAGATGGCGATGAACCAGAGCGTGCCGACGAGCGGCTCCAGGCGGCGGCAGAAGGTGAGCGCCAGACTGTTCAGCCCGATGTGCACGATGCCACCGTGCAGCAGCGGCGCGGTGAGGAAGCGCCAGACCTGCTTGTCCTGCACGACGAAGGCGCGCTTCAGGCCGCCGAGTTGCTGCAGCGTGACGACGTCGATGTCCCAAACGGTGTTCGCGCGCATCGCCTCGACGAGGTAGACGAACGCCATGATGCCGAGAAGCGCATAGGTGGCGACCGCCGGCGCCGGGTCTGACGCGGTGGGCTCCGGTTGCGGCCCTCTGTCGGTCCCGTCCTGCATGTCCTGCTATCCGATTTCGATGCGGTCCTTCGCGATAAGGCGATAGGGCGGCACGGCGAGGTTTTGCGCTGCAGGGCCTTTGCGGACGCGGCCGGAGGCGTCGAAACGCGACGCGCAGCACAGACACGTCCAGTTTTCTACAAGATCGCGCGGCTGGGACGCCTCAACGGGCTTCAAGATGCAGCCCTCCTTGGTGCACAGACCGACGATGACGAGCCAGCGGGGCTCGGCGTGGGCGAAGCGGTTGGCGTCCGAGGCGGGCAGTGTCGTCGGGTAGCCATCGACGCGGGCCACGGGATCGATGAGATCCTCCATGCGGACGGCCTGCATGGCCTTGATCTCGTCGCTGGTCCGATGCCGGATGAGGATCGGCTTACCCTTCCACACGTACTGACGCTCGGCGCCGACGCGGATACCCGACAGATCGATATCGATCGTGTCGCGCGGGGAAGAGGGGTTGGGCGCCATCTGCGCAACGAAGGGATAGACCGCGAAGCCGAGACCGACGGCCGAGAAGGCCAAGGCGGCCCCGACGACGAAGTCGCGGCGCGGCGGTGTGCTTTTGGTTTGCATGACGGCCCCTCCCCTTCGCCCAAGATTAAGTGGCGTCGGAGGAGATGACCAGTCTGCGCGCGTCATGCCGTGCCGCAACTGCAGCACGGCCAAAGACGGTGCGCTATTCGTGACGGCCCATCGCCGAGGTGTGCTTGGTGTCGCGCATGAGGAGGTACACCAGCAAGGACGCGGCAATCACGCCGGTCAGATAGTAGTAGAACCAGCGCTCGTGACCCATGGTCTTGAAGTAGAGCGCGATCGATTCCGCCGTGCCGCCGAAGATGGAGACGGTCAGGGCGTAGGGCAGGCCGACGCCGGTGGCGCGCACCTTGGTCGGGAACAGCTCCGCCTTCACGACAGCATTGATGGACGTATATCCCGCAACAATCAGCCACGCGCCGGCGATCAGCAGGAAGGCCGTGAAGGCGCTCTGGGTCGCCTGCAGCGCGTCGAGCAGCGGAATGGTGAAGAGCGTGCCCGCCACGCCGAAGGCAATGAGAAGGGTCTTGCGCCCGATGCGATCCGAAATGGCACCGTAGATCGGCTGCAGGAACAGCGCGAAGACGAGCGAGGAGGCCGTCACCAGCGTCGTCTGCAGGTCGTTGAGGCCCACCGAGAGCTTGAGGAATTTCTGCATGTAGGTCGTGTAGGTGTAGAAGGCGGTGGTGCCGCCCATCGTGAGGCCGACGACGAGGGCCACCTCGCGCGGATATTTCAGCAGCGCCTTGAGCGAGCTCTCGCGCCGCGCTACGGCCTTGGCGGCGACGAACTCGTCCGTCTCGTGCAGATTGCGGCGCATCAGCAAGGCGACGATGGCGAGCAGGGCGCCGATGACGAAGGGGATCCGCCAGCCCCAGGCGCGCAGCTCGTCGCCCGTGAGGAATACCTGCTGCAACAGAAGCAGCACGACGATGGCGCAGAGCTGGCCGCCGATGAGCGTGACGTATTGGAAGCTCGAATAGAAACCGCGGTGCTTTTCGTCGGCGACCTCGGTGAGGTAGGTGGCGCTGGTCCCGTACTCGCCGCCAAGGCTGAGGCCCTGGATGATTCGGGCGAGCCCCAGCAGGATCGGCGCGGCGATGCCGATGGTCTGATAGGTCGGAAGCGCTGCGATCATCAGCGAGCCGAAGCACATCAGCATCACGGACAGCATCAGCGCGTTGCGGCGGCCGTAGGAATCCGCGAGATGGCCGAAGAGCCATCCGCCGATGGGGCGGACGATGAAGCCGATGGCGAAGAGGACAGCCGCGTTGAGCTGTTGCACGACCGGATCGTTGCCCGGGAAGAACGACCCGGCAAAATAAAGTGCGAAGGCCGCGTAGGCGTAGAAATCGTACCATTCGACGAGGTTGCCGACCGAGCCGATGAAGATGGCTTTGACCCGCCGCTCGACGTCAGCGATGTCCAGGTGGTCGTCTCGGGCGGCAGTCGTCATAGGGAAGCCTCTGCAGGTTTTGCGTTTGGCGCTGCCTTTAGCATGGCCGACGGCTGCCGGAACACGCACACTGACACTTTGTCGTTACCGGAGCCGTAAGCGAAAGACCTTGGCACGGGCTTCAGTTCCGCGCGGGTCGCACCCTAAAGGGCATGCCTTTATTTTGGTCAATCGGGCGGCCGCCTGCCCCAACAAAGCCGTTTCCAAACAGCCGGCACCCGGTAAGCTCGGTCGTCGCTTTGCTCGGAGACGAAGATGACCGGCCTTATTCGCCTTGCTTTCGCGATCGTGTTCGCTGTCCTGACCCTGGGATCGTCCAGCGCGTGGGCGCAGAAGAAGACCCTGCGCTTCGTGCCGCATTCGGACGTGAAGATCCTCGATCCGATCTGGACGACCGCCTACATCACGCGCAACCACGGCTACATGGTTTACGACACGCTGTTTGCCATGGACGCGCAGAACGAGATCAAGCCGCAGATGCTCGAAACGTACGAGGTGTCGGGCGACGGTTTGATCTACACGCTGGTGCTGCGCGACGGACTCCTGTGGCACGACGGCACGCCCGTCACGGCGGACGACTGCGTCGCGTCCCTCAAGCGGTGGAGCGCCAAGGACGCCATGGGGCAGACGATGATGACCTTCGTCGCTTCGCTGGAGGCGAAGGACGCCAAGACGATCGTCATCACACTCAAGCAGAAGACGGGCCTCGTGCTGCAGGCGCTCGGCAAGCCGTCGTCCAACGTGCCGTTCATGATGCCGAAGCGCGTGGCAGAGACGGATCCCAACAAGCAGATTGCCGACTTCACGGGGTCGGGACCCTTCGTTTTCAAGCGGGACGAGTGGCAGCCCGGCGCCAAGCTCGTCTACACGAAGTTCGAGAAATACAAGCCGCGGAGCGAGCCGGCGTCAGGCTTCGCGGGCGGCAAGGTTGTCAAGGTGGACCGCGTGGAGTGGCTTCCGATGCCGGACCTCCAGCAGGCGGTGAATGCGCTGCTTGCCGGCGAGATCGACTACATCGAGGCGCCGCCGCACGACCTGCATCCCCTGATCAAGGGCGACAGCAAGGTCTACATGGTCGACACGAATCCGCTGGGTAACCAGTTCGCGCTGCGCTTCAACACGCTGGCTCCGCCGTTCGACAACCCGAAGGTGCGCCAGGCGGTGTTCTATGCGCTGAACCAGGAGGATTTCCTCAAGGCGGTGGTCGGTACTCCCGAGTACTACAAGGTCTGCAAGGCGATGTTCATCTGCGGCACGCCGTTCGCCACGGAAGCCGGGATGGAGGACATGCTCGAATCCAACATGGCCAAGGCGAAGGCGCTGCTGAAGGAAGCGGGCTACGACGGCACGCCGATCGTGCTGATGCATTCGACGGACCTGCAGATCCTGACAAATCTCGCACCGGTGGCGAAGTCGCTCATGGAGAAGGCCGGCTTCAAGGTCGACATGCAATCCATGGACTGGCAGACGCTGATCGCGCGCCGCGTCAAGAAGGATGCGCCCAAGGATGGCGGCTGGCACGCGTTCCTGACCTCCTGGGTCTCGGCGGACCTCCTCAACCCGACCATGAGCGGGTTCCTCAATGCCTCCTGCGAGAAGGCGATGGTCGGATGGCCGTGCGACGCACAGATCGAGCAACTGCGCGACGACTTCGCGAAGGAGACCGATCTCGGCAAGCAAAAGGAGATCGCCGCCCTGATCCAGAAGCGGGTGGCGGAGTATCCTACGCACATCCATCTGGGGCAGTGGTACAACAAAGGCGCGCTGCGCAATAACGTGCAGGGCGTGGTGCCTGCATCCGCCGCCGTACTCTGGAACATCTCTATCGACTGAGGATCGGGACCTGTCGGTGCATGTTCGCCCCTCGACGGGGGCGGTCGCCTTACCGGAGGTGCTTTTAGCGGGCCGTTCGCCGCTGATCAGGGTGCTTCCAGCTGGGCGCGGAAACCGTCGGCTTGCGCCTTCGGCATCTTGGGCAGCATCACGCGCAGCGTCTCGGCGCCGACGATCTTGCCGTTGCGCCGGAACATCCAATCGGTGATGTCGGCCTCGCCGAACGTATAGCGCTGCCCGCGGTGCACGTGCGTGGCGTGGTTGGGGTCGTTGTCGATGGTGCCGACGATGCGATCGCCGTCGCGGGCGATGTCGCGTAGCCAGAAGTGCTCCCGGCCGCTGCTCTGGCCATAGGGGATCGCCACCTTGAGAAAGAAATCCCTCTCGCCCGGGCCTGGGCTCGCGAACGATTTCCAGTAGCTGCCGAGATTGCCGCGCGCCTTCTGGATGGCGGCGTTCATGGCCTGATCGTCGCTGCTGAAGTCGATGGTCTTGTCCTGCGCCAGCGCAATGCCGGGCGCGCGCAGGGACGGGGCGGCGACAACAACAGCGGCAGCGACGGCGAGAGCGAGGCCCGTGGGCTTGAGGCGGGGGAAAGGCATGGGGGCAATCCAGAGTGAAACAATGCGGGTGGCGAACGTCTGCCGGATAACATGGATCCCCGATCAGGCGCCAGAAGGCTCGCGCAAGCCGGGCCGGATCTGATCGAGATCGCAATCGGGGCACGCACCGGTCGCGAAGTGGTGGCCGGGCTCCTTGTTTTGCTCCCCAGGCCGCGCTGCAAATGCTAGGCGGGTTTTGTCGCCGGAGGATGACGCCCGGCTGGAGGCCTCGGAGGATCGGGAACGCATGAGCCCGCTGGCATTGACCCTGCTCGCCGTCGTCGTCGTCGGCAATACGGCGGGGCAATTGATGTTGAAGGCCGCGTCGATGCGGGCGGACCGCGCCGAAGAGGTGCCGCACTGGCAGGCGCTGGCGCTCGATCCCGTGCTCTGGATCGCGCTCGCGATCTACGGCGCTGAGATCTTCATCTGGCTCGCCTTCCTGTCGCTCGTGCCGCTGTGGCAGGGCGTGATGGTGGCCTGCGTCGACATCCTGATGGTGATGGTCGGCGGGCGCATCTTCTTCGGCGAGAAGATCACGGGAGCCCGGATCGTGGCGATCGGCCTGATCGCGATCGGCGTGGTGCTCGTCGGCGGAGGCGGACAATGAAGCGCGTCACGCTCCTCGTCGGCTTCGTGCTGCTGATCGCCATCGACACGTTCGTGCAGGTGGGCTTCAAGCTCGCCGGCAACAACACCCTGCCTGTCACGCTGGACCTGCCGTGGCTCGAGCGCGTGCTGCGCGAGCCCTGGCTGATCGGGGTGGCGCTCGGGTATCTCGCAGCCTTTGTCGTCTACATGACCCTCATCAAGCATGCGCCGATCGGGCCGGCTTTTGCTGCATCGCACATGGAAATCGTGACGGTGACGCTGTTCTCCGTCTACTTTTTCGGCGATAGCATTACGGTCTGGCAGGGACTGGGGTGCCTTGCCATCGTCCTCGGCGTCCTGGTTCTAGCCGTGGCCGAAGATCATTCCTGAGGCGTGCGCCGAAGCCCCGGCTTCATCTCGGCGCAGGCGGGCTGCCGTGCTTGAACCCGGTGGCCGATCTCTTCATTGTGGAATGCGGGGGGCATTTCATGAGCGCCATTTCTCATGC
>RXJK01000308.1:0-1698 GCA_003963125.1 Hyphomicrobiales bacterium
CCGGCGCGGGGGAGAACTCGTCCCGTTCGCCATGGTGAACCTGCAGGAGGCCGCTCTCGCCGCGTGCCTGCCGGCCGACGCCGTCACGGACGATGCGTTCCTCAGCGGACGGCTGATGCTGCTGCAGCCGCGTAAGGGCTATCGCGCGGGGCTCGATGCGGTGCTGCTGGCGGCGGCGGCTCCCGTCGAGGACGCAATGCAGCATGGACGGGCGCTGCGGGTGCTCGATGCCGGCTCGGGCGTGGGCGCCGTGGGCCTGTGCCTGGCGCGGCGCATCCCCGGAGCGCACGTCACGCTCGTGGAGCGAGATGCGCAACTGGCGGCCCTGGCGCGGGCAAACGTGAAGCGCAACGACCTCGCGGCGCGCGTCGCGGTGGTCAAGGCCGATCTCACGCTGCCCCTCGCGTCGGTGCCGGAGCTGGCGAATAGCGCGGAGACCTTCGACCTCGTCCTGTCGAACCCGCCCTATTACGACGAAGGCTTCGGCACGCCGGCGCCCGACGCGCTGAAGGCCGTCTCGCATGCCATGCCAGCCGGCCATCTCGACCGCTGGATGCGTTTCGTTGCCAGCATGGTGCGCCCCGACGGGCTGTTCGCGCTGATCAACCGGGCGCAAGCCCTCGATGCGGTGCTGGCCGCAGCCGCGCGACGCTTCGGCGCGCTGCGCGTACGGCCCTTTCTGCCGCGCGAAGGGGCCGATGCCAGCCGGATCATCGTTGAGGGGCGCAAGGGCAGCCGGGCGCCCTTATCGCTGGCTGCGAGCCGCATCCTGCACGACGCCGATGGCCGCTATCGCGAGGACATCGAGGCCGTGCTGCGTGACGGGGCCGCGCTCGCGCCTTTTTCCGCCTAGATACGGCTCGGCTTGGACTTCAGCGGCCGCATGCCTATCTCCTCTCGATCGGCTCGGCTAGAAATCGAGCCTGCTGTCCCCAGCTCCAGGACGTTCTGATGTCGTTTTTCAACCGTGCTCCCGTCGTTCCCGTGCTGCGCTTCAACGGGCCCATCGGCATGGCCACGCCGTTGCGGCCGGGGTTGTCGCTGGCGGGCGTCGCGGGTGCCCTCGAAAAGGCCTTCAGCCTGTCGAAGCTGCCGGCGGTCGCGGTGGCGCTCAATTCGCCGGGCGGATCGCCGGTGCAGTCAAACCTGATCTTCTCGCGCATCCGGCAGCTCGCCGCCGAGAAGGAAAAGCGGGTCTACGTTTTCTGCGAGGACGTCGCAGCCTCGGGCGGCTACTACCTTGCCGTGGCCGGCGACGAGATCTACGCGGACCCCTCCTCGATCATCGGTTCCATCGGCGTGATCTCGGCGAGCTTCGGCCTCGACAAGCTGATCGCCCGCTACGGCATCGAACGCCGGGTCTATACCGCCGGCAAGGACAAGGGCACGCTCGATCCCTTCCGTCCCGAGCGGCCCGAGGACATCGAGCATTTGAAGGCGCTGCAGAGGGATGTGCACGATACCTTCATCGGCATCGTCAAGTCGCGGCGGGCGGGGAAGCTCAAGGGGCCGGAGGAGGAGCTTTTCTCCGGCAATTTCTGGTCGGCGCAGAAGGCCGTGACCTACGGCCTGATCGACGGCATTGCCGACATGCGCAGCAAGATGCAGGAGCTCTACGGCTCCAAAGTGCGCCTCAGGGCCGTGCCGATGGCGCCCGGCGGGCTGCTTTCGCGTTTCCGGAGGCTGCCGAGCCTCGAT
>RXJK01000308.1:1748-2752 GCA_003963125.1 Hyphomicrobiales bacterium
AACGGATTTGCGCTTTCGGGAGCGTTGGCGGATGATGTCATCTCGGCTCTGGAGGCGCGGGCGCTCTGGTCACGCTTTGGCCTCTGAGGGGTGACACCGTAGCGTGAGGGCGAGGTGGCTCCGGATGGATCGGAGGTGGGGCATGCCGCATTTGATGATCGCCGCCTTGCTGGGCGCGGGGCTCTATGCCGGCTACAAGTTCGTCGCATCGACGGCGCAGCGCATGGCGGACGAGGCGAAGCGCGCACAGGATGAACTGATGCGTCAGGCCTCGGGCGCGGTGGAAAAGAACCTCGGCAACCTCGAGTACGATCCGGCGACGGGCGTGTACCGGCCGGCCGACCGCACCTGATTTAGCGCAGAAATCTCACAATCCGCCGATGGCCGCCGCGATGACGACGGCGAGAAGCATCCAGCCGGGATGTCGCCCGCGCGTGGCGTAGGCATTGCCCGCAGCTGCCGCGGCGAAGGTGGCGACCGCCAGCGCCACAATCCACACGCGCGCCGTCTCCGATCCGAAACGGGGCGCCAGGATCAGAAGCGCACCAAGCGCCGCCCACGCAAGCGCGCCGGCCTGCCAGACGAGCCGCAGCAGAAGCCGCAAGCGCGGCGGCTCGATCGATGCGCGCTTGAACACCCGCGTTTCGCCCAGGATGGCGTGGAACAGCGCGACGGCGATTGCCAGCGTCCCGGCGGCGACGAGCAGAAGATCACGCATCGGTCTCTTTTCCATACACTACTGTCTGGACAATAGGCCGGTTGGCGACGCGTCGTCAATACAGTAGTGTATGGATGAGACGGAGGCGGCATGGGCGACGATCGGCTGGCGCGCGCGGACTGGGTAAAGGCGGGGCTCAAGGCGCTGGCGCGCGAAGGGGCTTCGGCACTCAAGGCGGACAGGCTCGCGCGCGAGCTCGGGGTCTCGCGCGGCAGCTTCTACTGGCATTTCGCGGATGTCGACGCCTTCCACCGCGCCGTTCTCGAAGGCTGGAAGACGGTCGCCA
>RXJK01000308.1:2802-16269 GCA_003963125.1 Hyphomicrobiales bacterium
GCGCCTGGCGCAGATCGACGGGGATCGCCTGGGGACGCTCGTTGCAGGCGCGCTCGAGAGCGATACCAAACTCGAGAAGGCGGTGCGGGCCTGGGCCGCCCACGATGCGGGCGTACGTGCCATGGTGAAGGCGGTCGACACACGCCGCATTGGCTACATGGAGGAGGAACTCGTCGCGCTGGGCATTTCTCGGCGTGCGGCAGCCGCTCGCGCGCGGGTGATCTACTGGACATGGCTCGGCAGTTTCCTCGCCGGCGAAACGGCCGCGCGGGAGATGCTTAACGCGGTCGGCCGCGAACTCTTGCAGTTCGCGCGCGCCGCTGACGGCCGAGACCGGAAAGCGGGTGGCCGGTAAAGCCTGATTCAGCGGCAGTTTTTGATTTTTGTCCGCCGAGCACGAGATGCAGGCCCCATGCCCATCGCGGCGCGGCATACCCTGGACCGGCAGGCGCATTTGCGTATAGTGCGCCCGCCTTCACAGATCCGAACCACGACAGGCCGCGCATGCCCACGACCGCCCAGAAAAAGGCCGCCAAACCGGCTTCCGCCTCCACAGCTACGGGGTCGCCGGACACGGCCCTGCGGCCGCGCGAAAGCTTCCAGGACCTGATCCTGACGCTGCAGCAGTTCTGGGGCGCGCAGGGCTGCGTCGTTCTGCAGCCCTACGACATGGAAGTCGGCGCGGGCACATTTCATCCGGCGACGACGCTGAGGTCGCTCGGTCCGAAGCCATGGAATGCGGCGTACGTGCAGCCGTCGCGGCGGCCCAAGGACGGGCGCTACGGCGAGAACCCGAACCGCATGCAGCACTACTACCAGTTCCAGGTGATCATGAAGCCGTCACCGCCGGACATTCTCGACCTCTATCTCGAGAGCCTGGCGCGCATCGGCATCGATCCCTTGCAGCACGACATCCGCTTCGTGGAGGACGACTGGGAGAGCCCCACGCTCGGCGCCTGGGGGCTCGGCTGGGAAGTGTGGTGCGACGGCATGGAGGTGACGCAGTTCACCTATTTCCAGCAGGTCGGCGGCTTCGACTGCAATCCGGTCGCGGGCGAGATCACGTACGGCCTGGAACGCCTCGCCATGTACGTGCAGGGCGTCGATCGCGTGTTCGACCTCAACTTCAACGGACGCACGGACGCGCGCAAGCTCACCTACGGCGACGTGTTCCTGCAAGCCGAGCAGGAGTACTCGCGCTACAATTTCGAGCACGCCAACACGGAGGTGCTGCTGCAGCACTTCAAGGATGCGGAGGCCGAGTGCCAGGCTTTGCTCGCCGCGGGAACTCCCGCGCCTGACGCCAACGACAAGCGGCATCGGATGGCCCTGCCGGCCTACGACCAGTGCATCAAGGCCAGCCACATCTTCAATCTGCTCGACGCGCGCGGGGTGATCTCCGTCACCGAGCGCCAGAGCTACATCCTGCGCGTGCGCGAACTCGCCAAGGCCTGCTGCGGCGCGTGGCTCATGACCGAGGGCGGTGGGGGGTGAGGGGGCACGCGGAGCCAACGGAACTCGCCATGACGAACATTGCCAGTGAGCGGGCGCGTCGCCTGCGCCGCGAAAAAGGCGAGGCCGAGCGCCGCCTGTGGCGAAGCCTGCGCGCGCTCAATCGCGAGGGGTATCATTTCCGGCAGCAGGCGCCGCTCGGGCCCTACATCGTGGATTTCTGCGAGCACTCGGCGCGGCTCGTGATCGAGCTTGATGGAGCGCATCATGGCTTGCCCCCGATTCAAGCCTACGACCGTCAAAGGTCGCGGTGGCTGGAAGCCGAGGGCTACAAGGTGTTGCGCTTCTGGAACCGTGAGGTGCAGGAGAATTCGCACGGGGTCGAGACCGCAATCCTCCTCGCTTTGGGCCACATTGATGACAGTTGCGCCAATCCCAACGGCTCTGTCGTCTCCTCCCCCCTTGTGGGGGAGGAACAAGGAGGGGGGGACTCCGGAACAGTAAAGGGCGGGCTTCCCCCCACCCCTTTCCCCTCCCCACAAGGGGGAGGGGGACGCACGCCTCCTGGTTTGAGCCTGCCCCGCCTCAACCGCCGCAAACGCTCTCTTCGTCGCCCGAAAGCCGGTGCATCCCATGTCTGAACTGCTGCTCGAAATGTTTTCCGAAGAGATCCCGGCCCGGATGCAGGCGCGGGCGGCGGAGGATCTGCGCAAACTCGTGCTCGAGGGCCTCAAAGCGCACGGCATCGCGGGCGGCGAGAGCAAGGCCTACGCGACGCCGCGGCGCCTCGCGTTGGTGATCGACGGACTGCCGGCGAAGTCGCCCGACATCAAGGACGAGCGCAAGGGCCCGCGCGTCGGTGCGCCGGAGCAGGCGATCCAGGGTTTCCTGCGCGCGGCGGGCATCGCCTCCATCGACCGGGCCGAGATCGTTGCCGACAAGAAGGGCGACTACTACCTCGTGAAGACGGAGAAGCCCGGCCGGCCGGTGCGGGACATCATCGCCGAGGTGGTGCCCGCGGTGGCGCACAAGTTCCCGTGGCCCAAGTCGATGCGCTGGGGATCAGGCAAGCTGCAATGGGTGCGGCCGCTGCACTCGGTCGTGTGTCTGCTCTCGGGCGAGGTCGTGCCCTTCGCCATCGAGACGGTGAAGAGTGGCCGGCACACGCGCGGGCATCGCTTCCACGGCAACGCGTCGTTCGAGGTGGCGGGCAGCGCCGACTACGAGACGAAGCTCAAGGCGCACAAGGTGATCCTCGATGCGGCGGCGCGGGCGCAGCTCATCAACGAGCAGGCGCACGCACTCGCCAAGGAGCACAAGCTGGCGCTCGTCGAGGACGAGGCGCTGCTTGCCGAAAACGCCGGCCTCACCGAGTGGCCGACGGTGCTGATGGGCACGTTCGACGAAGCCTTTCTCGCAGTGCCGGCCGAGTGCCTGATGCTGTCGATGAAGCAGCACCAGAAGTGCTTCTCGCTCCAGCAGCCGCGCACGGGCAAGCTCGCCAACCGCTTCCTGCTCGTGTCGAACCTCGTCGCGAAGGACGGCGGCAGCGAGATCATCGCCGGCAACGAGAAGGTGATCCGGGCGCGGCTATCGGATGCGAAGTTTTTCTGGGAGCAGGATCTGAAGAAGCCGCTCGACGAGATGGGGATCGCGCTCGGGTCCATCACGTTCCACGAGAAGCTCGGCAGCCAGAAGGATCGCGTCGAGCGCATCGCGGAGCTGGCGTTCCAGATCGCGGGCAGCGTCGATGCGGTGCCTGAGGACGCGCGACGCGCGGCGCAGCTCGCCAAGGCCGATCTCGTGTCGGGAATGGTGGGCGAGTTCCCGGAGCTGCAGGGGCTGATGGGGCGCTACTACGCGGAAGCCGGCGGCATCAAGCCGGAGATCGCGCGCGCCATCGAGCTGCACTACAAGCCGAAGGGGCCGTCCGACACTGTGCCGCTGGAGAAGGACGGCGACGCGGTCGCCATCGCCGTGGCGCTCGCCGACAAGCTCGATACGCTGGTCGGCTTTTGGGCCATCGGCGAGAAGCCAACGGGCAGCGGCGATCCGTACCAGTTGCGGCGTGCCGCGCTGGGGGTGATCCGCATCGTGCTGGAGAATGATCTGCGGTTAGGCTTGCTGGCTGTCTTCTGGAAATTGGAATCCAAGTACGCGAAGTTTTGCGAACACACTATTGGTGACTACTCAGCAGCAACGGATTGGCTTCGCAAGCGGATAGCTGAGCACCTACCCATATTGCATGGGCGTTACGATGAAGTTGTCGCGGATGCGAAACTTCTGGCTTTCTGGCGATCGGCGGACGACCTCCTCTCCTTCTTTGCCGATCGCCTGAAGGTGTATCTGCGCGACAAGGGTGCGCGGCATGATCTGATCGACGCGGTGTTCTCGCTCGGCGGGCAGGACGATCTCGCGCTGATCGTGAAGCGCGTCGAGGCGCTCGGCGAATTCCTCAAGACGGACGACGGCACGGTGCTGCTCGCAGGCGTGAAGCGCGCGACCAATATCCTCCGCGACGAAGAGAAGAAGGACAAGACGAGCTACGCCGCGGCGAAAGCCGATGCACAGCTTCTCAAGGAGCCGCAGGAGAAAGCGCTGCATGCGGCGATCCAGAAGGTCGCAGCCGATACGGTCGCCGCGATCAACGTCGAAAATTTCGCCGGCGCCATGCGCGCGCTCGCCGAGCTGCGGGCGCCGGTCGATGCCTTCTTCGACAAGGTGATCGTCAACGCCGACGACAAGGCGCTGCGTGCCAACAGGCTCGCGCTGCTCGCGGAGATCCGCGCCGCGACGCTGACTGTCGCCGACTTCTCGAAGATCGCGGGCTGAGTGCGGAAGGCGAGCTTCGCGCTTTCACGTCGCCTGCATCACAGGAATGTCGTTACGGTGCGTAACTGCACATTCCTTGCGAGGCCGTGTCGCGTGCGCGCGACGATCGGTTGTCCACGGCTTTTCCACAGCCTGACGGGGCAATTTTCCATCGCTGCTTGAAAGTGTCACCTAGGTATCACGCATCGCGTGTGGCGAAGGCGTACGCGCGTGGTCACATGATACGAACGGACATGAAAAGTGAGCTGAAGGTGTGTGCGTAAAGCTCTAGACGCGCACACGTTTTTGCCTCAATTGTGCGTGCAACTTCGCGCCCGCCGGGAACCAACCGGTGCGCACGTCCTCACCGCCTGCCAACGCTGACACTTCAGTCCGCGGATCCTGCCGACACTTCCGCTTCGGGAAACGCTCCCGCGTGACACGCAGTACCACGACCTCTCGGTCGTGCCCACAGCAGCGTTGGTCCGGCTTCTCCAGCAACGCCCCACGCCGGGGCCATCTCGCAAGGAGGCCAGCACACCCCCGCACACGTTTCTCTCCGTCACGCGCGGCAGGGCTCAGAGCCCCATGCCTCGCACCAATCCCACCAACATCACCGCACGACCAAAAAAGGACACGACAGCGGTCGCACGCCACGACCACAGCGGCTTTGTACAAAGGAGTATCCACATGCCGATGCTTTCCACACCGGATGGAGCCAGAGGGAAGGGGACACGCAAACCCTTCAACATCTCGATCAGCCTGCGGACCACAGCGTGGTCTGCCGCCACTGCCTCAGCCTTCTGCCTCGCGATGCTCGTGCCGAGCCTCGCGTCCGCACCCAGAGGCGATACGGGACCAGCGGCCCGTCCCCAGCAGAACTCGCGGGAGCTCGTTCCGTTCACGCGCTTTGCGGCGGTCCCTTCCGATACGGTGACGAACGCGCTGCCGACTGCAGCCGTGCCTCCGCCCGTGATGTCCCCCGAGAAAGCGCCTGAAGGCAACGTGCCCGAGGCCAAGGTGCTGCCGCCGACGAAGGTGAAGGGTGCGTTCCCGCGCGGGCTGCATCCCGTCATCAAGCACAGCATGGTGGAGGCGAGCCGCTTCCTGCCAGAAGGCTGGCAGCTCGAGTTCATGAATGCGCTGCGCGATGCGCCGGGCGTGTGGAACGGCCCGCACGGCAAGCGTGACAAGACCGGCGGCGCGCTCGCCGTCGACGTGTGGCTCGTCAATCCGAAGGGTGAGCGGCTGTGCAATTTCCAGTGCCGCCAGAACTTCGAGCCCTACCAGACCTTCATGCAGATGGTGAAGCACATCCAGGATCGTGACTTCCCGGCCTATCGCAACCAGGGTCGCTGGGGCGGATACTTCGGTGGCCGCTACGCGAACGACGAGATGCACTACGATCTCGAGCCGACGCCGTGGACGGCGGCCGGCAATTGGGAGAAGGGCCTCTTCGCCGGCTACGCGCACTTTGGCAAGCCGGGTGACGTCGGCAAGGGCATGGGCAGCATCGCCGCCTACCGGCTGCCCGAGAACGGCACGCTCGTGAGCATGGCCACCCCGCCTGCAGTCGCCGCACCCGTCGTCGCGGCCGCCAACGTCACGGCGAACAAGCCGGCCCAGGTGCCTGCGGTGACGGTGCCAGCTGCAACGGTGGTGCAGAAGGTGTCGGCCGTCGTGAAGCCCGTCGCGGTGCAGGCCCGCAAGGTGCAGTACCGGCAGGCGCAGTATCGCCAGCGGCCTGCCTACGAGGCCGATGACGACGAGACACCGCGTCCGCGCCGCCGGGTGCGCATGAACTACGAGCAGGCGGACGCCGACGCGCCCGTCGCCCGGGTTCGCTACGCCCAGTACTCGCGCTCCGCCCGTCGCGGTGGCCGGCAGATGCGCGACTACGGCGACGACTGAGACTGCAAGCTTGGACCACTGCAGAAGGCCCGGGGCATGCTCCGGGCCTTTTCGCGTTCAAGGCCTACTTCCCGGGTTCGCTGCGCCGGGCGACTTCGGTCTTGGAGACCTCACCGCTGGCGACAAGGGCAGCGATGCAGCCTTTCGAGAGTTTCATGCCGTTGGCGCGCATGCACTTGCGCACGCCGGGGCCGTCCGGATCGTGCTGGCTGCAGTAGGCGAGATAGTCGCCCGTGCAGGCCGCGCGCACGCGGGCATCGACGGCGCCGGCTTCGACGGAGAGTGCGGTCAGCAGGCCGGCGCCGACGAGGGCGGACAGGCCGAGGCGGGGAATGCCCGCGAGTTTCAACGCGTGGAACATGAGGTCCTCCTGTCCTATCCGGCGGCGCCCGTGCGGTGCCAAGCCAGATCGTGGAGGGACTTTGCCAGAGATGCGGCGGAGATGCTGTTTCCGCGGAAACATGCATGGATTTCATCGCGCTAGGGCGGAAAATGCGCCCGGAAATGGTTAAAAAGAACGCGAAGGCTTCGGCGTGATGCGGTCGTCGAGGCCGTCAGCTCAGCTCCGCCAGGTAATGGTGGGGACCGAGGTTGCACCAGGCCATGCGCCATTCGGCTGGGCGGTTCTCGATCGTGCGAATGGTGCGGTCGAGAACGATGAGGGGCGTGCCCGGAGTGACGCCCAGATGCGATGCCACCTCGCCTTCCGCCGCGCCGATCGAGATGCGCTCGTCGCCCCGGCCGATCAGAACACCGCTGCGCTGGGCGAACTCGAGAAGGTCGTAGCAGGGCGATTGCGCCCCCTCGTTCGCCGCGAGCATGGGAAACAGGTCCGTCGGCACGGCGATCTGCTCGAACATGATGGGCCGCCCCTGGGCGGAGGCGAGTTTGCTCATCCGGGTGACGTGCTGCTGGGGCTCCATGTCGAGGCGCGCAGCCTCCGTCTTGCTCGCCGGCGAGGTCGAGATGGCGATCATGTGCGCCTCCACGCGGAGGATGGCGCCCGACGCCTCGCGCAGGCGGTTGAAGCGGCGCGTTGCCTCCTTCGAGGCGGGGTCGGTCACGAAGGTGCCGCGGCCCTGCTGACGCGAGATCAGCTTCGCCTCTTCCATCCAATCGAGCGCCTTGCGGACGGTGCCGGCGCTCAAGCCGTATTCCTTGGCGAGGTCGAGCTCGTTCGGGATGGTCTCGCCGGGCTTCCAGTCCCCGCTGGCGATGCGGCGGGAGAGCGCCACGCGCAGCTGCACGTACAGCGGCTCAGAGTTCAGAAGCTTCCCCGACATGTTCCCTTCCCTTGGTCTTGTCGCCGCGCTGGTCACTGCGCTTGCCGCTGCCCGAGCGATCCCGGGCAATGCCCTTTCAGGCGTATGATCGGCGACGCTCGCCGCATTCAAGCGTCCCGTTTGCATTCGCACCTCCTGACCATCCCTAGTGCCAGATGCGAGAACGCTGGCGGCCGTTTGGCGAGACATGCTACTTAATTTTCTCATTCGCGTTGATCCGCATCAACAATGAATTAGTCCCACCAGCCGCCTTTCCTGCAAAATATTATATTTCTTGCTTCACGTGAAAGTGAAAAAACACCGATGAGCGCGGCGCTCCACATTAACTCGGCGCTTATCGCAAGCGGTGCCCCTCCTTTGTCTCCGCATTTTAGCCGCGTGAGAGCAGTTGATTGCCAAGGGCATCGTTTCGGTGCGCCCTATTTGAATGTCGAGGCTATTTTGGAAAACCTGACTTCTATTGTTCAGAATTTAAAATCGCCTGATTTCAATAGGCCGCGGGAGCGGGTGTCCCCTGGGTGACATCCACGGCGTGCCGGCAGGGTTGCGGGCGCGAGTTCCTTCAAGCGTAAAGCAAATGGCCCGATCCTGCACGCAACGTGCGGAATCGGGTTATTTGGGGTGCGTTTGGCACTGCTGGGGGATGCGGTTAGAGTGTCCGGCCTGCCACACGAAATGTCCTTGCTTTGCCGCTGTCCCCGCCGCCGATGGAGAGATGCCTTCAGATGAGCCAGTCGATGAACGGTGCCGAAAGCCTGGTCAGGACCCTGCTCGCAGGCGGTGTGGACGTCTGCTTCACCAATCCCGGGACGTCGGAGATGCACTTCGTGGCGGCCCTCGACCAGGTGCCGGGCATGCGCTGCGTGCTGGGCCTGTTCGAAGGCGTCGTGACGGGGGCGGCCGACGGCTACTACCGGATCGGCCGCAAGCCCGCATCGACCCTGCTTCATCTCGGGCCCGGCCTCGCGAACGGGTTGGCGAACCTGCACAACGCGAAGAAGGCCTCGTCCGGGGTCGTGAACATCGTCGGCGACCACGCGACCTATCACCTGGGTCTCGACGCGCCGCTCACTTCCGACATCGAAGGCATCGCGCGGCCGATGTCGCACTGGGTGAAGACCTCGCCCAGTTCCCGATCCATTGCTGCCGACGGTGCGCTCGCCATCGCGGCGGCCCGACAGGCGCCTGGGCAAATCGCGACCCTGATCCTGCCCGCCGACACGGCGTGGGGACCGGCGGACGGCATCGCCGAGACGGCGCCGCTCACGGCCCTCCCCAAGACGTCACCGGAGGCCGTGAAGGCCGCGGCGGCCATGCTCAAATCGGGCGAGACGGCGACGCTTTTGCTCGGTGGCGGTGCGCTGACGGCGGAATGCCTCGATCTCGCCGGCCGCATCTCGGCTAAGACAGGCTGCGGGATCCTGACCGAGGGCTTCAATTCGCGGCTCGACCGAGGCGTCGGCCGGGTGCAGGTGGCGCGCGTGCCGTACGTGGTGGACGCCGCCCTGCACGTGCTGAGGAAGGCGGGCAACCTGGTGCTGGTCGGCGCGCGGGTGCCGGTCGCGTTCTTCGCCTATCCCGACAAGCCGAGCGTGCTCGTGCCGGAGGGGACGAAGTCGACAAGCCTCGTCAACGTCGACGAGGATATCGTCGCTGCCCTCACGGCGCTCGCCGAAGAACTCGATGCGATCTCGCTCAAGCCCGCCAAGGTTGCTACCCCGCGCCGTCCCGAACTGCCGCCGGATGGTCCCATCACGTCGGCAGCCATTGCCGCGATCCTCGGCGCGCACATCCCCGAGAATGCGATCATCGTCGACGAAAGCGTGACGACGGGGCGGGAGTTCTTCCCCGAGACCGCCGGCGCGCCGCCGCACATCTGGATGAACAACCGTGGCGGCTCCATCGGCTACGGGCTGCCTGTCGCCATCGGCGCTGCCATCGCGGCGCCGGACAGCAAGGTGATCGCGCTCGAGGGCGACGGCAGCGCCATGTACACGATCCAGTCGCTATGGACGATCGCGCGCGAGAACCTCGATGTCACGGTGCTGCTCTTCAACAACCGCGCCTACAGCATCCTGCGTACGGAGCTCACCAACGTCGGCGTGAAGAACCCGGGGCCGCGCGCGGTCGACATGCTGTCGCTCAGCCGCCCCGACATCGATTGGGTGGCGATGGCGCGCAGCATGGGCGTCGCAGGCACACGCGCGAAGACGACGGCGGAACTGACGAAGGCCGTCAACGCCAGCCTGCGCTCCGGTGGCCCGAGCCTGATCGAGGTCATGCTCTGAAGCGAGGGGCATCCAGACTTGGCTCGACCCATCCCAAGTGCCTTCCCGGCCGAGCGCAGCGAGAGCCGGGATCTTTCCCCGGGGAGATTTCCTCGACGCTGAAAGATCCTGGATAGCCGTGCTGGCGAACGGCTTCCGGGAAAGCAAAATTCAGACGTTGAGATGATCAGCGCGGTGGGCAGGGTCTCACAGCAGAGTTCGCTCAGATCTGGTTGGGATCGACTTCGAGGGCAAGCGGTTCGCCTTTGGCGAAGCGCGTGATGTTGTCGAGGAACAGCGCGTCCCAGCGTGCGCGGCCGCCGCTTCCCGCGAACGACGTGTGCGAGGTGAGGCGCACGCCGGGGTGACCCCACAGCGGATTGGACGCGGGCAACGGCTCCTCGTGGAACACGTCGAGGATGGCGCTCGACAGGCGGCCATTGTCGAGCGCGGTGAGCAGCGCGCCGTCATCGACGAGGCCGCCGCGGGCGATGTTGACCAGGATGGCGCCCTGCTTGAGCCCGGCGAAAAACGCTTGGCCCGCCATGCCACGCGTTTCCTCCGTCAGGGGGCAAGCGAGCACCACCACGTCGGCCTCGTGCAGGAAGGCGGGCAAGTCCGCCGCGGTGCCCATGCGGTCCACGTCGGGCGAGGGCATGGCTGAGCGGCGGATGACATCGACGCCCGCCTCGAAGGCCTTCACGCGCTTGGCGATGGCCTGGCCGATGGGCCCGAAGCCGATGATGAGCCAGCGCGTCTGCGAGATCTCGCGGAACGGCGTGCCGCGCCACTCGCGCCGCTTCTGCAGGTCGCGCTGCAGTTCGATCGGATGCAGCACGGCGAGCACCTGGGCCAGCGTATACTCCGCGATGGCGATGCCCTGCGCGCTGCTGTTGCACACGCGCGTGCCCTTGGCGACGAGCTTTTTGTAGAAGGGATGATCGAGGCCGGCATTGAACGTCTGCAGCACCTTGATGCTGCGCGAGGCAAGGCACAGCTCGAAGGCCGGATCGCGGAAGCCGTCGGCGTTCAGATGCGACGTCAGCCACATGTAGTCGATCTCGGCTTCCGATGGCGGCACCTTGCGGCCGTCGAAATCGTAGAGGCTGTCCTTGCCGAAGGTGGCGATCTTGATGTCGAGGCCGAGGGCCGCGAGCTTCGGTGCGATGTGTGCGTACGATTTGTCATACATGGCGACGGTGAACGTCATGGGTGTCCTTCGCGGGGTGCGCGGTGTGATGTCTCCCGCAAGGCTATAGCGCTCGCCTCGCGCCGTGGCCAGTCGCGACGCCTTCAGCTCATGGCGAGGGCGAGGCACCACCACGCGGCGATCAGCATCTGCACAGCGAAGAAGCAGAAGCGGATCGTAACGGCCGCCGGGCTCGTCGACGCGAGGTGGATCGACGACTGCAGAACGCGCGCGGCGAGGAGGATGAAGGCCAGCGGGTCCGTCACGTAGGCGCGGCCGAGCGCCAGGGCCGCGAGCATCAGGCCGCCGAAGATCGGGAAGCCTTCGAGGCAGTTGGCGTGCGCGCGGGCGAGACGCTGCATGAAAGGCGACAGTTTGGCGTTGTCCGGCGTGAAGGCGTTGGCGGCGACCCGCCCCGTCAGCACGAGCTTCGTCCGGAGTGCCTCCATCAAGACTAGGAGGGCGAGGGACCAGGCGATGTAGCCGATGAGTGCCGCGGCCGTCGAAGAAGACATGGTGCCTCGCCTTATGTGCCTTGGGGCAGCCTAGGGTCCCTCAAACGGAAGGGCCAGGAGGTTTGTCATGCAGGCCCGGCGGGGCACTGCCTGTTGCGGCGCACAGAGGGGTGGGCGATACTCGCGGCCGAAAGCTGCCCACGCATCAGGCCTGTCCGGCCGATCGCGGAGAAGGCAGCGGAGGCCAGCCGCACGCGCGGCGGCCGTAGGGACGGCAGCGGCGCCAGCAGGAGGCATGAAAAGCATGAGTTCGGAGCGCGCATCCGCGTCAGCCGATACCGCCGACCTCGAGGCCTTCCGGCAGGAGGCCAGGGCCTGGCTCGAGGCCAACTGCCCGCCCGAGATGCGCATCCCCGTCCGCAACGAGGACGACTATTGTTGGGGCGGACGCAAGGCTCAGTTTCAGGCCGAGGCACAGCGCTTGTGGCTGCAACGCATGGGCGCGCGCGGCTGGACCGTGCCGACGTGGCCCAGCGAATATGGCGGCGGCGGGCTTTCCAAGGCGCAAGGCAAGGTGCTGCAGGAGGAGATGACGCGGCTCGGCTGCCGGCCGGCGCTGTGGAGCTTCGGCATCTGGATGCTGGGGCCGGCCCTCCTGCGCTACGGCAACGAAGCGCAGAAGAAAGAGCATCTGCCCAAGATCGCACGCGGCGAGATCCGATGGTGCCAGGGCTACTCCGAACCCAACGCAGGCTCTGACCTCGCTTCGCTCGGCACGCGAGCCGAAGACAAGGGGGATCATTTCGTCGTCAACGGCCAGAAGGTGTGGACGTCCTACGCCGACAAGGCGGACTGGATCTTCTGCCTCGTGCGCACGGACACGAGCGCGCCCAAGCATCAGGGCATCAGCTTCGTCCTCTTCGACATGACGACGCCCGGCGTGTCGACGCGGCCGATCCTGCTCATCTCCGGCAAATCGCCGTTCTGCGAGACGTTCTTCGACAACGTGATGGTGCCGGCGAAGAACCTCGTCGGCGAGAAGAACAAGGGCTGGGAAGTCGCCAAGTACCTGCTGGCGCACGAGCGCGACATGATCTCGGGGCTCGGCGATCGGGCCAGCAAGAAGGGCCTCGGGCAGATGGCTGCCGAGGCAATCGGTCTCGATGGCGCGGGGCGGCTGGACGATCCGGGGCTCAGGGCCAAGATCGCGCAGTTCGAAGTGGACGAGGCGGCCTTCGCCGCGCTGGCGGCACGGGCCTCGGCGTTGGCGCGCAGCGGCCAGGGCGCGCTCGATCCGGCCTTCTCGTCGGTGCTCAAGTACTACGGGGCGGAACTCAACAAGCGTCGTCTCGAACTGCGCATGTCGCTCGAAGGCGCGGATGCGCTGGAGTGGGAGGGACGGCGGTCGGCCGATGGCGCGGTCGCCCGCGCGTGGCTGAGGACCAAAGCCAATTCGATCGAGGGCGGCACGTCGGAGGTGCAGCTCAACATCATCTCCAAGCGTCTCCTCAACCTGCCGGGCGCATAAGAAGGATAGAGCCAATGGCCCTCGTGCTCAGCGAAGAACAGACGATGCTGCGCGACAGCGCGCGCAATTTTCTCTCCGCGGAAGCGCCCGTCACACACCTGCGCGCGCTGCGGGACAACAAGGACGCCAAGGGCTTCTCGCCATCGCTGTGGCAGCGCTGCGCGGAGATGGGGTTTGCCGGCGTGCTGGTGCCTGAGACAAGCGGCGGGCTCGGACTGACGCTCACGGATGCCGTCGTCATCGCCGAGGAGATCGGGCGGACGCTGGCGCCGCTGCCGTTCCTGTCGTCGGCCGTGCTCGGGGCCTGTCTGCTGGCGGCAAGCGACAACGTGGCCGTCGCGGCGCGATGGCTGCCCGAGATCGCGGCCGGCAAGGCCGTCGTCGCCGTGGCGATCGACGAGACCGCGCGGCATCGGCCGGCTTCGATCTCGACGAAAGCGACGGCCCACGCGGCCGGGTACAAGATCGACGGCGAGAAGGTGCTCGTGCTCGATGGGCATGTGGCGGATCTCCTGATCGTCGTCGCGCGGTCGTGGTCGGCGCCGAGCGGCATCGCCATCTTCGCGGTCGA
>RXJK01000384.1:0-117 GCA_003963125.1 Hyphomicrobiales bacterium
CATAGTGGATCCAGATGCTTTCCGTCATGATATTCCTCCTGGGGCGCCGGCAAGCAGCTCGGTGAGCGGACGCCGCCGCCCGAGCAAATGCCTGGACGTCGTGAACTTGAAATCGGC
>RXJK01000384.1:183-838 GCA_003963125.1 Hyphomicrobiales bacterium
ATGATGCCAGGAACTGGCCCAGTCCAGGCGATGGCGCCCGGCGATGTTGACGTTGAAGGAGAGATCGCCCTGGAACGCGACATCGCATTCGGCGTCATAGTCGCGGCGGGTTTCGGCGGATGCCGCCGCCCAGGCGTCATTCCATTCCCAGAGCGCGAAGAAACCCCATTTGCGGTCGATCGCCGGCCCGATCCCGTTCACGGCGGCGAACTCCCGCGGGCCGACCAGCCATTGCGTGGCAAAGCGCCGAGACCATCCGGCGCTCTCCAGCCGCACCGTGCCCCGCAGCGCCGCCGAGATCGTCGGCGCCTCGAACACGCCGACGACATCGGCGTCGTGGGCGAAACCGGTCTCGAACGCGGTAGGCGCGGTTTTCTCGGACGGGTCGACCATGGCCCGCAGCGAGAGGAGCCATCCCTCTGCCTCCAATTCGCCAAGCACCGCGCCTATGGCGGCAAGGTGCCCTGCATCGAAAACGCCGGGCAGCCTTGGCTGGGATTTGGCGATGAACAGCACGACGCAGCGCTCGCTGGCCGCCGCCGAAAAGACGTCGGTCGCTTCGGTAAGCAGGGTCATCCACCGCTCCTCAGCCGCGAGACGGCGGCGACCAGTCGCTCGACGCGAGCCGGATCGACAGGGTTCCACCAGACCCCGT
>RXJK01000384.1:908-1180 GCA_003963125.1 Hyphomicrobiales bacterium
GAGACCGGATCCGACAATGACGGGCAGCGTCGTGCCGCTCTTCACCTCCTGGACCTCGCGCGGCTCGGTCGGGGACCCGGTGCGCGTGCCGGTGGCGATGAGAACGTCGGCGTCGAACCATTCGGCGTCGGTCGCTTGTTCCGGAATGCTGCGATCGGCCGTGATCGCGTGCGCGCCGAACTTGACATGGACATCCGCGAAGATGCGGACATCGGTCGCGCCGATTGCCGAGCGGTAGCGCATCGCCTCCGGCGCCGGGCCGTTCAGGAAAC
>RXJK01000384.1:1311-2911 GCA_003963125.1 Hyphomicrobiales bacterium
CTCTTACCTCCAGGCACGCGGCCGTCAGGGCGGCCACGGTCTCGGGACCGATGTTTTCGGGCCTGCGAAACGGCATGTCGCTGGCATTCTCGATGATGATGCCGTCGATCCCGCCCGCCGACAGGGTGCGCGCGTCGGCGACGGCGGCGGCATAGATGTCGCGCATCGGCTGACCCTGATAGCGGGGCGCGCCCGGCAGGGCCTGCAGATGGCTGACGCCGATGATCGGCTTCCTGACCTGGAACAATTCTTCCAGGGCGTTGATCTTGGGAGGGAGGACTTGCGTCGCTTTCATTGCTGGCTCTCTGTTGCGTCGTCCGGCGGTCGTCAGGCCTGGATTTTCAGGCCGGGCAGATCCTGCCGTCTGGGATAGGATGATTGCGATCCGAGCCGGGCGCAGCTCAGCGTGGCGGCGGCGACGGCGGTCTCAAGCGCTGCTTCGGGCGCCATGCCGCGCAATCGTTCGGCGATGAACCAGCCGGCCAGGCAGTCGCCGGCGCCGGTGGTGTCGACGACAGGGCCTCGCGGCGCCGCGATATCCAGATGCCCTTCCGCCCGATGCAGCGTCGCGCCGTCGGCGCCTCGTGTCTGAACGACCATCTTGGCGCCCATCGCCAGCAAGCGCCCGATCGCATCGCCGCCGATGGCGGCCATGGAACGGCCATTGCAAAAGACGACCGCGGCACCGGCGATGAAATCGCGCATGAGGTCTATCCCGTCGGGAAAGGTGGAAGGCTCCAGGTCGAGCGACCAGGGCAGCGCCCGCGCCCGGCAGCGGTCGATCAGCGCGGCGGCGGCGGAGCGGTCGTAGACCGCGGTATGGATCCAACCGGTGTCGTCAAGCGAAAGCGCCTCGATCTGCAGCCGTTGCGGGTACATCGAGACGCCGGGATAAAGCAGCAGGCGTTTCTCGCCATGAGGCTCCAGCAGGACGACAACCCGGCAAGTCATGCCGGGATAGACATGCCATGCGATTTCGGCGCCGATCGTCTCCAACTGATCGACCAGCACCCGCCCGACGACATCGTCGCCGACACCGATGGCAAGCCGAACCGGAGTCCCAGCCAGGGCGCAAGCCACCGCTGCATTGGCGGCCACGCCGCCGGGCGATTCGATCGCCGTGGCCGCGTGCACTTTCTCGTCGGGCTCCGGTATGTGCGACACGGTCATCGTCAGGTCGAAACTGACATCGCCGACGAAAAGCGCGACTCGGCCCGTCATTGCCGCACCAGATCGACGCGGAAACGGTAGCGGTCGGCGCGATAGTGCATGACCGCGTATTCGATGGGCGCGCCGTCGGCTGCATGCGACCGCCTCCGGGCAACCAGCAGCGGCGCGCCGACGGCAATGTCCAGGCTCTCGGCGAGTTTCCTCGTCGCTGTCGCCGCCTCGATCAGCTCCTGCCCGCCGGCGATCCTGGCGCCGTGGTTGCGCTCGAGCCAGGTGTAGAGCGATCCGACGTCGAGGTCCCTGCTGCTCGGCGTATGCGAATTGAGCACCGCCGGCGATATCCAGGATTCCGACATCCCTATCGGCCAACCGTCGGCCTTGAGCAGACGATCGATGCGGAAAGCGCGGGTCTTGCGGTCTATGCCGAGCG
>RXJK01000146.1:0-2350 GCA_003963125.1 Hyphomicrobiales bacterium
GAGGACCCGGGTGAGACGAGGCCCGGCACTTTCGCCCGGCGTCCCGCGAGCACGGCCGCCGCCGCGCGCAGATCCTCGATGCGGCCGTTGGTGCACGAGCCGATGAAGACGCGATCGACCGCGATCTCGCTCAGGGGCTGACCCGGTCGAAGGCCCATGTACGCGATCGAGGCTGCGTATTGCGCGGCGCGCGCGGCATCTTTGATACGTGTCGGATCCGGCACATGGCCCGTGATCGGCAGCGCCTCTTCCGGAGACGTGCCCCAGGTGACGGCCGGCGCGATCTCGCCGGCGTCGAGCGTGACGGCCTTGTCGTAGGTCGCATCACCGTCGCTCGCAAGCCGCAGCCAATGCTCCGCTGCCGTGTCGAAGTCCGCGCCCCTCGGGGCGAACGTGCGATCGCGCAGGTAGGCGATGGTCGTCGCGTCGGGGGCGACGAGGCCGCTGCGCGCCCCGCATTCGATCGAGAGATTGCAGAGCGTCAGGCGGCCTTCGATGCTGAGTGCTCGCACCGCCTCGCCCGCATACTCGATGACGTGCCCGCGCCCGCCGTCCGCCCCGATCCTGGCGATCAGGGTCAGCGCGACGTCCTTGCCGCCGACGCCCGGTCCCAGTGCGCCGCGCACCTCGACCCGCATCTGCCGCGGCTTGCGCTGCCAAAGCGTCTGCGTCGTCAGGACGTGCGCGACCTCCGAGGCACCGATGCCGAAGGACCACGCCCCGAGCGCACCGTGCGTCGACGTATGACTGTCGCCGCATACGATGGTGAGGCCCGGCAGCGTCAATCCCTGCTCGGGGCCGACGACGTGCACGATCCCCTGCGCCGGATCGTTGAGCCCGAACAGGCGGACCCCGTGGCGGGCGGTGTTGGCGATGAGCTTCTCCACCATGCCGCGGATCGTGGCATCGGCGATGCCCGCTGCCCTGTTGCGTGTCGGCACATAATGATCGGCCACGCCGAACGTGAGATCGGGCCGGGAAACTGGCTGTCCCCGCTCGGCGAGGCGCGCAAAGGCATGATGCGATCCTTCGTGCACGAAGTGCCTGTCGATGGCGATGAGCGTCTCGCCGTCGTCGCGCGTCACGACACGGTGCGCGTCCCAGAGGCGATCGAAAAGTGTCTGTGGCCTGACCATCCCGTGAGCCTGTCTGCCTGGGTGAAGATTGCCGCTTGACGAGGAAAGCTGTGTCATAGTCTAACAGGAAAGCTGTATTATAAACAATCCAGGTTGCGCGGCCCATGGCCTCGACTGTCGGTGCGTCGAAGTCCCATACGCTCTATATGCTCCTCAAGGAGCAGATTTTGAGCGGCGCCTTGGCGTCCGGCGCCCGCCTGCCGAGCGAGCCTTCGCTGTCGGCCGAGCACGCCATTTCCCGCGTCACCGTGCGGCGCGCCCTCGATGCGCTCGAGGCCGAGGGCCTGATCCGCCGCCAGGCTGGGGCCGGCACCTTCGTTGCCGCACGCCGCGGCGCCAAGCCCATTGTCGCCGACTTCGCCAATCTCCTCGCCCACCTCGTCGACATGGGGCGTATTTCGAGCGTGAAACTGCTGATCTTCTCCTATCAGCTGCCCCCGGCACCTGTCGCCGAGGCGCTGGGCCTGAAAGGCCGCGAACGCGTGCAGCATTCCGTTCGCGTCCGCTTCGCCGATGGCGAACCCTTCTCCTACCTCGTCACGTACGTACCCGAGAGCATCGGCGTGAACTGGTCGGATATCGAGCTGGCGTCCCAGCCGCTCCTCTCGCTGCTCGAGCGCTCCGGCGTGCGCACGGAACGCGCCCATCAATCTGTCAGCGCCGTGCTGGCGGGGCCGGATGCGGCAGAGGCGCTCGATGTCGATGTCGGAGCCGCGCTGATCGAGGTGCGCCGCACCGTGTTCGATACCAGCAATCGCGGCGTCGAGTATCTGCACGCGCTCTACCGTCCCGACCGCTACCTCTTCTGTATGGACATGCAGCGGATCACCAAGGGCGGCGAACGCCAGTGGCACCCCTTGCCGCATGCGCGCGATCCGCTTCCGAAACCGAAGACCCGCAAGCCGGTGCGCGTCTCACGGTCCGTCTCCCCGGCGATGCGAGCAAGAGGAGTATCCCGATGAGCCCTCAGTCCACGCGCATTGACCGGCGAACCCTATTGTCTGGATTGGCCGTCGCCGGCGGCACCTTGGCCATGCCTGGGCTGCTGCGCGCCCAGGCGCCCGCCATCAAGGTGGGCATTCTCCAGCCCGTGACGGGGGCTCTGGCCTTCGACGGCCAGCAGGGTCAAGTGGGCGCCGAAGCTGCCATCAAGGCCATCAACGACGCGGGCGGGATCAAGGCGCTCGGCGGCGCCAAGCTCGAGATGGTGTTCG
>RXJK01000146.1:2400-16040 GCA_003963125.1 Hyphomicrobiales bacterium
GGGCGGCACCGCCGAGGTCGAACGCATGCAGTCGGAAGGTGTGGTGGCGATCGTCGGCGGCTATGCCTCGGCGATCTGCCTCGCCACGACCCAGGCCGCCGCGCGCTATGACCTGCCGTACGTTGTGGATGTCGGCGTGACCGATGCCATCGTCAACCGCGGGCTCAAGAACACGTTCCGCTTCGGTCCCGGCTTCGGCACGGTCACGCAGCAGGCCATGGACAACCTTACGAAGATCAACGAGGCGGCCGGCAAGCCCGCCAAGACCGTGATGCTCGTGCACGAGGATGGCTTGTTCGGCGCCGGGCTCGCCAAGCTGCTCCAGGCGGAATTGCCCAAGCGCGGTTTCGAGGTGCTCGATACGCTGCCGCATCCCACGCCCGCGCGCGACATGACGAACATCGCGCTGCAGATCAAGGCGAAGAACCCCGACATCCTGATCCCGTCGAGCTACTACGGCGAATTCGTGCTGCTGGCGCGCACCATGCAGCAGCAGAAGATCAAGCCCAAGGCCATCTACGCCGTGCTCAACGGCGCCGCCTCCAACTTCCGCTTCGTGAAGGAATTCCCGGAGGCGGCGCAGTTCGTCATGGACTGCAACCACTGGCACGATCCGCGCAAGCCGGCGGCCGAGGCCTTGCGCAAGAGCCTCGAGGCGCAGGGCAAGTTCTGGACCTACAACATTCCGATGAACTATTCGGCCGTGCTGCTGCTGGCCGATGCGCTGGAGCGGGCTGCCTCCACCGATCGCGCCAAGGTGACCGAAGCGCTCGCGTCCTCGACGTTCGCTGACCATCTCATGCCCTACGGCCCGACGAAGTTCGTCAATGGGCAGAATACGGGCGCAGCCCCCGTGAACACGCAGGTGCAGGGCAGCGATATCAAGGTGATCTTCCCGGCGGAGTTCTCCAACGCCAAGGTCGTCTTCCCGGTCCCGGCGTGATCGATCGGGGAGCCAGCTGAGCGCGAGATGATGTTTAGCCCCGAGATCGTCATGGCGGCGGTGCTGAACGGCGTGATGACCGGTTCGGTCTACGCGCTGATCGCGCTCGGCCTGACGCTCGTGTACGGGGTGCTGCACATCATCAATTTCGCCCACGGCGCGATGCTGACGGCGGCCATGTTCGCCGTCTTCGTCGGGCACGCGGTATTCCGCATCGACCCCTACGCGATGATCGCCGTCGTCGCGCCCCTGTTCTTCGCGCTGGGCTACGCGCTGCAGCGCTGGGTAATCGGGCCCGCGGCGCATGGCTCGGAGTCCAACGTGCTGCTCGTCACGCTGGGGCTGTCGATCATGATCGAGAACGCGCTGCTGGCGGGCTTCCGCTCGGATACGCGCTCGATCGATGTGCCTTACGCGTTCTCGTCGCTGGATCTGGGCTTCACCTTCCTGTCCGTGCCGCGCCTCGTGGCGTTCGGCGTGTCGATCGCCGTGGCGTTCCTGCTCTGGCTCCTCCTGGCGCGGACGGACGCGGGCAAGGCCATCCGGGCCGTCGCCAAGGAGCCGACGGGGGCGGAACTCGTCGGCATCCGGGTCGAGCACGTCTTCGCCGTGACCTTCGGCCTCGGCGCAGCCTGTGTCGCCGTCGCGGCCTGCCTTCTCATGCCGACCTTCTATGTCTCGCCGCGCATCGGCAACGCCTTCGTCCTCGTCGCCTTTACGATCGTGGTTCTGGGCGGGATGGGCTCGATCCCGGGCGCGGTGCTCGGTGCCCTGTTCGTGGGTGTGGTCGAAAGCCTGTCGGGGCTGTTCTTCAACGAGAGCCTGGCGCAGCTCGGCGTATTCCTGATCTTCATCCTCGTTTTGCTCCTGCGTCCGCGCGGCCTGTTCGGAGCCAAGGCATGAGGCAGGAGCGACTTTCGCTTGTCCTGTCGGTTGGCCTCCTCGCCGGGCTGGCCGTGGTGCCGCTCGTCACGGCCGCCAACACTGTCCTGAACTTCCTCGTCTTCGCCATGATCCTGGCGCTGGCCGCGCACGGCTGGAACCTGCTCGCGGGCTATGCCGGGCAATTCTCCTTCGGCCACGCCGCCTTCTTCGGCGTCGGAGCCTATGGCGGGGCGCTGCTGCAGATGCGGGCCGGCATCAACCCGTGGGTCGCCTTCCTCGGCGGTATCATGCTCGCGGGCATCGTGGGCGCGGTCATCGGGGCACTCAGCTTCCGCGCGGATTTGCGCGGCTCGTACTTCTCGCTCGTGACGCTGGCCTTCGCCGAGGTCCTGCGCATCCTCGTCAACGCGACGCCGGCGACGGGTGGCGCAGCCGGCCTCCTCATTCCCCTCGATGTGCGGTTTGCCAATTTCCAGTTCGCGAGCCGCGCCGCCTTCTACTGGATCGCGTTGGCGCTCGTCGCGCTGGTGACGCTGCTGATGCTCGTCATCGAGAACACGCGCTTCGGCGCCTACCTGACGGCCATCCGCGAGAACGAGGATGCGGCGCGCGCGCTCGGCGTCGACGTGTTCGCCGAGAAGATCAAGGCGATGACGCTGTCCGCCGCCATCACGGGCGCCGCCGGCGGGCTCTATGCGCAGTACTTCCTCTATCTCGACGCCAACATCGGCTTCGGCCCCTGGATCTCGATCGAGGCGCTGGTGGCGCCCATCATCGGCGGGCTCGGCACGGCAGCGGGCCCGCTTGTGGGCGCGCTCGCGCTGCAGATGCTGGGCGAGATGAGCAAGACGGTGGCGGGGCGCATCCCGGGTATCGACCTCGTGCTGTTTGGACTGCTGCTCGTCCTCGTCATCGCCTTCATGCGGCGCGGCGTCGTCGGCCAGCTCCAGCGCCTCGCCATGGCGCGGGGAGGGGCCTGATGCTCGAGACGCACGCCCTTACCAAGCACTTCGGCGGCCTGCGCGCGGTCGACGGGGCAACGCTCTCCGTCGAGGCGGGGACCATCACCGGCCTGATCGGCCCCAACGGCGCCGGCAAGACGACGCTGTTCGCGATGATCTCGGGCTTCGAGGAGCCCACATCCGGCACTGTGACGTTCGCCGGCGAAGACGTGACACGCGAAAGCGCGCATAAGCGGGCGCGTCGCGGCATCGCCCGCACGTTCCAGATCGTGCGCCCGTTCGCTGGCCTGACGGTACGCCAGAACATCGCTGTCGGAGCCTATCTCCGTCACCCGTCGCGCACCGACGCCTTGCGCAAGGCCGAGGAGGTGGCGCAGCAGGTCGGTCTCGCCCCGCAAATCGACCGTCCGGCATCTGAACTCACCGTTGCCGGCCGCAAGCGTCTCGAACTGGCGCGCGCTCTCGCCATCGAGCCCAAGCTCCTGCTGCTCGACGAAGTTCTGGCCGGGCTCAATCCCTCGGAAATCCGCGACATGCTGCCGGTCCTGCGCAGCGTCCGCGACGGCGGCATCACGATCCTGATGGTCGAGCACGTCATGCAGGCCATCATGAGCCTGTGCGACGTCGTCCACGTCCTCGCCCAAGGCGTCATGATCGCGCAAGGCACGCCTGACGAGATCGCCCGCGACCCGCGCGTGATCGAGGCCTACCTCGGAGCCGGTGCCGCCAAGCGGCTGGAGGCGGCGAGGGCCCATGCTTGAGATCGCGAACCTCGTTGCGGGCTACAGCGGCGTGCCGGTCTTGCGCGGGCTCGACCTCGAAGTCGCGCGCGGCGAGGTCGTGGCGATCCTGGGCTCCAACGGCGTGGGCAAGACCACGCTCAACAAGGCGATCTCGGGCCTCGTGCCCGTCGAGAGCGGCGCGATCCGCTTCGCCGGCGCGGCGATTGCAGGGCTCCATCCCTCCGACATCGTGGCGCGCGGGCTGATCCACGTGCCCGAGGGTCGCAAGATCTTCCCCAACATGACCGTGCTTGAGAACCTGGAACTCGGCAGCTATCGCCGGGCCAAGCCGCATCGCAGGAAAAACTTGGAGCGCGTGTTCGCCACGTTCCCGCGCCTCAAGGAGCGGACGCATCAGGCAGCCGGGACGCTGTCGGGCGGCGAGCAGCAGATGCTTGCGATCGGGCGCGGCCTGATGGGCGAGCCGCTGCTCCTGATCCTGGACGAGCCCTCCCTCGGCCTCTCGCCGCTCCTGGTGGAGGAGATGTTCGGGCTCATCGCCGAGATCGCCAAGAGCGGCCTCGCGGTGATGCTCGTTGAGCAGAACGTCGTGCAGTCGCTCGAGGTCGCCGCGCGGGCCTATGTCCTCGACAACGGCACGGTCGCGCTGCACGGCGCGGCGAACGATCTCAAGAACGATCCAAGGCTGCAAACGGCCTATCTGGGAGCGTGAAGAATGAAAAAGACCTTGCTCGGATCTGCGCATGCGCCAGTCGGCGCCTCGACCTTCCATAACCAGGTGACGGTTACGCCATGACGCAAAGTTTCCGCGATCGGCTGCACGAGCCGCGCATTCTTCTGGCGCCGGGTGTCTATGACGCCCTCACGGCGCTGATCGCCCACGCTGCAGGCTTCGAGGCCCTGTACGTCTCGGGCGCCGCGATCGCCTACACGCGGCTCGGCCGCCCCGACATCGGCCTCGTGTCCTCGGCCGAGGTGGCCGAGACGGTCGCCCTCATCCGGGATCGCGTGCCGGCGCGGCTCATCGTCGATGCGGACACGGGCTTTGGCAATGCGCTCAATACGCAGCGCACCGTGCGCACCTTCGAGCGCGCCGGCGCCAACGCCATCCAGATCGAGGATCAGACCTACCCGAAGCGCTGCGGCCACCTGTCCGAGAAGGTGGTCATTCCGGCCCGCGAGATGGCCGGCAAGATCAAGGCCGCCGTCGACGCGCGCCACGATCGCGAGACGCTGATCATCGCGCGCACCGATGCCGTGGCGAGCGAAGGGCTCGATGCCGCCCTCGATCGCGCCGCGCTCTATGCAGAAGCCGGCGCCGACGCTCTGTTCGTCGAGGCGCCGCATTCGGTGGAGCAGTTGGCCGAGATCTGCAAACGGCTCGCGGGCGGGCCGCCGCTGATGGCCAACATGGTCGAAGGCGGCCGCACGCCGATCCGAGATGCGGCAGAGCTGCAGCGCATCGGCTTCTCGCTGGTGATCTTCCCCGGCGGCATCGTGCGCGCGCTCGCCCATCACGCGCAGAGATTCTACGGCACGCTCGCCCGCGACCGCACCACGCGCGAGTTTGGCAACGAGATGTTCGACTTCGACCGGCTGAACGCGCTCCTGGAAACGCCCCAGATGCTCGCGCTCGGCAAGACCTACGAGACCTTCTGATGACGGACGCCCCTGATGCCGTAACGCTCGCCGTGCTGAAAGGCCGCCTCGAGCAGATCGCGGACGAGATGGACGCAACGCTCTATCGCTCGGCGTTCAATCCCATCATCGCGGAAGCACGCGACGCCTGCCACGGCCTCTATCATCCCTCGACCGGCGCCACGCTGGTGCAGGGCACACGCGGCCTGCCGATCTTCGTCGGCGCCATGGCCTTCGCCGTGAAGGCCGTCATCGACAAGGTGGCGAAAGACGGCAATCTCGATCCCGGCGACACCTTCCTCTTCAACGACCCTTACGACGGCGGCACGCATCTCAACGACTTCAGGCTGGTGCGACCCGTGTTCCGCAACGGCAAGCTCTTCTGCTGGATCGCCTCCGTCGGGCATTGGATCGACATCGGCGGCAACGTGCCGGGCGGCTTCAACGCGCGGGCGACGGACAGCTTCCAGGAGGGCGTGCGCATCCCGCCGGTGAAGCTGATCCGCAACGGCGCGCTCGATCGCGACATCGTCGCCATCTTGGAGGCCAACAGCCGCGTGCCGGTCTCCAACTGGGGCGATCTCAACGGCCAGCTCAATGCGCTGGCGCTCGGCGAACAGCGCCTCGCGGCGCTCCTCGACGACTACGGGGATGCAACGGTCGAGGCAGCCTTCGAGGCCTTCACGGCGCGTGCGGAAGCGATGATGCGCGCGCGCATCGCGGAATTGCCGGACGGCCGCTATACGTTCGAGGATTTCCTCGACAACGACGGCATCGTCGACGAGCGGCTGACCATCGCCCTCGATCTCACGATTGCCGGTGACAGCATGGTGCTCGACTTCTCGCGCACGTCGCCACCCTGCGCCGGCCCCCTCAACATCGCCTACTCGACGGCCGTCGCCTGCTGTTACGTGGCCCTGAAGCACGTGTTCACGGAGGTGCCGGCGAACGGCGGGTGCCTCGCGCCCATTACGTTCGTCATCCCCGAGACGACGCTGCTGGCGGCGCGTCATCCCCGCCCCGTCGGCGGCTACACGGAGACAATTTTGCGCGCCATCGGCGTCGTCTTCGGCGCGCTCGCTCAAGCCGCCCCTGCGCGCGCAACGGCCGCGCCCTTCGGCACCATCAACGCGCTGTCGCTCGCGGGTAAGCGCGCGGACGGCAAGCCCTGGGTCATGTTCTCGTTCTTCGGCGGCGGTCTCGGCGGCAATCCCGAGAGCGACGGCCTGAGCCACGGCAACAACGCGATCTCGACGGCGACCATGCCGCCGGCCGAGATCCTCGAAGCCGCCAACCCCGTCATGTTCACGCAGTGGGCCCTGCGTCCCGACAGCGCCGGACCGGGAGCGCACCGCGGCGGTTTCGGCGCCGTCTACGAGATCGAGGCTCTCGTCGACGACACGGATGGCTTCCTGCTGGGCGAACGCGGCAAGTTTCCACCTTTCGGCGTCGTGGGCGGCGGTGCAGCAGCCCTCAATCGCTTCGTGTGGACCTCCGACACCGGCACCTCCTCGGCCCCGATGGTCTCGAAGGTCACGGACGTGAAGCTGCGCCGCGGCCAGCGCGTGCGTCTGGAAACGCCCGGAGGCGGAGGTTGGGGAGACCCCATGCGGCGCGATCCGGCGCGTGTCGCCCAGGACGTGCGCCAGGGCCTGATTTCTTCCGAAGCCGCGCGTCGCGACTACGGCGTCGCCGTCACCGAAGACGGCCGCCTCGATGCCGCGGCCACGGCGCTTCTGCGCAAGGAGGTCGCCGCGTGAGCAAGATCATCGGCGTCGACGTCGGCGGCACCTTCACCGACCTTGCCTGCTTCGATGTGGCCACGGGGCGTTTTTCCGTCGCCAAGGTTCCTTCCAATCGGGGCGACGAGGCCACGGGCTTCCTCGAGGGCCTGTTCCACTTCGGCGAGGTCAGCAAGTTCACGGCCGTCGTGCACGGCACCACCGTCGGCACAAACGCGCTTCTGGAACGCAAGGGCGCGCGCATCGGCGTGATCACCACGGCCGGCTTCCGCGACGTCCTGGAAATGCGCCGTCGCGACCGGCGCAACACCTGGGGCCTCTGGGGCGACTTTGTGCCGGTCGCGGATCGCGACCTGCGCGTCGAGGTTCAGGAGCGGACGCTTGCCGACGGTACCGTGCGGCAGCACATCGACCCGGCGGCCGTGAAGGATGCGGCGCGCCATCTCCTCGACAAGGGCGCGACCGCGCTCGCCATCTTCTTCATCAATGCCTACGCCAACGCGGAGAACGAGGCGATCGCCATCAAGGCCGCCCGCGAGGTCTGGCCGAACGAGCACGTCTGCTGTTCGTCCGAGATCCTGCCCGAGATCCGCGAGTTCGAGCGCGCTTCGACGACGGCCCTCAACGCCTACCTGCAACCCGTCGTCGGCTCCTACCTCGCGCGTCTGGAGGATGGGCTGGCGCAGAGCCGCTTCAAGGGCAGCTTCCACATCGTGCAGTCGAACGGCGGCATCATGTCGACAGCGACGGCGCGGCGCCTACCCGTCCGCACCGCCTTGTCGGGGCCGGCCGCCGGCGTGATCGCTGCCGCTGCGATCGCGCGCGAAGCGGGTTTTGAGGACATCATCACGGCCGATCTCGGCGGGACATCCTTCGACGTCTCGCTCGTGGCGCGCGGCGAGCCCGCGCTCGCGGCGCAGACGACCATCGATTTCGGTCTCGTGGTGCGCACGCCGATGATCGAGATCACGACCATCGGGGCCGGCGGCGGGTCAATCGCGCGCGTCGATGCCGGTGGCTTCCTCGATGTGGGGCCAGAGAGCGCGGGCTCCCGGCCGGGTCCCGTCTGCTACGGACAGGGCAACACGCGGCCGACGCTCACCGACGCCAACCTGGTGCTCGGCCGCATCAATGCGGATCGCCCCATCGGCGGCAAGATCGCGCGTCTCGACGTCGAGGCTGCCGCCAAGGCCATCGAGATCGATATCGCCAAGCCGCTCGGCCTCTCCACGATGGCGGCGGCCGAGGCGATCGTGCGCGTGGCCAACGCCAAGATGGCGGGCGCCATCCGCCTCGTCTCGATCGAGCGCGGACACGATCCGGCGCACTTCACGATCCTGCCTTTCGGTGGCGGCGGCGCGCTCCACGTCAGCGCGCTCCTGAAGGACGTGGGCCTCAAGGCCGCTCTCGTGCCCCGCTATCCCGGCATCACGTCGGCGCTCGGCTGCATCATCGCCAACGTGCGGCACGACGAGGTGCGCACACTCAACTTGGCCCTGGAGGGCCTCGATGCACCGCGCCTCGAGAAGCCCATACGCGAACTCGCCGCCAAGGCGCGCGCGATCGTGGACAGCGCCGGCATGCCGCTGGAGCGCGTTGCCATCGAAGTCGAACTCGACATGCACTACGTCGGTCAGACGCACACCGTCAGCGTGCCGCTACCCGTCACTCTCGAAACGCTCGAGGCGCCGCTCGGCGAGGCGGCGATCCGGCAGGCCTTCGAGCACGCCTATCGCCGCGCCTTCAGCCGCCTCCTCGACGGCGTCGGCGTGCGCATTGTCAGCGTGAAGGTGGCAGCCGTCGGTGTCCGTCCGGCCTTCGACATGAAGGCACTCGCACCGCCTGCCGGCAGTTCGCTCGACGCCGCCCGGCGTCCGGCGCGCGACGTCTGGCTCGACGGCCAGCGTGTTGCGACGCCCGTCTGGTCGCGCCTCGATCTGCCCGTCGGCACCATCACCGAAGGCCCGGCCGTGCTCGAACAGCCTGACACGACCATCCTGGTCGAGGCCGGCTTCGTGGCGCGCACCGACGCGCTCGGCAATCTGATCATCTCGAGGAACTGACATGGCGTCCCGACCGACCGACCCGAAGAAGAGCGCACTCCTCCTGGTCGATCTCCAGAACGATTTCATCCATCCCGATGGCGCCTATGCGCGCGGCGGGGCCGTGTCCGCCGCGATCGCCGCGCTGCCCGAGCGCATCGCGCCGCTCGCCGCGGCCATGCGCGCCCGCGGTTCGCTCGTGATCTCGACGCACTTCACGCTGGTACCGGCGTTCGCCGGCGAACCGATCATCTCGCCGCACCTGAAGCAGTTGCGACCCTTCCTGCGGAAAGGGGACTTCGCGCCAGGGAGCTGGGGCCACAGCGTCGTCGACGCCTTGCAGCCTATCGATGTCGCGATCGAGAAGGTGGCCTACTCCGCCTTCTACATGACGCGGCTCGAATGGGTGCTGCGCAAGACGGGCGTCGAGCATCTGATCGTCGGCGGCATCGTCACCAACGGAGGCGTCGCGTCGACCATCCGTGATGCGCATGTGCGCGACATCGACGTGACGGTGCTCAAGGACGGGTGCGCGGCCTTCAGCGACGAGGTGCACGCGACGGCGATCGCGGCGCTGGCCCCCGTCGCGCAGATTTCCAGCATCGCTGAGGAACTGGCGATCGCGGCATGAGCCTGCACCTCCATCACCAAGCGATGCCGGAGGCCGCCCGACTACGGGGCGGCCTTGAAAAGGGCGGCGAGTGCGGTCTTGACGACCTTGCCTCCGGCGTTGCGGGGGAGGGCATCCAGCGTGACGAACTTCTGCGGCAGCTTGTAGGAGGCGAGTTCGCCCCGCGCGAAGGCGATCACCTCGCCCTCGATAGCCGCTGCCATGGACGGCTCCTTGACGACGAGGGCCGCCGCGATCACCTCGCCCAGATCGTTGTCCGGAACCGGAAACACGCTCACTTCGCGCACGTGCGGATGACGCGCGATCACGGCCTCGATCTCGGCCGGGTAGACGTTGACCCCGCCGCGGATGATCACGTCCTTCGTGCGGCCGACGAGACGCACGTGACCCGACGGCGTGATGACGGCGAGATCACCCGGCGCGAACCAGCCGCTTCCGCTTGCCGCGGTCACGCGACCCTCGCCGTCAACGAGGCGGGTCGAGACGCCGGGGCCTCTGTAGCGCAGCGTGCCGACCTGGCCCGAGGGCAGCGGGTTGCCGTCGGCATCGACGACCTGGACTTCCACGCGAAACGCCGGCCGGCCGACCGTATCGGCATGAGCTTCCTGCTCGCTGGGCATCAGCACCGCAATGCCGCCGCCTTCGCTGGTGGCATAGTAGTCGAGAAGGTTCGGCGTCAGGCGCTGCAGCACGCGGGCCCGGTCGGCAGCGCGCATCGCCGATCCGCTGGTGACGAGCCTCTGCATGCAGGGGAATGCCAGGCCCTCGCCGCTCCACGTCTCGAGCAGCCGGCCGATCTGCGTGGGCACAAGGAAGGCGGCCGTGACGGCACGCACCTTGACGAGCTCGATGAGCGCCTGGGGTGCGAGCGATCCCTGCGTCATCACGACTGTACCGCCGGCCGCGAGCGTGCTCATGGCGAACGAGCGCCCGCCGCCGAAGTAGAGTGGCGTCGCCAGGAGATATCGGTCCGACGCGTTGAAGCCCATGCCCACCCATTGGCTGATGAAGCGCTCATAGAGCTGCCCATGCGTGACGAGCGCGCCGGTCGGACGGCCCGTGGTGCCGGAGGACAGCGACAGGACGATGGCGAGATCGCGATCGGACGGAACGTCGGGCATCTCGCCGGCGGGCGCGTGCCAGGTGGCGTCGAGGACGAGCGCCGGCAACTGCGTGCGCGCGGCATCGTCGGCCTCGATCACGACTCGCTTGCACGTGAAGGCGGTGGCGACCGCCGCCTTTTCGGCCGCCGTCCAGCGCACGTCGATCGGCACGATCGTGGCGCCGCGGGCTGCGACGGCATAGTGCATCAGGAGATGATCCGGCGTGTCGCGCAGGCAAAGCCCGACATGGTCGCCGATGCCGATGCCCGCGGCCGCAAGACGTGTGGCAAAAGCTTCGATGCGGCGCTGCGCATCGCCGTACGTCAGAACGTCTCCATCGACATCGATGGCTGGATGGTTCGGTCGGCTGTTGGCGTGCGCTGCGATGATCGTCGCGAGATTCATTGGCGTGGGGCCTCACAGGGTTCGGCGTACGAGAAAGTGTCGGAAGGTGCACAGACATGAGCGAAATCATCAAGGCCATCGACGCCGTCGTGAACATTTGGACGCCGGAAGCTTTGTCGCAGAGGCCGGGCTGGGGATCGGATTTTTTTGTCGGCAAGATGAAAGCCGACAAGGGCATCATGGGCGGCCTCTCGCTCGAAGAAATGATTGACCTCATGGATGAGGCCGGCATCGAGAAGGCCTTTCTGATCGCGCCGAAGTCGGGTCGTGTCGGATTGCCCGGCTGCTACCACTTGCCATACGGCATCGTTGCGCGCGCGGTGGAGCGGCATCCTGATCGCTTCTACGGCTTGGCCGGCATCGATCCGTTCGAAGGCATGAACGGCGTGCGGGCGCTCGAGCGAGCGGTGAAGGACGATGGCTTCATCGGCGCGCACTGCTATCCGCACTGGTTCGATCTGCCGCCCGATCACGCGAAGTACTATCCGTTCTATGCCAAGTGCGTGGAACTCGACATCCCGTATCAACTGCAGGTCGGCCAGTCGATGATCTACGCGCCCGAGCACCGCACGCGCAGCGTTGGCCGCCCGATCACGCTCGATGGCGTCGCCTGCGACTTTCCAGAACTGCGCCTGATCGGCATCCACGTCGGCATTCCGTGGACCGAGGAAATGATCGCGATGGCGTGGAAGCACCCGAACGTCTTCATCGGCTGCGATGCGCACAGCCCGAAATACTGGCCCGATGCCTTCGTCAAGTTCATCGACAGCTTCGGCCAGGACAAGGTCATCTTCGGCACGGATTTCCCGGTGCTGCGCTTCAAGCGCACCGTCGACGAGATCCACGCCCACGATTTCAAGCCCGGCGTGTTGCGCAAGCTGATGCGCGACAATGCCGCCCGCATCTACAAGCTCGCGCTCTGAAAGGACGAGACCCATGAAGACGACGGCATCGCCTGCATCGACGCCGAGACCTTGGAAAGGCCAGTCCTGGCCACGCACGGCCACGGGCCGCAGCTCGCTCGTCGAGCCGCTCCCCCATCACATCAGCTGCGACGCGCTCCACGTGACGTTCCGTGCGGCCCCCGGCGCCGTTGCCAAGCTGCTGCCTCCGGGCCTCGAGCCGCTCGAGACGGGCGAAGGCTGGGTGATGATCGCGGAGATGGCCAAGGTCAGCACGGCCAACCCGGACCAGATGTGGCAGGACCCGTCGCGCTCCACCTACAACGAATGCGTGCTCGGCTTCTATTGCCGCTTCGGCGACAAGGTCGGACGCTTCAGCGCGCTCGTCTGGGTCGATCGCGATTGGTCGCTCGGCATGGGCGCGATCTTCGGCTGGGGCAAGCGGCTGGCCGTCGTCGACCGCACGCGGCTGCAGGCCGTCAACCCGGCGTTCGCAACGCCGACGCGCACGCTCGGTGGCACGGTCTCACGCTACGGCCGGCGCGTACTCGATCTCGCCGTGACGTTCGACGGCGACGGTGTCCCGCTCCAGGCCCTGCCGGGGCACGCGGCCTCCACCTTCCTCTATCGCTACATCGCTTCGCCGAGCCCGGACGTGCCCGATATCGAGCAGTTGTTCGAACTCCCCTTCACGAACGTGTCGATGGCAAACATCCGGCAGGGCCGGGGGCAGCTGCATTTCGGCGACGCGGAGGATGAGGATCTCGATCTCCTCGGCACCGTCGAGGTGACGGGTGGCTATGCCTACCAGCGGGGCTGGACGACGGACCGCAAGGCCCGCCTGCTGCGCGACTACACAGCTTGAAACGCATCTCTCAATCGACGGAGGACTAGGGTGAACAGCTCCAGAATCGACAGACGCACATTCCTGACGGGTTCCCTTGCAGTGGGCGCAATGTCCGCGGGCGGCATGGGGCAGGCGCACGCGCAGACCCTTACGAACATCACGTATCTCACGCCCTTCGGCTATCTCATCGGTTTCGCCGAGACCATGTACGCCGACACGGGCGGGATCTTCGCCAAGCACGGTCTCAACGTGAAGATCGAAGGCGGCCGCGGGTCTTCGATGGCCGTGCAGCAGGTGACTGCGGGCAACGTGCTTCTGTCGCGCACCGGCGGCACGGACATGATCAAGGCCTACGCCACGAGCCCGACCATTGTGGCCGTGGGCGAAATCTATCAGCGCGACATCTTCTCGATGATCAGCGCCAAGGACAGCCCCGTCACCAAGCCCGAGGAGATGGCCGGCAAGACCATCGGCATCGTCTCCGCGGGCGGAGCCACCGAGAACATCCTCGACATGATGCTCGCCGCGCGCAACGTGCCGAAGGATGCCGTCACACGGCAGGTCGTCGGCAATGCGCCGGCCGCCTTCGAACTCGTCAAGCAGGGCCGCATCGCGGGCTTCATCGCCACCAGCGATACCGCCCACCAGCTCGAAGTCGACAAGCAGCCCGCGCTGGCCTGGTCCACGGACGAGGTCGCCCGCTGCCCGGGCCAGGTTTACATGACGTCGAAAGCGCAGCTCGAGAAGAGCCGGGACCTGATCGCGAAGTTCCTCGCGAGCGTGCACGAATCCCTCGG
>RXJK01000111.1:0-2325 GCA_003963125.1 Hyphomicrobiales bacterium
CGGCACCTGCCGGCTGACCGTCGCGATGCCGAAGGGCGCGAACGGCACGATGTAGCTGTTGAACTCGCCCACCCAGTCGATCAGGCGGTCGCCCTTGGTGTTGCCGATCAGGATGTCGAGACCGGCGCCACCGAACACCCGATCCTCATAGCTCCAATGCGTATCCAGGCTTTCGTCGGTGCCATGCAGCGGCAACTGACCTGGATTGGCATTCGGCGGATTCGGATTGATCGTGCCCAGATAATCGTCGGCGTTCATCAGGTCGTTGCCGAAACCACCATAGATGTGGTCGCGACCCGTGCCGCCGATGATCCAGTCGTTGCCCAGATCGCCGAAGATGCGGTCGTCCCCGTCGCTTTGACGGTATTGCTGCGGCACGGTCGGATCGGGTGTCTGGCCGTCTGGCTTGAACGCAACATAACCAAGCACGCTGACGCCTTCGTCACTGCGCCAGTTGAGGAAGTACTGCAGCAATTCAGTTCCGCCGGTGATGCCGTCCTGGTTGATGGGAGGCAGCCCGCCGTTGGCGGCGGTCGGCCCATCCCAGACGTGCCCCGCGGCGCCATCGAACAGGATCACACGGCGTGGATCATACTCATTGTAGAGGAAGAACTCGCCGGTCCTGCTCTGCACGGGCTTGGGTTCGTTCCAATGCGGATCCCCGGAGCCGAAGTGCAATATGTCGCCCGGGTTGTAAGGCCGACTGAAGTCCGTGCGGATCAGCCCGACGAAGTTGCCGAGGCTGTCGAAGCGCGGAGCATAGGATTCGCCGAGCGCTTCCGCGCCGCTGATGGCATCGTCGCCGGAGCCGCCGTGCAGGAAATCCTGGCCGAGGCCGCCGAAAATAACGTCGTCCGCGAACTGCTGGTTAGAGAGGAACGGATCGGCCGCCCCCATTTCAACGGCAGTCAGGTTGAACGGCGTGAGGTCGACTGACTTCGTCAGCGCGCCCGCCACGTTGATCGTTTCAACCTGGACGTCGCCCGGTGTATGGATCAGCTCGTTCAACACGTCGCCCTGGCTGGTCCTGGTGTCGGGGTCCGTGGCGCGCAGAGCCAGGACGCCATAGAGGTTTTCGGCGGCGGCCGGGTTTGCTGTGTTGCGACTGGTGAAGATGCGTCCATCGTCGCCAAGTATGCCGTCGATGCCGGTCCCGCCGGAAATCCAGTCGGAGCCCCAGCCGCCGATGATATCGTCGTCATCGGCATCACCGAAGACGATGTCGCCGCCGCCGCCGGCATAGACGAAGTCGTCACCAGTCTCGCCGTGGATTTCATCGTTGCCGCCAATGTCGACGCGGGCCCAGATCCCGGTGTGGGGATCGCAGCAGCAGAGCGAGAACATGGGTCGCATGTCGTCGTCCGCAGTCGTCGGGGTCGTCGCCGGATCCACCAGCGAGAAGTCCTCCGGCTTGAAGTCGGGTCCGCCCGGCGTGTAGTCGAGCAGCCTGATACCGCGGACGACGATCTTCTCGCCACCGTAGTTGTCGTAATTGAAGGTGACGTAATTCTGCCCGAACGGATTGGTTTCGGGGTGCGGATTAACGTCAGTGTGGTTGATGCCGACGATGCGGATGATGTCGCCATTGTCACCCACGATAGCATCGGAATCACGGCCGTGCTTGCTCGCGAATGTCGTGCCGTCCGAGACCGTGACGATGTCCTGGCCGTAGGTGGTCGCAGTGGACGTCTTGCCCGCCAGCGGATCGAAACCGTCGTTGCGGGCGATCCGGAGCCCGGCGCCGCCGAAGATCCAATCCATGTCGTCTGGGCGGTTGTCGGCGGTCGTCAGGCTGAAGAAGTCCCAAGAGCCGCCGACCAGATCGTCCTGGCCGAGGCCGCCGAAGATGACGTCCCGGCCGCCGCCGCCCTCGATATAGTCCTGACCATCGCTGGCGGCCTCAAAGCTCGGCACCACAAAGAGCGCGCCTGCCGGGTCGTCGATGCCAGAGCCGTTAGGATTGGCCAGCCGCACCGGTTTGCGCGCGGCGCCGACATGGGCAGTGCCCATGACCGCGGAGTCGATCGAACCGTCACCCTGGATCACGTCATGCCCGAGTTGGCCGAAGATCTCGTCATTGCCCGCACCGCCGGCGATGTAGTCGTTACCGAAGCTGCCGACACCGGCATCGCCATTGTTGATGGCGAAGGTGTGATACTGGGCATAGTCGATCTTGTATTCCGCCCACCACTCCGGACCCGTCGGATCGCGGTAGTTGCGTGCGACGCCATCGGTCAGCAGCCTGCCCGACGTGTACTCTGTCAACGAGTTGGCACCCGTCGCGTCATAGGCATAGCGTGGATCCACGCCGGCCGGGACCGGCCG
>RXJK01000111.1:2415-2628 GCA_003963125.1 Hyphomicrobiales bacterium
GCGGGTCAGCTTGACGTTGTCGCCAAAGATCAGGTCGTCGTCCTGGCGGCCGTCGAGCATGTCGTTGCCGCTGCCGCCGATCAGGATGTCGGGGATGTCGCTGCCGTAGATGACGTCGTCGCCGCCGTTCTGCGGCTCGGCCGTGCTGATCTCGATCACGGTCGACAGGTCGGTCGTCTGAATCTTCTGCAGCAGGACCGGAGGCAGGTTGGG
>RXJK01000156.1 GCA_003963125.1 Hyphomicrobiales bacterium
CAAACTGATTTGCTGTTGACAAGTTAAGTCTTAGCAACCAAGGTTCCGTAGGGAGCAAATTAATTAGCCTTATTCAAAATAGGCAACAGGAGGAGAAATGGCGCAGTCATCACCCATGCGAGCCGTGTGGCTTGCCGCGACGGTCCTTGCCGCATCGGCGGGAACGGCCCCGCCGGCATTGGCCCAACAGGCGGCGGACATCACCAGGCTCTGCGGTACCAAATCCATGCGCGTCGCCCTCATCGACGGCAATGGCGGCGACAACTGGCGGCGCATAGCGCGCCTGGAGTTGCAGGACGAAGCCCGCAAATGCCCGAATATAACGGACGTGCTCTATTTCGACGCCGCCGGCGATCAGTTGAAGTACAACACCGCGATCAATGGCTTTGTGGCGCAGGGCATCGATGCCGTCGTCGCATTTGCCGAGTTCGGCGATTCAAGCCTGCCCACATTCAGGGACGCTTTCCAGGCCGGGGTCACGTTGATCCCCTACATGGTCAAGACCGACGGGGTTGCCGGCCAAGATTACTCGACCAACGTCTACGAGGATTTCGGCGCGATCGGGCACACTTCGGCGAAGTGGCTGGGTGAAAACCTGAAAGCAGGCGGCATCGTCTACCTCGGCGGTCCGCCGGGCATGGCGCCGTCGACGCGCTTCATAACCGGATTGAAGGAGGGCATCGTCTCCTATCCAGGGCTGAAGATGCTCGAGCCTGACTATGTCGTCACCAACTGGAATCCGGCGGACGCCCAGAAAGCGGTGGCCGGTTTGATCGCGAAATACGGAAAGATCGATGCGGTCGTGACCGACTATGGCGTCACAGCTCTGGCAGCGGTCAAGGCATTCGAACAGGCCGGACTGCCGGTGCCCGCCATCGCAACGGTGGCCAGCAACAATGAGATCAACTGCAAATATTTGAACGACAAGGCGGCCGGCAAGGGATGGAAATACCTGACCCTCGACTACACCACCACCGTGGCGCGTACCGCCCTGCGGCGTGCGGTATCGACCTTTCAGGGAACCGACAATCCTGAATCGGATTCGTTTGTGCCTCCCGTCTACGCTGACAGCAAGCACGGTATCGCGCCGAAGTGCGTGCCCGGGGCGCCTCCGGATGCCGATTTCTCGTCCCTGCTGCCGGCCGATCAACTGAACGCGCTGTTCAAGCAGTGATCCAGATCCGAATCCCAGAGGCAGTTTCTTTCCAAGGAGGAGCAGACGCATGAACGATCTGGAGCGGCGTATCGCCAAGCTTGAAATCATCGAGGAATGCAAGAACGTCAAGAGGCAGCATTTCTACCTGACCGATTCCGGCTATCCGCCGGACGAGCTGGTGGAGCTCTGGTGCGAGGACGGCACTTGGCTTGGTGTCTACACCGACATCGACGACCCGGCGCTGGCCGGCACATCCGCGCAGACCCAGTACCGCGGCAAGAAGGCGCTGCGGGAATTCTGGGCCCTCAACGGCCAGCTCTACGACTGGGTGATGCACATCGACTCCGCTCCGATCATCACCGTTGCTGACGATCTCCAGTCGGCGAAGGGCAAGTGGACATTCCTGATGCCATCCACCCGCAAGGTCCACGGTGTTCCCGCGGCCACCTGGGTCGGTGGTATCCATATCGACGAATATCGCAAGGAAAACGGCGTGTGGAAATTCTACACCGTCCGCGTCGACATCAAGATCGTCGCGACCCATGACAATGGCTGGGTGCCGAGCCGCTATCTGGACGAACCGCCTGTGTGATCTGACCGCGCACACAGGAAGCGGCGACGCATGCAAGGCTCGATGCCGAGCCTGCGTCGCGATATCAAAGGATGCAGGGGTAACAATGGAATACCGTCAACTCGGCCGTTCGGGCTTCACCGTGCCTGCGCTCTGCTTCGGAACCGCGACCTTTGGCGGAGGCAATGATTTCTTCAAGGCATGGGGCAGCACGGACGCCGGAGCTGCATCGAGGCTTGTCGACATCTGCCTGGACAATGGCGTGGCGATGTTCGATTCCTCCGATCTCTATTCAAAAGGACTGGCAGAAGAGGTTCTGGGCGCCGCGATCAAGGGCAAGCGAAATCGCGTGATCCTGTCGACCAAGGGCACGTTTCGCTTCAGCGATGAACCGAACGATGTCGGTGCGTCGCGCTACCATCTCATTTCGGCGGTCGAAGGATCCCTAAGGCGCCTCGGTACGGATCACATAGACGTCTTCCAGTTGCATGGTTTCGACGCCTTCACGCCGATCGAAGAAACGCTGCATACGCTGGACGGCTTGGTCCGCGCGGGAAAGATCCGCTACATCGGCTGCTCAAATTTCTCCGGCTGGCAGTTGATGAAGTCGCTGGCGATATCGGATCGCGATAGGCTCGTTCGGCATGTCGTGCATCAAGCCTACTATTCTCTGATAGGCAGGGATTATGAGTCGGAACTAATGCCGTTGGGGCTGGATCAGGGCGTCGGCCTTTCCGTCTGGAGTCCGTTGGGCTGGGGCCGGTTGACCGGCAAGATTCGGCGTGGCAGTGCGCTGCCGGAGGTGAGCCGGTTGCACAAGACATCCAAAGAGGGCCCGCCTGTTTCGGCGGAACTTGTCTACAATGTGGTCGAGGTACTGGAGCGGATCGCAGGCGAAACCGGCAAGACTGTTCCCCAGATCGCGTTGAACTGGCTGCTGCGCAGGCCGACGGTAGCGACTGTAATCATCGGCGCGCGCAATGAAACGCAATTGACGGAGAACATCGGTGCGCTCGGCTGGTCAATCTCCGACGAACAAACGAGACGTCTGGACGAAGTGAGCGCAATCCCGAAGGCATATCCTTACTGGCATCAAGATGTTTGGGGTGCTGTAGGCACGAGAAGATGGACGGCGTGAGCTTGAAGACGCTTGGGAGTTCCTGCTGTCGATCAGGTCGTCGATATTCGTCGGA
>RXJK01000039.1 GCA_003963125.1 Hyphomicrobiales bacterium
GAAGCGCTGAAGGCTCGAGAACAGGTGGCCTTGCAGCGTGCTGCCGGCGAAGGGCTGGGAGGTCAGCGCCGCGGCACGCGAAAGCACGTCCCATGGGGCGGGCAGGAACTGGCGCGGCACGGCCCCCGATACGGAAAGCGCACTCCAGAGGCCGACGAACGTCGCAAACCCCAGGATGCCCAGGAGCAGGCGCTCGTTCACGGCCAGGGACTTCTCGCCCATCAGCGTCCTCCCTCGAGACTGAGCCAGGGCATGATGCGCATCTCGGCCAGCGCCAGCACCCGTGTGCTGGCCCAGCCCAGGATCGAGACGGCGAGCATGCCGACGAGGATCATGGCGGGGAAGATGTCCTGCTGCGCGACGTTGAGCACCCGGCCGAGACCTGCGAGCGCGCCGACGAGTTCGGCCGCAACGAGCGTCGTCCAGGAGGCCTGCAGCGAGAGGCGAAGGCCGGTGAAGATCATCGGCAAGGCCGCCGGAAACAGCACCTCACGCACGAAACGCACGCGGCCGATGCCGAGCATCCGTGCCGCCTCGATCATCGCGGGCTCGATGATGCGCACGCCCGTCGACGTATTGATGACGGAGGGTACGAAAGCCGCAAAGAAGATCACCATGATCTTCGCCGCGTCACCCAGGCCCAGCCACAGGATGGCGAGAGGAATCCACGCGAGCGGCGGGATCGGACGGATGAGCAGGAAGACCGGGTTGATGAGCGCTTCCGCACGCCGACTCCATCCCATGAGCAGCCCCAGCGGGATGCCGATCGCGACCGCCACCAGGAAGCCCGACACCACGAGCTTGAGACTGTGCACGGCGTGGACGAGCAGCGTCGCGTCGGCATAGCCCGTCGTCATGGCCTGACGCAGCGCCAGCCAGAACTCATGGGGCGATGGAAAGCGACCGCTGCTGATTGCGCCGGTGGCCGTGGTCAGCATGTACCACGCGAGCGCAACGAACACGATCGTTCCGAGCCCGACGGCAGAACGCCGTGTCATTGAGCGGAACGCCTCCCTGTGTGCTGCCCGTTATCGGCAGTCGTTATGTTTGCTGAGCGTTGGACATCGTCGCTGCGATGTCAACGGGAAGAGGCGTAAAGGCTATCGTTCGGTGTCTCAAAACGCATGTGCGCGGAAGCGGATCTCGACGCCGCCACTCTGATGGCTACGCGATGATACGCATTGTCATGGCAGTGACACGTCTCACTCAGCGCCGAGAACGAGACTGGCGCCCTTCTCGCCGATCATCAGCGATGCAGCGTTGGTGTTGGCCGAGGTGACTTGCGGCATGACCGAGGCGTCGATGACGCGCAGGCCCGTCGTGCCCCGCACACGCAGATCCGGACCGACAACGGCCTTATCGTCCTGCCCCATGCGGCAGGTGCCGGAGGCATGGAAGACGGTCCCGCCGTGCATGCGGGCGAAATCTAAGAGTTCAGTGTCGGTGCGAGCGCCAGTGCCGGGCAGCACCTCCTCCTCCCACAGCGACCGGAAGGCTGGCTGCGCGTAGATCTCACGCAGCATCCGGATGCCGGCGACCACGACCTTGCGGTCGTGCGGGTCGGAAAGGTAACGCGGCTCGATCAGCGGGTCGGCTGCGGGATCGGCGCTGCGGATCGTGACGCGTCCGCGGGAGCGCGGATGGCATTGCCACATGGAGGCGGTGAAACCCGAATAGCGGTGCAGCGGATCGCCCGGCTTATCGACGGACAGCGGCATCACGTTGAACTGGATGTCCGGTCGTCCCGCCTCGGCCAGCGGCGTGCAGGCTGCGCCGCCGACCTGGCCGGCTCCGATCGTGAGCGGCCCTCGCCCGTGTGCCAGCCACTGCCATCCCATATCAGCCAAGTGCAGGGGGTTGCGCACGTGGTCGTTGAGGGAATTGCGCGCCTTGAGGCGCACGATGGTGCGGGCCTGGAAATGATCCTGCAGGTTTTCGCCCACACCCGGCAGATCGACCACGACGGGGATGTCATGCTGCGCAAGCAGATCGGCCGGTCCGATGCCCGAAAGCTGCAAAAGCTGCGGCGACTGCAGTGCGCCGCTCGCTAGAATGACCTCGCGATCCGCACTTGCGGACTTCTTCGCACCGGCCTCGCTCCATTCGACACCGGTGGCGCGCGTGCCCGAGAAAAGCACGCGCGAGGCCAATGCGCCCGTGACCAGCGTCAGGTTCGGCCGCTTCAGCGCTGGCCGCAAAAAAGCGACGGCCGCGCTCTCGCGCCAGCGTTTCGAGATGCTGAGGTTATAGCGGCCGACGCCGAACGTCGTCGCGCCGTTGAAGTCGTCGTTCGCCGGAAGCCCCAGTTGCTGCGCCGCCTCCAGCCAGGCGAGGCACGCCGGATGATCGTTGCGCAAGGTGGCGACGTGCAATTCGCCATGGCCGCCGCGGAACTGGCTCGGCGGCCCATCGTACGTCTCGAGTTTGCGGAAGTGCGGGAGCACATCGCGATAGCTCCAGCCGGCGGCGCCGAGACGCTGCCAGTCGTCGAAATCCTCGTGCTGGCCGCGGATGAAGATCAGGCCGTTGATCGAGCTCGATCCACCGAGAATGCGCCCGCGCGGCCAGATGATCGCTCGGCCGGCGGTGCCTTCGGAGGGTTCGGTCGGGAACAGGCGCGCGAAGCGGGTGTCGTAGATGGTCCGGAAATAACCGACAGGCAGCCTTACCCAGAAATTGCGATCTCGTCCGCCGGCTTCGAGCAGAAGGACACGGCAGCCGGGATCTGCGGAGAGCCGGTTGGCAAGCACGCAGCCTGCCGATCCGGCTCCCACGATAATGTAGTCGTACCCCCGAGCGGCCACGCGTCAGGCCTTGTTCGCGTCCGTGAAGATCGACGTGTCGAAGTACTGGGAGGCCGGGATCGGCTTCTCGATGTTGCCGGTCGAGGCGAAGAAGTCAGTCACCTGCTGGAACCACTTCGTCACCGTGCCGTCGGCGTAGAGCTTGCTCCACTCCGACGCCGGGAACACCTTCTGCGCCGCGAAATGCGACTTGAGATCGGCGAGGGTCAGTGTCGGATAGAGCTTCTGCACGATCTCCAGCGCCTCGTCGCTCTTGCTCGTGAGCATGTCGTTGCCGGCGATCCACGCCTTGGCGAGGCGCACGAGCGCGTCCCTGTTCTTGGCGTGATAGTCGGCGGTGCAGGCCCAGCCGCCGAGGATGGCTGCCTGCGGGTAGAAGGCCGAGGCATCGAGCAGCTTCTTCGCGGTCGGCAGCTTGTCGCGCACCGTGACCTCGAAAGGCGTCCACAGGGCGACCGCGGGCACGGCCCCCGATATGAACGACGTGACGGCGTCCGGCATGCGCTGGTTGAGCAATTCGACGTCCTTCGACGACATGCCGTTGCCCCTGAGCGCGTTGTCGAGGAAGACGTGCGCGGTGGTGCCGGCCGTCGTGGCGATGCGCTTGCCCTTCAGGTCGGCGATCGTCTTGATGCCCTGGTCCTCACGGACCCACAATTGCGCTGTCGCGAACTCGATGGTGTTGGCGAGGAACACCTTGCCCTGGCCGCGGGCGGGGAAGTTCGAGATCACGGCACCGGTGACAAGCGTATCCAGGCTGCCGCCGATCATCGCCTGGAACAGCTCGAGCCCCGTCTGGAACTGCTTGAATTCCGGATCGATGCCGTTCTTCTCGAAGGCGCCGAGGTGCTGGGCGAGCCAGAGTTGCCCGTCGACGGCCAGCGTATGCAGATAGCCGATGCGCATCTTGGTCTTCGCCTGCGCGAAGGCTGGTGCGCCGACAGCCGACGTGCCGGCGGCGGCTGCGAACCCTTTCAGCATTTTCCTGCGATCGATCGTCATCTCGTCCTCCCTGTTGCTTTTAGTTGTCGGCTTGCGGTTTCTGACGGGCCTGCTGTGCGTACTCCTGCATCACGAGCTGGCGCACGTGTGCACGCAACTCGCCAAACTCCCGCCGCTCGTGCAGATCCTCCGAGCGTGGGTATGCGAAGGGCACCTCGATGATCTCGCGAATGCGCGCAGGCCGCGCCGTCATCACGATGATCCGGTTCGAGAGGTAAACCGCTTCCTCCACCGAGTGCGTGATCAGCATCACCGTCTTGCCTTCGGCGGCGAGAACTTCCAGGAGCAGGTCCTGCATGGCCATGCGGGTCTGCGCGTCGAGGGCGCCGAACGGCTCGTCCATCAACAGGAACTGCGGCTTGACCGCATAGGCGCGGGCAAGTGCCAGACGCTGGCGCATGCCGCCCGAAAGCATGCGCGGCCAGGCGCCGGCGAAGTCGGACAGCCCCATGAGGCGCATGTAGCGCTGGCAGATCTCCTCCCGCTCCTTCTCGTCGGTGCGGTTGGCCCTGAGCTTCAGGCCGAAGGCGATGTTCTCCTTGACGGTGAGCCAGGGGAAGATGCCGTACTCCTGGAAGATCACGCCGCGATCGGGTCCGGGCCCGGCGATCGGGCGGCCATCGAGCGTTACCGAGCCTGCCGAGGCCGTCATGAAGCCGGCGACGATGTTCATCATTGTCGTCTTGCCGCATCCGGACGGTCCGATGATCGAAACGAACTCGCGGTCGGCGATCGCATAGCTCACGTCCTCGACCACCTGCATCTGCCCGCGCTCGGTCGGAAAGCGGACGGAGACGTGGTCGAAGACGATGCGGGGCTTGGCACTCATGCCAGGCGCTCCTGCCAGGAGAGAAAGCGCCGGCTCAGCGCCCGGAGTGCCAGATCCATGATCAGCGCGATGAAACCGATGCAGATGATGCCGACATAAATGATATCGAGCTGGAAGAACGATCCTGCATTCTGGATCAGGGCGCCAAGCCCCTGCTGCGCGGCGATGAGTTCCGACGCAACGAGCGTCGCCCAGGCCACGCCGAGCGCCACCCGCAAGGCCGTCAGCATATGCGGCACAGCGAGCGGCAGGATCACCTTGCGGAAGATCTCGCTGTCGCTCGCGCCCAGCGTGCGGGCGACGCGCACGTAGATGGGGCTGATCTGGGAGATGCCCTCGTACATGACGATGACACCGGCAAAGAAAGACGCGTAGAAAAGGATGACGGTCTTGGCGAGTTCGTCGACGCCGAAATAGACGATCACCAGCGGGATGAGGGCGATGGGCGGCAGCGCGCGGAAGAAATTGATCAGAGGGTCGATGAGGCTGCGCACGTTGCGGTACCAGCCGAGCACGAAGCCCACGGGCACCGCCACGATGATGCCGCTCAGCACGCCCGTGAACACGCGCTGCGTCGACATGACGATGTCGAGCGGCAGACGCGAGTGCATCAACTCCCAGCCCCGCAGCGCCACGGCATGGGGCGTGGGCACCAGCGAGGGATTGATGAACCCGCTGTAGTGGATGGCGTACCACACCGCGACCAGCAGCAGCCACGGCACCAGAATTACGGCAAAGCGCGTTATCATCCCCATCTCGTGCGGGTGTTCGCCTCTCCTAGACATCCCATACGTACTATATATAGGATGTTTCCGGCAACCGGGGTTCTGGAACAAGCGATTTCATGGCGGCGAGCGAACGCAGCATTTTCGGCAACACGCCCATTCCGCGCTACCTGCAGCTCGCCGACCTGTTCCGGCAGCGCGTCGAGAAGGGCACGTGGCCGGTCGGCTGCACGCTGCCGTCGATCGAGCAGCTGATGGCCGAGTTCGACGTCGCCCGCGTGACCGTGCGGCAAGCGATATCCCTGCTTTCGGGAGAAGGTCTCCTGTCGCCGCAACGTGGACGCGGCACTTTCGTCACCGCGGCGGGCGCGGGCCACCAGAGGCAACTGCGGGTCGAGACCACGCTCGGCGATCTCGTGCAGGTCTACAAGGGCGACCGGCCGCACCACGACACTTTGGAGGAAGGCGAGCGTTTGCCGGCGCTGCGGCCGAGCGACGGCATTCCGGCACCGCGCTATTTCTTCATGCGTCGCATCCATTCCCGCGACGGGGAAACCTATTGCGTCATATCGATCTTCATCGACCAGCGCATCTTCAAGCGGGCCGCAGCGCGTTTCCGCAAGGAACTGGCGCTGCCCGTGCTGACGTCGCTGCCGCGGCTCAAGATTGCGTCTGCCCGGCAGACACTGACGATCTCGAAGGCCGACATCGAGGTCGCGCAACTGCTCGATATTCCGGTCAACAGCCCCATGGCCGACGTGCGGCGCGTGCTGTGCGACCGCAACGGGACTGTGATCTACATCGCCGACGTCAGCTATCGCGGCGACTACATCCACCTCGACATGGACCTGAAACCATGAGCGACAGCCTCGCGCTCCGCCGCGTCACCGCGCACGTCTATCGCTATCCGCTCGAAACGCCCGTGCAGACGTCCTTCGGGATCATGCGCGACCGACCCATGGTCGTCGTCGAAGTCGAGGATGCACAGGGCGCACGTGGATACGGCGAAGTCTGGTGCAACTTCCCGGCCGTGGGCGCCGAGCACCGGGCGAGGCTCGTCACGAGCGTGCTTGCGCCTCTGCTCACGGCGCGGCCTTTCGCTGACGCAGCACAAGCCTTCGCGCACATGACTGAAGCAACGGCCGTTCTCGCTTTGCAGAGTGCGGAGCCGGGTCCCTTCGCGCAGGCGATCGCGGGTGTCGACATCGCGCTGTGGGATCTCGCCGCGCGCAAGGCCTCGCAGCCACTGTGGCGGCACCTCGACGCGTCCGCCAGTCCGGTCGTCGGGGTCTACGCGAGCGGGCTCAACCCGACCGGCCCGGAAGCGCTCGCTGCACAGAAGCGGTCGGAGGGCTACCGCGCCTTCAAGCTGAAGATCGGCTTTGGTCTCGACCGCGATCTGCGCAACCTGTCGGCAGTGCGCGAGGCGATCGGCCCGGAGTGCGCCTTGATGGCCGATGCCAACCAGGCCTGGGATCTCGAGACGGCCGTGCTGCACGGGCGCGAACTCGACCGACATGGGCTCGCCTGGCTGGAAGAACCGTTGCGCTGCGACCGGCCGTGGCCGGAGTGGCAGGCGCTCTCGGGCAGTATCGCCACGCGTCTCGCGGCCGGGGAGAACATGCAGGGCACGCAGAGCTTCGCGGAAGCCGTTGCGTCGCGCGCGTTCGGCGTCCTGCAGCCGGACATGGCGAAGTGGGGCGGCTTCAGTGCGACGCTTCCCGTTGCCCGGTCCATCCTCGCCGCCGGCCTGCGCTTCTGCCCGCATTACCTCGGCGGCGGCATCGGACTGCTCGCTTCCGCCCATCTGCTCGCGGCTGCCGAAGGTGATGGCCTTCTGGAGATCGATGCCAATCCCAATCCTCTGCGCAGCGAACTGTGCGGGCCTCTCAACGACATCCGCGACGGCCGCGCGACACTGACGGAAGCGCCCGGCCTCGGCCCCGTCCCGCTCACCGCCCTCGAGCGCTACCGGGTCCCCGTTGCCGCGTGAGCGCCGAACATTGAACAATTGGAGCGGGCGAAGGGAATCGAACCCTCGACACTCAGCTTGGGAAGCTGATGTTCTACCACTGAACTACACCCGCGTTGCCGTGTCGAGGCTCGAAGCGGCGGAGCCCCGCGTGCGGCGGGCGGGGCGATGGGCCATCGGCCGCGTTCACCCCGCACCGGCTTTCCTAGCTAGGCTGGGCGATGGGCGCAAGCGGGTCGTGCGGGCGGGCGCCGGACGGCAGAATGCTTCCCGAGGGCCGATGCTGATGCTTAAGCGGTTCTGACAGGGTCCAGCGCAGCCGAACCAGCGGCCCCCGGACCCCAAGGCGCTGCCTGTTCGACGAATTCTCGTGTCATCCTGGCCGGAGCGCGACGTGCTGAGCGCCAGGACCCCAGGCGAAGCGGACGCGACCCAGGTCTGGGTCCCGGATCGGTGCTGCGCACCGTCCGGGATGACAAGGTCATCCGTTGCGCTGCCGTCAGCGCCGCAGCGCCGGGGTTTCGATGGGGAGGCGATCAGCGCGCCAGGCGAGGTAGAGTTCGAGTTCGATGAACTCCGGGCTGCCGGGCGGGAAGGGTTCGGCGCGGACGCCGTTGAAGCAGGCGCGCAGCCGGCGGTGGGAGGAGCCGAGCGTCTCCCACTCGAGCCGGTAGGCGGGGAAGCCTGTCGCGTAGCCCTGGCTGACGGTGTCGCCGCGCATGCGCTTGCCCCAGTTCTCCACGTGGCATTGCGCGCAGGAAATGCCGAGCTGGCCCTGGGGCCTGTGGAAGCGCTGCTCGCCGCGGGCGAAGGCCTCCTGCGCGGGACCGTCGATGGCGACGCTCATCGGGAGCCCACGCGACTGGTAGGTAACGAGCGTGGTGAGGGCCAGAAGCTCCTGGGATTCGTAGGCGAGTGAAGGGGCGCCCGACTGATGCGTCGTACGGCAGTTCTGGATGCGCGTTTCGAGGTTCATCAGACGGCCGAGTGCAGCGTCGAAAGCCGGATAGCGCGTGGCCACGCCCTTCATGGCCGCAGGCTCGCCGTGGCAGGTACCGCAGGACTTGCCCTCGGTGCCCGCCGGCGTGCGCCACAGCTCGGCGCCCTGGTCCACCCACAACAGGCCAAGGTTGGCCGCAGGGTCGTCCTGGTCGGCCTGAAGATTGCGCGAGAGGAACGTCTTGCCCGACCGGATTTCGGCCGCCGGGATGCCGCGCTCGTGCGCCGTGAGCGATCCAGCGAGCGCAAAGGTCAGCGCGAACAGTGCGACTGCCGCTGCGTATGCCGGCGCGCGTCTCACGCGACGGAGATCGTGGCCGTGGCGCGCGTGACCTCGCCGTTCTGGTCTTCCCACTCGAAGGCGAGTTCGCCGCTCTCCGTGGCGACCGTGGTGAAGGCGATGAAGGGATTGGCGGCGATGCCTGTGAACAGCTCCATCGCGAACACCACCTCGCCCCCGAAGGTACAGCGGAAGCGCGTGATGATATCGCGCGGGATGACGCGGCCGACGTCGTCGCGGCGGAAGCCCGTCTCCATGTGATGATTGATGATCGTCTTGATCTCGATCACCTCGCCCTTCTTCGCGGTCTTGGGGACGAGGATGCGTGTCGGTCTTGCCATCTTTGCCTCCTCACGTGCCGTCGAAGCAGGCGCCCTGCGTAACGATCACGTCGGCGGAGGCGATCCAGAGCGAGGCGTCGCTCATGCGCGCCACCACGGTGATCGTCTGCGAGCCGGCGAGGCGGATGTTGGTCTGCACGCGGGCTTGCCCAGAGCGGGGCCCGAGATGGAAACGCGCCACGGTGGGCACCGGGTTCTTCTCGGAGAAGACCAGGATGTCCTTCACGTGGTCCTGCGCCGTCATCGGGCTGTCGACGGCGATGCGCATGGAGACGGCGTTGGCGTTCTCGGCGAGCTCCGGCAACGTGATCTTGATGCGGCCGGCTTGCGGGCGCGCGTCGGGGCCCAGTTCCTGGCGCATGGCATCCGACATCGTTTCCGGCGTCGCGAAGGCAGCCGATGTCGAAAGCGGCGCCACCGCGATGGCGACGAGCCCGCCCACCACTGTCCGCCGTGTCAGCGCCGACTGCATCACATCCAGCTCCTCGCTATTCGCGCAGCGTCATCAGGAACGCGACCACGTCCTCGGTCTCGTCGGCCGACAGGACGGGCTTGCCTTCGAGCGCCCGCGCGACCCGGACGAGGCCTTCCGTCCGGTGATACGCGGGCATGATCGTCGCCGGCCTGTAGCGGCGCGGATCGACGACGAGATATCTCATCTGGTCTTCGGCGAGGCGTCGTGCAACCCCCTGCAGCGACGGCCCCATGCTGCTTGCCGTCGTGTCGGCGGCACCGGGGATCGCATGGCAGGCGCCGCAATTGCCGCGCTCGCGGGCCAGTGCCAGCGCGCGGCCGTTGTCGGCGTTGCCCGGCCGGCCGGTGAGCGAAGCCTGGCGCGGAGGCCCGTCCGGGCCCGCGGCGTGCATCCCGTCGTGCGACAGGACGAGCGCAAGGGCCGCTCCACAGATTGCGCCTGCGGTGCGGCCCACGCGCTGCCTCATGCGCGCTGCAGCTTGACGTTCTTGAGCGGCAGGGTACGGATTGGCTGGCCCGTCGCTGCGTAGATTGCGTTGAGCACGGCCGGTGCCGCCACGCAGATGGTCGGCTCACCGACGCCGCCCCAGAAGCCGCCGGAGGGCGCGAGGATCGTCTCGATCTTCGGGAAGTCCTCCATCAGCATCATCTGGTAGGTGTCGAAGTTCTCCTGCACCACGCGGCCGGCGGCGACGTTGATCTCCTGGTAGAGCATGGCGCCGAGGCCGTAGGCGACGGATCCTTCCACCTGTGCCGTCACCTGCTGCGGGTTGACCACGTAGCCGCAGTCGGTCGCCATGACGAGGCGCTCGATCTTCACCTTGCCGCGGTCACTGACGCGCACTTCCGCCGCGGCGGCCACGTAGCTGCCGTAGCCCATGTGCTGGGCGATGCCGCGCGTGACACCGGCGGGCGCCGGGCTGTCCCAGCCGATCTTTCCGGCGACGGCATTGAGCACCGCCAGATGCTTCGGGTGGTTCGCCATCATGGCGCGCCGGAAGGCCAGCGGATCCTTGCCGGCCGCGCGCGCCACCTCGTCGAGGAAGGTCTCGAGCCAGATGGCGTTCTGGTTGTTGTTGACGCCCCGCCAGAAGCCCGGCGGCACGTGCGTGTTGCGCATCGCGTGCTCGACCAGGATGTTAGGCACGGTGTAGCCGAACTGGCCTTCGGGACCCGTCGGGTTGAGGCCCTGGAAGGCCGCAATGTCGCGGCCGCTGGGCTCGAGGCGCGACGGCGCCGCGTAGGTCAGGATCGAGGGCGCGGCGATGCGCATCTTGAGCGCGACGAGATCGCCCTTGTCGTCGAGGCCCGCTTCCATCTTGCACAGGCCGACCGGACGGTAGCGGCCCTGGCGCATGTCCTCCTCGCGGCTCCAGACGAGCTTCACGGGCACGCCCGGGATCTGCTTGGCGAGCAGTACCGCCTTCTGCACGGGGTCCTGGAAGCCGCGACGACCGAAACCACCGCCGAGATGCAGCTTGTAGACCTCGCACTTGGAGGGCGGGAGGCCGGAGGCTTCCGCGGCGACGGCGAGCGTCGCATCGCCGTTCTGGGTGCCGGTCCAGACCTCGCACTTGTCGGCCGTGACGAGCGCGGTGCAGTTCATCGGCTCGAGGCAGACGTGGTGCTGGTAGGGGGAGAAATAGGTGCCTTCGAGACGCTTGGCAGCGCCCGCGAGCGCAGCGTCGGCGTCGCCAGCCTTGTTGCCGACGAAGACGCCGTCCGTCGCCGTCAGCCCGTCCTTCAGGAAGGCATTGATGCTCTCGTCGGAGACCTTGGCGTTGGCGCCCTCTTCCCACTTGATGTTGAGGGCCTTCACCGCTTCGTTGGCCTGCCACCAGGTGTCGGCGACGACGGCCACGGCGGTGTCGCCCACCTTCAGCACGTGGCGAACGCCCGGCATCCCCTTGGCCTTCGCCTCGTCGTAGGAGACGACCCTGGCGCCGAACACGGGCGCGTCCATGATCGACGCGTTGAGGAGGCCCGGCAGCTTGACGTCAATGCTGTAGACCAGCTTGCCGACGGTCTTCTCGACCGTGTCGAGACGTGGCACGCCCTGGCCGATCAGCTTCCAGTCCTTGGGGTCCTTCAGCTTCACGTCGGCCGGCACATCGAGCTTGGACGCCGCAGACGCGAGCTTGCCGTAGCTGATCTTGCGGTTCGAGGCGGCGTGGGAAACGATTCCCTTCTCCACGGTGAGTTCGGCGACAGGGACCTTCCACTGGTCGGCCGCCGCCTGCAGCAGCATCTGGCGAGCCGCGGCGCCGCCCTTGCGGACATATTCATGGGAGGTGCGGATGCCGCGGCTGCCGCCGGTCGACATGTCGCCCCAGACGCGCTTCCGAGCGAGGTTCTCGCCGGGCGTCACGTACTCGGCCTTGACCTTCGACCAGTCGCACTCGAGTTCCTCGCAGACGAGCTGGGCGAGGCCGGTCAGCGTGCCCTGCCCCATCTCGGAGCGGGCGATGCGCACGATCACTTCGTCATTGGGCTTGATGACGACCCAGGCACCGACTTCGTTGACGTCTGAACTCAGGACTTTCTGGGCGAGCGCCTTGGTCAGTCCGGCCGCATCGACGCCGATGGCGAGACCGCCGCCGACGGCGGCCGCAGAGGCGACAAAGGCCCGGCGCGAGACGCCGCGGGCCGAGGCGAGGGAAGATTTCATCGTTTTCGTCATGATCGGGTTCCTCACGCCTTCTTCGCCTTGCCGGGAGCTGCGGGCAGCGACGCCATGTCGGCGGCCGCCTTGCCGATGGCCGCGCGGATGCGGGAATAGGTGCCGCAGCGGCAGATGTTCGTCATCGCCTGGTCGATATCGGCATCCGTGGGCTTCGGGTTCTTGGCGAGCAATGCCGTCGCCGCCATGATCTGCCCGCTCTGGCAGTAGCCGCACTGGGGCACGTCGAGCGCAGCCCAGGCCTTCTGCACGGGGTGCGAGCCGTCCGCCGATAGGCCTTCGATGGTGACGATCTTGTCGGTGGCCTTCAGCGCCCCGACCGTGATCGAGCACGAGCGCTGAACCTCGCCGTTGATGTGCACGGAGCAGGCGCCGCACTGGGCAATGCCGCAGCCGTACTTGGTGCCCGTGAGGCCCGCCTGCTCGCGCAGCGCCCACAGCAAGGGCGTTTCCGCGCTGGCAGCAATATCGACCGTCTTCCCGTTGATGTTGAGTTTCGCCATGGGCGCAGCCATCTCCAACCTTGACCCGTCAACACGCTTCCCTGCGCTGAGTACATCACAGGGCGGTGATGACGCTACAGGGTGAGGTTATTTTCCGGCGCCGAGAAGCACCGAATTCCTATCAACTCTTCGTAATGTCGCTGGCGTGGCGTTGACGGAGCGCGCGGCAGGTGGTCGGAGGCGAAGAGCAACCCCATTTATGTGCAGCGCATCATGCGCAGGCGCTAGGCAACGGAGAGCATTTTACCACATGGCTGCCAAGAAGATCGGCTTCCTCTCGTTCGGGCACTGGTCGCCCTCGGTGCATTCGCAGACGCGGTCGGCGGCCGACGCGCTGCTGCAGTCGATCGACCTCGCCGTGGCGGCGGAAGAGCTCGGCGCAGACGGCGCCTATTTCCGGGTCCACCACTTCGCGCGGCAGCTCGCCTCGCCGTTTCCTTTGCTCGCTGCCGTCGGCGCCAAGACGCGTCGCATCGAGATCGGCACGGGCGTGATCGACATGCGCTACGAGAACCCGCTGTACATGGCGGAGGACGCGGGCGCGGCGGACCTGATCGCCGCCGGACGCCTGCAGCTCGGCATCAGCCGCGGGTCGCCCGAGCAGGTGATCGAGGGCTGGCGCTACTTCGGCTATACGCCGGCCGAGGGGCAGGACCATGCCGACATGGCCCGCAGCCACGCCGAGGTGTTTCTGAAGGTCTTGCAGGGCAAGGGGTTTGCGGAACCCAATCCGCGGCCGATGTTCCCGAACCCGCCTGGCCTGCTGCGCCTCGAGCCCTATTCGGAAGGTCTGCGCCAGCGCATCTGGTGGGGCGCCAGCTCCAACGCGACGGCCATCTGGGCGGCGCAGCTCGGCATGCATCTGCAGAGTTCGACACTGAAGACGGACGAGAGCGGCAAGCCGTTTCACATCCAGCAGGCGGAGCAAATTCGTGCCTTCCGCGAGGCCTGGAAAGCTGCAAGGCATCCGGGTGAGCCGCGCGCCTCTGTGAGCCGCAGCATCTTCCCGCTCGTCGACGACCGTGACCGGGCCTACTTCGGCCAGAACGGCGACAGCGAGGACCACATCGGCTTCATCGACGGCAATACGCGCTCGATCTTCGGACGCGGCTATGCGGCGGAGCCGGACGTGCTCGTCAATCAGCTCGCAGAAGACGAGGCGGTCGCCGAAGCCGATACGCTGCTGCTCACCGTGCCGAACCAGCTCGGCGTCGACTACAACGCGCACGTGATCGAGGCGGTGCTGAAGCACGTCGCGCCCGCGCTCGGCTGGCGCTGAGGCTTTGGGCGGCAAACGCGGTGGGATTCGCTTCGTCTGCCCAACCTCCGCCCTTGCATCCCCGGATGGCGCGGAGCGCCAGTCCGGGGTCTTGCCGCGTTGCCGCTCTTCGGCACGCGTTTCCCTTCACCCCATTTCGTGTCATCCCGGACGGTGCGCAGCACCGATCCGGGACCCAGGGCGACTGGCGCATCCGTTGCCCCTGGGTCCCGGCTCTCCGCGCTTCGCGCTACAGCCGGGATGACAGGGTGGGTCCCTGCTCAATGCGATCCGGAATCCGTGCACGCGGACGGCACTCCAGAAGACTTTAGCGTGCGGCATGCCTCAACGGGGAAGGATCCCGGCTCTCGCTGCGCTCGGCCGTGGGGGCATATGCTTGGGGCGCCAGTTCGGTTCGAAGGCTACGCCGCGGCCCTGATGCCGCTGGCGGAGCGCGCGGCGGCCGGCGCGTGCGCTACGTCGAGGATGATCCGGAGGAGATCGTCCTGGGACTGGCGCGGGGTCAGGTTGTGGTCGGAGGCGGGTATCGATTGCACGGAGACGCCAGCAAGGCCGTCGAGGCCAGCGGCCTGAGGTCCGGTTTCCGCCTCCAGCATCTGCAGGCCGGGATCACCTTCGGAGAACACGAGCGCGAGCCGCGTGCCGCGCGCCGCTATCGCCTGCAGATCGGCGCGCGCCTTGCCGCCCGTTCGCGCCTGCCCGCGAAGGATGCGCTTCACGAAGCGGCCGGCGATGCGCACCGAAGTGAACGCCGCACTTCTGAGCCGAGCGACGGCTGCGCCCAGCGGGCCGGCGGGCTCCTGCGCTTTGCGTTCGGCGGCGAGCGCCATGCGCCGCACGGCGCGCCAGCGATCGACTTCGAGGCCCAGAGCCGCGGTCCACGTGAAGCACTGCAGATTGACGATCACGGCCTTGGCGATGCGGGCATCCTCGCGCGTGGCGTGGAAGGCAGTGTAGGCGCCCGAGCACGCGCCGACGACGGTGCAGGCGGGATAGCCCTGCGCCTGCAGCCAGTCGAGCGCGGCAGAGAGATTGCGCTGGGCGACGTCGGAATAGAGGGGCAATTTGTCGACGTCGGGGCCCGCGAGGCTGTCGCCGATGCCGGCCGCGTCGTAGCGCAACGACGGGATGCCGTGCTTTGCGAGCGCGCGGGCCATGCGCACGTGCATGCGGGCCCAGCCGATATGATAGCTCATGCCGGCGTTGAGGAAGATGACGGGCAGCACCGCTGGATCGGGGCGCGCGGGGGCGCAGTAGATGCCGGCGAGCTGGTCGTCCGTGCCGAAGGTCACGCCGGTCTCGGTCCAATCTTCTGCCACGAGAGACGCGTGCGGAATGGGTGTTTCCGCCAGCCGGGAGGTATCACCGAGGCTGCGGGTCCAGTCGACGATCGCGCCGAGCGCGGTCTGCGGGACCTTGGAAGCCGTCGGATCGCAGATCATGTCGTCGTAGCCGGCGAACGGCGCCGCCGTCACCCGCGCGCCGCCGGCCTCGTAGGCCTTGCGAAGCGCCGCCGGATTTGCGCCGTCCTGATGCAGGACCAGGACATCGATACCGGAGACGACGGGGGGCGTCGCGAGGCTCAAGGCCCTCAGGTCCGCTTCCGTCTCGCGCGCGAGGCTGAAGCCGCACACGTCGATGCCCGAGTTGTCCGCGCCCGAGGCCTCGACGGCGTTGGGCGGGCGCATGATCTTGGCGAGCACGGCCATCTCCCGCGTGTATTGCCGGCCCGACATCACCGGTGCCAACAGGGCGAGGCCCCTGAGGTTCGGAATGCGCATGGCTTCGAGAGCCGCGAGCAGCCCGCCGAGGCGCAGGCCGACCACGACGATCTCCTGTGCGCCGCTTTGCTCCACGAGCCACTGCGCGGCGTCGACGACGCTC
>RXJK01000172.1:0-1005 GCA_003963125.1 Hyphomicrobiales bacterium
GACAGGTGCGTTCTCCGGCAATGACGGCGACTACGTCATCCAGTCGGTTAGCGCCAACCAGATCGTCCTTACGGCGCTCGCGGCGGTCGATCCGTGGACGACCTCTGGCACCGCCACCGCGGCAGTCTCGGTGAGCAAGCTCGTCAGCAATGACGGCGACTACCAGATCGCCTCGATCTCGGAAGACGGCAAGACCATCACCCTGACCCAGACGGGCTCGTGGGCCGCTGCTGGCGCGACTGCCAATCCGGCCGTGCTCAGCGACCTTGCCGAACGCTTCATCTTCGAAGGAACCGTGAATTACGGCCAGGAGACCAATCCGCAATCCTTCCCCGGCCAGTTCCTCGACCGTGGGCTGACCGGCGAGCAGGAAGGCTGGCTCTCCGAGGGCTTCCTCGAGGGCATGTGGGTACGTATTTCGGACCTCAATGGCGGCCATCCCGACATCGAGGCCAAGATCCAGCTCATCCGCGGCGACAACGCCGGCAAGGATGCGAAACTGCAGTTGATCCACGTCATGATCGACGGCGTCGAGCAGACGCTGAGCGCGACCTGGCTGGGCGACGCCACGGCCGACAATGTGCGCGTTGTGCGCATTGCGCCCGAGGCGGTGTTCACCGGCGGCGACCCGTCGGCTGCCGATGCCTGGTACAAAGTGCAGACCGTCGAACTGGCGGCCGACGTGGACTACATCGTCCCGCCGACACGCGACGGCGTGAAGATCTTCCCGGTCTCCACCCATCTTCTGTCCAAGTTGCGCGGCCCGCTGGCCGTCGAGGGCGGCCCGGCCGGCGCCGATCGCTCGCTGACCGCCGGCGTCAAGCTACCGGGCGAAAAGGACACCTTCCTGATCGCCATCGGCGCGCAGCCGCCGGAAAGCCAGCAGATCGACGTCCTGAACATCTTCGACGACTCCAGCCAGGCAGACGGCACCGGCGTCATGGATCAGACGACGCTGCGCGGCTTCGGCATGGCCAACGACCTCATCTTCAAGGGGCTGAGCGG
>RXJK01000172.1:1055-2750 GCA_003963125.1 Hyphomicrobiales bacterium
ATGGTGAAGCTGCTGCGGGTTCGACCCAGATCGTCGTTCCCGGCGGCATCAGCTTCGGCAAGGTGAACTACGGTTCGAGCAGCGTCGGCACCGACGGCCACCAGAGCACCATCGAAGTGTTCAACCTGATGCTCGGGCAGGGCAACGACCGCCTCGACATCGGCGGCACGCTCGATCCGGCGCCGTTCGTCTCGGCCCAGAACGTGTTCAAATACAACAATGCGGACCCGGATTATCTGGGCAGCCATACCATCCGCCGGGACGGTTTCGACTGGAAGGCGCAGGGCTTCCTGCCCGGCCAGACAGTCACCATCCAGGGAGTCGCCGGAAGTTGGACCGTGATTTCGGTCGAGGACGCGTTCTATCTCGACGGAAACGGCCAGAAAGTCTCCGACGGGCACGGCGGGTTCCTGCGCGATCCCAACGACAACTCGATTCTGGTGCTGAGCGGCCCGGCCTTGCCGGCTGGCCTGACAGGCGAGCGCAAGATCGTCGCCGTCGATCCGCTGGTGCTGGAGACGGTCGCCTATGACGTCGCCTATACGGCGACGGGCGGCATCCTGAAGCGCAAGGACGGCCAGAGCTGGGAGGCTCACGGCTTCCTCAAGGGTCATCTGATCAACATCGGCGGCGAGAACGGCAGCTTCGACCAAGCCAAGCAGTATCGCGTCCTGTCGATCAATGGCGACACCATGGAAGTGCTGGGCGAGCCGATCGACAGCGCCACCAATGTCAACGCTAACATCTGGGTTCAGGGCCCGCATGGCGGGCTGACCATGGTGCATGGCGGCGGCAACCTGCCGGTCCAGACCATCGGCTCCTACCAGACCAAGACTTACACGAGCGGAAACGTCAGCAAGAACATCCTGACCCGCCTCGACGGCCGCAACTGGCAGGACGACCGCTACACGGTCGGCCAGCTCATCCAGGTCGGCAACGAGGGTGAGACCCGCGAGATCCTCGGCTTCGGCAACGCCGCCGATTACGGCATCGCAAAGCCGGCCGGCGAGTTCGCCACCTGGGGCACCGGCTCGGTGATGATCCTTTCCGGTCCGAACTTCGGTGCGGCGACCACCATAAACGACATCGACCTGCATCGTTCGATCCCGCAGCGCGTGGAAGTGCAGATCGAGGCGACGCTGGTGGTCGACACGCTGACGCGTGCCGCCGGCAGCTGGCTCGACGACGGCTTCGCGGCAGGGCAGGTGGTCTATATCCAGGGCTTGCCGGGCGGCTTCACCGTCAAGTCAGTCACCAAGACCGACCTGGTGCTGGACGGCGCTGCGATCCACGATTGCGTCATCGAAGAGGGCAGCACGATCACCGTCTATCGGATCGACCTGAAGAAGGATTCCGGTCCGGAAGTGGGCGGTGACCACTTCGTCATCGCGCCGGCCACGCCCAACAGCGTGCTCGCCGGCCCGAACAGCCCGCTTGTCGTCTATGGCGACACCAGCCAGGACGGCGCCTGGTATTCTGGCCGATCCTACGATCGGCTGGGCCAGGAGTTCGGCCAGAAGCCGTTCGATCCGTTCCCGGAACTGCCGGACGACCAGAACGAGGACAATGAGTGGGTCTTCCCGCTTGCCAACCGCTTCGTCTACTACGGCAATGACATCATCGACGCTCATGCGTTGTTCGCCAATCTCTACGACCAGAACGGTAACCTGACCGGCAATCTGCCGAGCGTGGGTT
>RXJK01000154.1:0-178 GCA_003963125.1 Hyphomicrobiales bacterium
CCAGATGGCGAGACGGGTGCTTGAGAATTCGAACAGCACGAAGTGGAAGTTATGGAGGGTGAGCGAGTTCCAGCTAAGCGGCTCTGAGATATTGTGCGTCAGGGCCACCTTGAGCAGCGCCAGATACGGAAACAGGATCGTCACGCACAGGATCAGGAGCACGTAAGCGCCTGCCAGC
>RXJK01000154.1:228-1164 GCA_003963125.1 Hyphomicrobiales bacterium
CGCCCAGCACCGTATATCCACGACGTCCGAGCAGCCATCTCTGCCCCCACAAGAGGAGCATGGTGACGATCAACAAAGGCACCGCACTGGCGGCGGCGAGATCGAGCTTCGGCGGGAACTGGAAGAAGCTCCAGATCTTGGTGGTGATGACATGAAAGCCTGCCGGCAGCGCAAGGATCGCCGGTGAACCGAACATAGTAAAAGCCTGGACGATAGCAACGAGCGAGCCCGCGAGCATCGCCGGCAGCACCATGGGCAGCGTAACCCGCCGCAACGTAGTGCCAGGCTTGCCGCCCAGGATTGCGGATGCTTCCTCCAAGTCGGATGGCACCTTGTCGAAGGCATTCGCAACGAGCGTGAAGACGAAGGGGAACGAATAACAGGTGACCGCGAAGACCAGCCCCGTGAAGGTATAGATATTGAACAGGGCCTGCGACTGGTCGAGGCCAAAGGCCCAGCGATAGATGTTGTTGAGAATACCGCTGTTGGGTGCGGCCAGCATCGCCCAGGCAATGGCGCCGAGGAACGGCGGCGTGACGAAGGAAGCGGTGACCAGACTGCGCACAAAACGTTGTCCCGGCATGTCGGTGCGCGCGACAAGCCACGCCAGCGGCGTGGCGACGAGGCAAGAGAACAGGCCGACGGAAAGCGCCATGCTGAGCGCGATGAGGAAGGCCCGGCGAATGGCCGCGTCGTTGAAGAGGCGGACGAAATTCGCCAGGGTCGGCGATCCCGACTTGGTGGTGAGGCTGTAGTAGCCCAGCCAGAACAGCGGCAGCAAAACCAGCACGCACAGAACTGCCGCCAGTAGCAGGAAAAGCGGCGTCGACAAATCGAGCCTGCCGACGTGCCGTCTGGCGGTGGAATCGGCGGACAATGCAGCGGTGGTCACTTTGTCACCCATGAGCTGATCTGTGTCGACGGAATGCGCCATGG
>RXJK01000154.1:1214-1695 GCA_003963125.1 Hyphomicrobiales bacterium
GCGATGCCGCCCGAGGCGACATCGCCGGGTCAGATCGGCACCGGTTCGGAGGCGGCGCCGAGCAGTGTCTCAAGTGCCGAAATACTCTTCGTATTTCTGCTTGATCTCTTCGATCGCGTCGCGAACGTTCGACGGGTTGGATTCAAGCAGCTTGATCTGCGAGAGCGGCGTGCGGTTGGATTTTTCCTTCACGTCCGGCCGAACCGAACGCAAGCCGCCGAAATCATCGTTCAATTGCTGCGCTTCCTGCGAGAACATGAAGGAATAGAAGAATTTGGCGGCGGTCGGATGAGGGGCGTAGGCCAGGATCGCGGCGTTGCCATAGGCGATGGAGGTTCCCTCCGGCGGATAGACTGCCTTGATCGGCACGCCTTTGTCCTGGAGGATGAAGACGTTGTATTCATTGCCGTCCGCCTGGATCGGACGCTCGCCCTGGGCAAGGACCTTCGGCGGCTCCGTCGAGGACTGCACCTGCATCACG
>RXJK01000154.1:1765-1907 GCA_003963125.1 Hyphomicrobiales bacterium
CGTTGCCGCTGTAACCGGGATGCGACTTCACCAACTTGTCCTTGTATTTGGGGTCGAGCAGATCGGTCCAGGTCTTCGGCGCGTCCGTTTGCTTCACCATGTCGGTCCGGTAGGCAATGACAGTCAGCGTGGCACGAAAGGC
>RXJK01000154.1:1976-2130 GCA_003963125.1 Hyphomicrobiales bacterium
TGTCAGCCAGTTCTGATCCTTGAACGTCAGGAAGTGGGATGCGTCGGAAGTCTCGATGACATCGGCGTTGTGGATGCCGCTCGAGTATTCCTGGCCGATGCGCTGAAAGACACGCTCGGAACCGGCCCTCTCAACCTGGACTTTGATACCCGGA
>RXJK01000154.1:2180-2712 GCA_003963125.1 Hyphomicrobiales bacterium
GCCTCGAATGCGGCACCCAGTTTCTCGGCAACCTGCACGTCGGTCGAGGTGTAGTACACGACCGCCCCCTCCTTGGTCGCCGCGGCGACGAGCTCGTCCGTGACCTTGTAGGGCTCGGGCGGGGCTGCCCAGGCTATCTGACTCCATGTCAAGGCCGCCAGAAGCGCGCCTGCTGCGACGTTCGTGTTGGACATGTCTCTCTCCCTTAATGCGCGAGCGCCCGGCAGCGATCAGGTGGGCAATGAAGCCAAACTTGCTGGTTTTCCGGGATCGCGACGTTGACGGGCGCGATCGCCCGCACGGTTTCGCCACCTGATAGACTGACTAGATAATCGCGGTGGGAGCCGAGATAGACCTGACGAAGGACCTTTCCGGACGTCCAGTTGGTCAGATCGCCGCTCGGCTTCTCGTTCGCGAGATGCAAGTCGTGGTGCCGCACGGAGACCGCCGTCTGGCCGCTGGCGGCGTAGTCGCCGCTGCCACACCGGAGCACGAGTCCGTTGCCGCATTCGACCGTGTCTGTCCCGACCCG
>RXJK01000154.1:2790-2932 GCA_003963125.1 Hyphomicrobiales bacterium
AGAACCGGCCTGTTCGACATTGCCCTGGTTCATCACCACGATGACATCTGCAGCCGTCATCGCTTCGGTCTGGTCGTGGGTGACATAAACGGTCGTGTAGCGGAACTCGTCGTGCAGCCGGCGGATTTCGAACCGCATCTCC
>RXJK01000358.1 GCA_003963125.1 Hyphomicrobiales bacterium
TCGGTCGCATCGACCTCGTCAAGGTTCTCACCGAATCCTCCGCGCGCGCCCGCAATCGCGAAGCGGCCGCCGCCTATCTGCGCGAGATCGGGCTGAAGTCCGCGACCGTCGTCATCGACAGCTCCGGCCGCCGCAGCGTGTGGCGCCTGCCCGAACTTGCCATCGACCTCGACCACGAGCGCAGCCAGAGTTCCATCGCCGGCCACGCCAAGCTGGAATCGCTGACCGGCCCCTGGACCGTGAATTTCCGCACGCTCGAGACCACGGCCAACAACAGCCTGCAGATCGCACTCTCCGTGCAGGGCCTCGTGCCGCGCGGGCTGGCGCGCAGCCTGCCGTCGCTCGCCGTCCTCGAAGCCTTCGATGTGCCCGTGTGGGGCGAAGCGCGCATCGACCTGTCGAGCAACGGCCAGATCCTCGGCGGTAAGATCACGGTCGACGCGGCGCCCGGGCAGCTCCAGATCCCCTGGCTCGGTGCCGGCCCACAGCGCATCGACGGTGCCCATCTCGAACTCACCTACGACAGCCGCCAGAAGCGTTTTGACGTTGCCCCCTCCGTCGTCGTGTGGGGCGACAGCCGCCTCCAGTTCACGGGCGCCGTCAGCCACACGCCGCAGACGCCCGAGGGCCCGGGCTGGGCGTTCGCCTTCAAGTCGGCAGGCGGATGGCTCGCGGCCGAGCCGCCGGCCACGCAGCGCCTCAACATCGAGGATTGGACGGCTCAGGGCTTCTTCAATCCCGAGCGCCAGCGCGTCGCTCTCAAGCAGTTCCGCCTCAAGGCCGGCGGTGCGGACTTCACGGCCGAGGGCGAGATCTCAGATTTCAGCGGGCCCTTGCGCGCGCGTCTCGAAGGCAAGCTCGGCCCCATGTCGAGCACGACCTTCCGCGCCCTGTGGCCGACGGGGCTTGCCCCGCAGAGCCGCCGCTGGGTGCAGCAGCACCTCCTGCGCGGACAGCTCAACGGCGGCACGTTCCGCTTCTTCTCCGGCGAAGGCGCGAGCGCGGCGGGCGAGCGGGCCTCGCTCACCATGGAAGCCTCCAACCTCGCCTTCGATATCGTCGAGGGCTGGCCGGCGCTCGAAGCCCCGCGCGCCTTCATCCGGCTCGACAATCAGCAGTTCGAATTGGCGGTCCCCGACGGCGGCATCGCAGCATCCGACGGGCGCCGCATGTCGCTCAAGGGCAATTTCACGGTCGACATGCGTGATGCCCAGCCGCGCGGCGGCCACGTCACGCTGCGCGCGCAGGGCCCGTTGTCGCTTGCGCACGAACTCTTCGACCGGCCGCCCTTCCGCGGCGAGGGCGAGGCGGGCTCCGCCATCGACAAGATGGAAGGCAAGACCGACGCGCAGGTGACGCTGAACATCCCCTTCGGCGACGACATGAAGCTCGCCGACGTCAGGGCCGAAGGCCGCATCAGGATCATCGACGGGCGCATGAAGGTGCCCTTCGGCAATTACGACATCACCTCCGCCAACATCACGCTGGATCTCGCCCCGACGTCCGCCGATGCGCGCGGCGAACTGCTCGTCAACGGCGTCGTCGGCAAGATTTCCTGGCAGCACGTCTATGGCGCAGCGCCCGACAAGCAGCCGCCGCTGCGCATCACGAGCCTGCTCGACAACAGCTATCGCAACCAGCTCGGCCTCGACATCAACGACTTGGTGCAGGGCGACGTCGGCGTCGATGTCAGCGTGGCGCGCGACGAGCAGGGCGAGCGGCAGGTGCACGTGCGCTGCGACCTCGTCAACGCCGAGCTGATCCTCGACAGCGTCTCCTGGCGCAAGCCCAAGGGCCGCGCGGCCGTCTTCGAGTTCGACTACGCGAAGGGCACCGGCAATCTCCCCGTCGAGCTGCGCAACGTGAAGCTCGTCGGCGACAACGTCGCGCTCGAAGGCTCGATCGGGATCGGCGCCGACAACAAGGTGCGCGAGTACCGCTTCCCGACGTTCTCTCTCAACGTCGTCAGCAGCCTCGACGTGTCGGGGCGCCTGCGCAACGACGGCATTTGGGACGTCACGGCGCGCGGCGCCACCTACGACGGCCGCGACCTCTTCCGTTCCTTCTTCGACGTCGGTGGCGCGCCGGACCAGTCGCAGAAGCCGCGGCCAGGCGTCGACCTCAAGGCCGAGATCGGCACCGTCATCGGCCACTCCGACACCAGCATGCGCAGCGTGCGGGTGAGCCTGCAGAAGCGCGGGCATCGCGTCACGCAGCTCGACGTGCGCGGCATCCTCGAAGGCGGCAAGCTGTTCGGCGCCGTCATCAAGCCCGAGCCCAACCAGCCGCGCCGCCTGATCGCCGAAGCGACGGACGCGGGCCAGCTCTTCAAGGTCGTCGGTTTCTATCCCAACGCCGTCGGCGGCGTGATGAACCTCGAGGTGTTCCTCGATGGCCAGGGCGCCGCCGAACGCACCGGCACGCTGTGGGCACGCGACTTCGTCATCCTCGGCGACCCGATCATCTCCGAAGTTCTTCAGAACGCGGACGGTGGCAGCAGCACGCAAACGGGCAAGCGCAAGGTCGTTCGCGAGCAGTTCGAGTTCGAGCAGATGCGCATTCCGTTCTCGGTCGGCCACGGCCAGTTCGTGATGCACAGCGGCTATATCCGCGGACCTCTGATCGGCGCCTCGATGCGCGGCAAGGTGGATTTCCGGGCGCAGCAGCTCAATGTCGGCGGCACCTACGTGCCCCTGTCGGGCCTCAACCGCGCGCTGGCGCCGATCCCGTTGCTGGGCCCCCTGCTCACGGGCCCGCGCGGCGAGGGCGTGCTCGGCATCACGTTCGCGATCCAGGGCCCGATGAACAACCCGCAG
>RXJK01000300.1 GCA_003963125.1 Hyphomicrobiales bacterium
GATCATCGCCGGCCGCATGCGCAAGGTGGCCTTCGACCCCGACCAGATGATCTTCGCCCGCGGCGATCCGGGCCGCGACCTGTTCCTGGTTTTGGAAGGCCGCATCCGCCTCTCGATCCTCTCCGGCGACGGACGCGAGCTGTCTTTCGCCCACGCGGGCCCCGGCAGCGTCTTCGGCGAGATCGCGACGCTCGACGGCGGCGAGCGCACGGCGGGTGCCACGGCCATCAGCAAGGTGCAGGCCATGAGCCTGCCGCAGAAGGCCCTACTCGAACTCATCGAGGCGAACCCGAAGGTGGCGATGGCCGCCGTGCGCTTCCTGTGCCAGCGCCTGCGCGAAACCGACCAGCGGCTCGAGGCGATTGCCCTGCATCGCATCGAAGTGCGCCTCGCGCGTCTCTTGCTCGGCATCCTGAAGCTCGAAGCCCCAGGCGCCAGAGGCAAGGCCGTGCCGCTCGACCTCGGCATGTCCCAGGGCGAGATCGCGCTGCTGATCGGCGCGAGCCGTCCGAAGGTCAACATCGCGCTCACCCAGCTCGAAGACATGGGCGCCATCAAGCGCGCCGGCGCCAAACTCACCTGCGATATCGACGAACTCGAAGCCATCGCCGAGATGGAGTGAGGGGCATCGTAGGTCGGGGTGAGCGCAGCGAAACCCGACAGCCACATCGATCGTCGCACTTCTCCGATGATGTTTGAGCAAGACGGCCTGCCACTGCCAATATCCATCGAGGTGCGCAAAGTGTCGTCGACTTCGCTCATTGGGATGTTGGCGCTGGCCACAGCTCTCGCCGGATCGTGCGTGACCGAGGGGGCCATCGCGCAAACGGCGCCACCGGAACAAGTCTGCTTCGACAGCGATAGCGCGACGCAACCCACCAAGGTCACCTTCGAAAGAGGGCATGTGCTTGTGGTGACCGAACGCACGACAGATCTGCTGCGCCATGAGATGCAGATGCCCGATGGCGCGCGAATAACGTCCGTGAGCTATCGCGGCCTTTTCACCCTGGCGATGGACCAGCCAAAGGCGAAGATCGAACTGGAGTGGAAGCAGGACCTTGCGCAATTGATGCCGCTTGCCGTCGGCAAACAGATCGTCGCTGAGGCCGTTTACGTTTCGCCGCCTGGTATCGCCGGCTACGTGACGGAGATGAATGTCGTCGGGCTCGAGCGCATCCAGATCGGAAAGTGCGAGTATCCAGTCTTCAAGATCGAAGTCGTCGGCCGTCTGAAAGACGGGGCGCCCCAGGCCAAAAGCACCCGCTACTATCACGCGCCGTCGATGCTGACCCTGCGGACCGTCACCACCACACCGGCGATTGCCGGACGTCCAGCGCGAGAGGTCGACGATCGGGCTGTAAACATCGAGTGAGGCGGAGCGCCCACCCCTACTCCTTCGTCGCGGCCTTCGCGGGCGCGACGCGGCGCAGGTCGGCGGCGAGGCGCAGCGCGCCCTTCTCGTCGCCGAGGCGCGCGCGGTAGACCTGGATGTTTGACAGCACCTTCTGCACGTATTCCCGCGTCTCCTCGAACGGGATGCGGTGGATCCAGTCGACGGGATCGACCTTCGGGTCACGCGGATCGCCGAACTCCTTGATCCACTGCCGGGCGCGGCCCGGTCCCGCGTTGTAGCCGGCGAGCGTCAGCACGTAGGAGCCGTCGAACTCGTCCATGCGGTCACCGATATACGCGGCGCCCATCATGGTGTTGTAGCCCGGATCCTTCATCAGCCGGTCGATGTCGCACTTGAGGTTGTAGTCCTTGCAGACGTGCTTGGCCGTCACCGGCATCACTTGCAGGATGCCGCGCGCGCCCACGTGCGAAAGTGTGAGCGTGTTGAACTCGCTCTCCTGCCGCGCGATCCCGTAGATGAAGGCGGGCTCCGGCGGATCGCGCAACGGCTTGAAGTCCGGCATCGCCGAGATGGGATAGGCGTAGTAGGCGACCTTGAAATTGCGCCCGACGCCGATCTTGCCGACGCGCACCGCGCTCTGCGTATCGCCCAGCGCCAGCGCCAGATGCGCCAGCATCGCCACCTCACCCTCGGTCTTCAGGTGATAGCGCAGGTGGTTGAAGAACGCGCGCACGAGCGAGATGTCGACGTTGGCCTTGCGCGCCATGACGAGCGCGGCAATCGCATCGTTGGCCTTGAAGCTCGCGATGTCTTCGGGAGTGGGTGGTGACGGCGCCGGGATCTTGAGCGCGGTCGCATTAGGATCGACCTTCAACCGCGCAAGCTGGCCGTGGAACGTGTCGTAGTAGGTAGCGGCCGTCCGGTAGGCCTCGTTGGCCTTGGCCTGGTCGCCGAGCGTCTCGTAGGTGCGGCCGAGCCAGTAGTGTCCGCGCGCTGCGCTGAGCGGCCCGTCCGCCGCCTTGCACAGCTCCTGGAAATGGGCGAGCGCCGTCTTGGGGTTCTTGAGGTGGCGCAGCGAGATCCAGCCCGCCAAGAAAAGCGCATCCTTCGTCGCGTTGATCGACAGGGCGCCGGTGTTACGCACGAGGTCATAGGCCACCTGCGGCTTGCCGATGCGCAGCGCGGCGTAGGCGCTGGTCCGCCGCTCCTCCCACCAGCCATCGGGCTTCACGTCGATGCTGGTGTCGGGCTCGGAGAGAAGGATCTTCCAGGCCTCCTCCTCTTTCTTCTGCTTCCTGAGCTGACGGGCCTTTTGCACCGCCGCGCCCCAGTCCGCGTGCGTCGAAGGGATCTTCGCCGCGAGCTTGTTGGCGTCCTTGGATTGCAGGAACAGGCCGAGCCTATTCTCGTAGGTCTTGCGGTCGTCCGCCGATGACAGCAGCGCGATCGTGCGCTTGATCACGGCGCCACGCTCCGCGCGCGCCCCCGCGAGACGCCCCGTTCCCGCGAGCAGCCGCTCGAGCCGCTTCTTGTGGTCGGCATCCGTCAGCAGCGACCCGACGCGCTTCAGGAATGCCGGCTCGTTGGCGTGCGAGACGTTGAATTCCGTCCATGCCTTGGCCGCAGCAGCCTTGGCGTTCGCCATATCTTTCTCGGCCATCAGAGCTGAGGCGAGCGTTGCCAGCCCCACGGCCGTGCGCGGCTCCTGGCGGGCGAAGAAGGCCTTGACCTCGGCCGGGCTCGCCGTGCTGTTGAAGAGGGCTTCCTCGGCCCGCTGCGCCAGAAGATTGCGATCGGGCCAGGCGGGATGTGCGTCCGCGAAGGCCTTGAGTTCCGGCGCGGTTCCATGACCGCCGCGGAATACGACCCAGTCGACGAAGGTCTCGGCGAGGCGATCCCCCGTGCCCCTGGCGATCAGCCGCGCTCCCGCTACGTCGCCGGCGGATAGGCGCCCAAGCGCCTCCTTCAATCGGGCGCCCGTGTCGGGATCGAGAGGCCGGTCGCGGACCTCGGCGATGGCGGCATCATAAATGGCGTTGCTGCGCGCTTCCTCGGCGGATGGCGGCGTGAAGGCCTTGGGTGGCGCGTAGGGGATCGTCGCGGAGGCTGCCTCCTTGGACGCCTTCGCCACCGGCCGCTTGTCGGTATTCTTCTTTTTTTCCGCGGCGTTAGCCCCGCCTGGAGAGGGCTCCGCGGCAGCCACCAGCGCGCCCCCGAGCCCGAGCGCCAGGAGCAGAGCGGCCAACGATCTGGACGAATGCCTCATCAATTTTGTCTGCGACTTCTCGACGGTCGGTCAGGGGCCCCAGGCGGCGGCCAAGGGGCGGCGAATGGGCCGGACTTTCGCCCCCTAAACAAGGCGCGCCGATGGCTGATGGTTTCACCTGTGATGTGGCCCCGCAAGCCTACGCGCGGGCACGAATTGAAAGGGTGGGCGCGCTTTTCCCATTGCGCTTCCACGTCATCCGGCTATCACATCGGAGGCTACCAAGACGCGCCGGATCGCACAAGTTTTGGTCAGGTAGCCGGTTTCAGCCTCGCGCCGCAGGCCGGCGCCCATGCAGCGCAGCACCCCGGCGCGCCCGCTGCTCATCTCGGGAGACCCCATGTTCAAGGGTTCGTTCACCGCATTGATCACGCCGTTCAAGAACGGTGAGGTCGATTATGGCGCCTTCGAACGCCTGGTCGAATGGCAGATCGAAGAGGGCACCAACGGGCTCGTTCCGGTCGGCACGACCGGCGAGAGCCCCACCCTCAGCCACGACGAGCACAAGTCCGTCGTCGAGACCTGCGTGCGCGTGGCCAAGAAGCGGGTGCCGGTGATCGCCGGCGCGGGCTCCAATTCCACCCAGGAAGCCATCGACCTGACTGAGTTCGCCAAGCGCGTCGGTGCGGACGCCACGCTGCATTCGACGGGCTATTACAATAAGCCCACGCAGGAGGGCCTCTATCGCCACTTCAAGGCCATCAGCGAGGCCGTGGACCTGCCGGTCTTTATCTACAATGTGCCCCCGCGCACCGTGGTCGACATCTCGGTGGCGACACTGGAGCGCTGCGCGAAGCTGAAGAACATCGTCGGCATCAAGGATGCGACGGCCAACGTCGCCCGTGTCACCCAGCAGCGCCTCGCCTGCGGCCCGAATTTCATCCAGCTTTCAGGCGAGGATGCTACGGCGCTCGGTTTCAACGCCCACGGCGGCGTCGGCTGCATCTCGGTGACGTCAAACGTCGCCCCGCGCCTGTGCGCCGAGTTCCAGGCGGCGTGCCTCGCCGGTGACTGGGCGAAGGCCCGGTCGATCAACGAGCGCCTGATGCCGCTGCACGACATCCTCTTCTGCGAGACCAATCCGTCGCCCGTGAAGTACGCCGCGTCGAAGCTGGGCCTGTGCTCGGCGGAGGTGCGCCTGCCGATGGCGCCGGCGTCCGACGACGCCAAGCGCAAGATCGACGCGGTGCTGGCCCAGGTGGGTCTGGAGCGCCTCGCCAAGGCGGCCGAGTAAGGCCGCACACCCCTGATGGCAAAGTCGGAAGATGGCGGCCGCAAGCGCATAGCCGAGAACCGCAAGGCGCGCCACGAGTACAAGATCGGCGACGTCTTCGAGGCCGGCATTGCGCTGACGGGCACGGAAGTGAAATCACTGCGCTCCGGCCAGGCCAACATCGCAGAAAGCTACGCGTCCTCCGAGAACGGCGGCATCTGGCTGATCAACGCCTACATCCCCGAGTACAAGCAGGCCGGCGCCTTCTTCCAGCACGATCCGCGGCGCGCGCGGCAACTGCTGCTGCACCGGCGCGAGATCCACAACATCACCGTCGCCGTCGAGCGCAAGGGCATGACGCTGGTGCCGCTTGAGATCTATTTCAATCCGCGCGGACGCGCTAAGGTGAAGCTCGCCATGGCCGAGGGCAAGAAGCTGCACGACAAGCGCGCCGACCTCGCCAAGCGCGACTGGCAGCGCCAGAAGGCGCGGCTCATGCGCGAGAAGGGCTGAGGCGGCGATGTCGGCGCCGGATGCACGTCCCAATCTTCTCGTCGACGATGGCGCGGCCCGCCACTTGCGCAAGGGCCTGCGCCTGCCCGACGTCGCCCTGCCGGCGATCTCCGGCAAGCCCGTGAGCCTTGCGAAGCTCGCTGGCCTGACCGTCGCCTTCTTCTATCCCTGGACCGGACGCCCCGGCGCGCCCAATCCTCCGCATTGGGACGATATCCCGGGCGCCCACGGCTCGACGCCGCAGGCGGAGGGTTTCCGCAATCTCGAGATCGCCTTCGCCGAGCTCGGCGTGAAGATCGTCGGAGTCTCGACGCAGGCGAGCGACTATCAGCGCGAGTTCGCAGGCCGCCTCGGCCTGCGCTACGATCTCCTGAGCGACGCCAACTTCGAGCTGCAGAAGGCGCTGGGGCTGCCCACCTTCGAGACGGGCGACGTGACCTACCTGAAGCGCCTGACACTCGTCATCCGCGATGGCGCCATCTTGCGCGTCTATTACCCGATCGCACAGCCCGCGGCGCATGCACGCGACGTGTGCGCGGCCATCGGCATGTCCGACCGCCGGCACTGACGGCCCACGACGGCCTCACGCGCCGTCGAGCAGCGTCCGCACCTGCGCGAACACCGCGTGGAACATCTCCGTCGTCAGCCGCCCGGTGTTCGTGTTGTAGCGCGAGCAGTGGAAGCTATCGAACATCGTGAGCTTTGGCCCGACCTCGTGCCGCGCGCCGTGTCCGAACGGAAATTCGGCGCGGCGCACGCCCAGCGTCGACAGCGTGCTGTCGTGCGCGATGCGGCCGAGGGCCAGGATCACGCGCAGTTTCGGCAACGCCGACATCCGCGCCGTCAGGAAGGCCCGGCATGTGGTGATCTCCGCAGGCGTCGGCTTGTTCTCGGGCGGAACGCAGCGCACCGCGTTCGTCACCATGCAGTCCGTGAGCGTAAGCCCATCATCGGGGCGCGCAGCATATGTACCCTTGGCGAAGCCGAATTTCAGGAGCGTCGCGTAGAGGAGATCGCCCGCATAGTCGCCCGTGAACGGCCGCCCCGTTCGATTGGCGCCGCGCAGCCCCGGCGCGAGGCCGACGATGAGCAGCCGCGCGGTCTCGGGCCCGAACGACGCTACGGGCGCGTTGTGCCAAGCCGGTTCGGCCGTGCGCGCCTGAAGGCGGAACTCCACGAGACGCGGGCACAGCGGACAATCACGCGGCGCTTCGGTGGGCGCAGCGGAGCGCGAGGGTTTTGCAGCGGTCGTCATCGGTCCCCAGGGAAGGCAGAGAGCGGCCCGATCCTTAGCACGAAAGAAAAAGCCCGCCGTCTCTTCCGAGCGGCGGGCGAAGGATTTCCAACCAGTCTGATCTCAGGAGCGCTCGTCCTCGTCGGGATAGTCGAGCTGCGAGGAGGGGACGGGCGCGCGGCGCGGCGCGGGCCGCGTGCCGGGCTCGCGCACGGGGCGCGTCGCCGGATCACGGCAGATCTGCTCTTCGAGGTCGGCGAGGTCGACGAATTGATCAGCCTGCCGGCGCAGTTCGTCGGCAACCATCGGCGGCTGCGTCTGCAGGGTCGAAACGACGCTGACGCGGCGGCCCTTGAGCTGCAGGGCGGCTGCGAGCGCACGGAAATCGCCATCGCCAGTGAACAGCACGATGTGATCGACGGTGTCGGCGAGGCGCATGGCATCGACGGTCAATTCGATGTCCATGTTGCCCTTGATCTTGCGGCGCCCCATGGCGTCCGTGAATTCCTTCGTCGGCTTCGTCACCATCGAATAGCCGTTGTAGTCGAGCCAATCGACCAGCGGGCGGATCGAGGAATATTCCTGATCCTCGGCGAGCGCGGTGTAGTAGAGCGCGCGGACGAGATGGCACTTGCCGCGGAAAAGCGACAACAGGCGCTTGTAGTCGATGTCGAAACCCAGGGCCTTTGCGGTAGCGTACAAATTGGCGCCGTCTATGAACAGGATGACGCGCTCGTTCCCATAAAAATGCATACGTCGTTGCCTTTTATTCGTTGTTGGCTCATTGCGAACGGCCCGAACCGCCAAACCGTCGGCGGGACGAACTCAACCGATCATACGTGGTTGGTCTGGAGGCGATTTCAACTTCGGTGTGACGTCACGTCCTGGCTGGACACCCAGCCCACTTCCGCGCGATCAACACCTGAAACAAATCCTCCATTACGGAACGCAATATGTCCGACAAGTGCAGGGATGGGAAGCCCATTCTCCTGGCCCTGGGTGCAAATCTGCCGAGCTTGTGGGGCAGCCCCGTCGCCACCTTTTACCATGTTATTGCTGAATTGCGTTCGCTCGGTCTGCACGTGGTGGACGTTTCCAAAGTATATAAGACCCGCGCCATCGGTCCCGGCCTCCAGAAGATTTACTATAATGCCGTAATCTCCGCGCGCAGCGATCTGCCGCCCGCGCGTATTCTGCGCGAGGCCAAGCGCCTCGAGCGCAAGGCCGGTCGCAGGCTCGGGCGCACGTGGGGCCCGCGCTGCCTCGACATCGACCTCATCGACTACAAGGGTCACACTCTACGCTCACGTTTACGCAATCGTGCGCCGGGACGTCTGATTTTGCCGCACCCGCACGTTCACCAACGCGCCTTCGTCCTCGTTCCGTTGCGCGACGTGGCCCCCGATTGGCAACATCCTGTAACGCACCGCTCCGTCACGGCCTTGCTGAAGGCGCTTTCCGTCGGCGAGCGCGCAGGCGTCGGTCCCGGCCTTGCATTTGCCCCTCCGCCGTGCGACAAGACGCGCTGATCAAGAGCTTCGGGGCTTCGGCTGCCCGCGGGGCTCATTTTGTTTGTCGGGTGTCGCAAGATCTCGCGGTCAGCGTTTCCGCTTCCCCGGCAGGCATTTAGCCAAAGAGGGCAATGGCATGGCGCGTGTTACCGTCGAAGATTGCGTCGACAAGGTCCCCAACCGCTTCGAGCTGGTTCTGCTCTCGGCGCACCGTGCGCGGTCGATCGCCAACGGCGCCCACATCACGGTCGAGCCCGAGAACGACAAGAACCCCGTCATCGCGCTGCGCGAGATCGCCGAGAAGACGGTCCCGCCGGACGACATGCGCGAGAGCCTGATCCACTCGATCCAGAAGAACGTCGAGGTGGACGAACCCGAGCCCGGCGCCGCCCCCGTTCTGCCGCAGGAGCGTCGTCCCATCCTCGGCCGCGACGACCAGTCCTCCGACAACGTCGTCGACGTCATCACCGAGGAGCAGCTTCTGCGCGGCATGGAAAGCATGACGCCCACGGAGCCTTCGGCCAATGGTGGCGGCAACGGCGGCCGGCTGGGGTAGCTTTCCGCCCGCGCCGCATGCTCGAGCGGGGCAAAGTGCGCGACGTCAGCAGATCGATACCGCACAGTCGCGGCAAGGCGCCGCGTGCCTGCGCGCACGCTCAGCGGATGTCTCCGCACACTGAAATGGCGCGAGGTGCGCCATGATGCGCCAGTACGAACTCGTCGAGCGCGTCCGCAAATACGATCCGACGGCCGACGAAAACCTGCTCAACCGCGCGTACGTCTACGCCATGATGGCGCACGGCACGCAGAAGCGTGCCAGCGGTGACCCGTTCTTCTCCCACCCGCTCGAAGTCGCGGCCATCCTCACCGAGTTCAAGCTCGACGACGCCACCATCGTCGCCGCGCTCCTGCACGACGTCATCGAGGATACCGACGTCACGCGCGCCGAAATCGACCAGAAGTTCGGCCCCGAGATCGGCGCTCTCGTCGATGGCCTCACCAAGATCAAGAAGCTCGATCTCGTCTCCAAGAAGGCCGAGCAGGCCGAGAACTTCCGCAAGCTGCTCGTCGCCATCTCGAGCGACATCCGCGTGCTGCTGATCAAGCTCGCCGACCGCCTGCACAACATGCGCACTCTCGAGCATATGAAGCCGCAGAGCCGGCTGCGCGTGTCGGAGGAGACGCTCGAGATCTACGCCCCGCTCGCCGGCCGCATGGGCATGCAGTCCATGCGGGACGAGCTGGAAGAACTGGCCTTCCGCTGGAGCAATCCCGAAGCCTACGAGACCGTGTCGGCGAAGCTCGGCGAGATCCGCGCGCGCAACGCGGGGCTGGTGCAGGAGATCGAGGCGGCCCTGCAGAAGAAGCTCGTCGAGGCGGGCCTCATCGCCACCGTCTCGGGCCGCGAGAAGAAGCCCTTCTCGATCTGGCGCAAGATGCAGAACCGCCAGATCTCGCTGGAGCAGCTCTCCGACATCTACGCCTTCCGCATCGTGACGAGCACGGTAAGCGATTGCTATCGCGCGCTTGGCATCGCGCATTCCTCGTGGCGCGCCGTCCCCGGGCGCTTCAAGGACTACATCTCGACGCCGAAGCAGAACAACTACCAGTCGATCCACACGACCATCGTGGGGCCGCGCCACCAGTGGGTTGAGCTGCAGATCCGTACCAAGGAGATGCACGAGATCGCCGAGTACGGCGTCGCCGCGCACACGCTCTACAAGGACGGCGTGATGCTCGACGGCACCAACACGTCGTCGCACGCCAAGGAAAACCCCTATAAGTGGCTGCGCCATCTCGTCGATACGCTGCTCGAAGGTGACAATTCCGTCGAGTTCCTGGAGCACACCAAGCTCGAGCTGTTCCAGGACCAGGTGTTCTGCTTCACGCCGAAGGGCCGCCTGATCGCGCTGCCCCGCGGCGCCACGCCCATCGACTTCGCCTACGCGGTGCACACCGACGTCGGCAATGGCTGCGTCGGCGCCATCGTCAACGGCCGCCAGATGCCGCTGACGACGCAACTCCGCAATGGCGACCAGGTCGAAATCGTGCTGTCCAAGGGCCAGATCCCGCCGGCGGCCTGGGAGCGCATCGCGGTCACGGGCAAGGCCCGTTCATCGATCCGCCGCGCCGCGCGCGATGCGCTCCGCCGCCAGTATTCCGAACTCGGACGGCGTCTCCTCGTCGCAGCCTTCCGCCGCATCGGCCACGACTACGCCGACGAGAAGTTGAAGAAGAGCCTGTCGCGCCTGTCGCAGAAGTCCGTTGAAGACGTGCACGCGGCGGTGGGCCGCGGCGAGCTTCCCGTGCGCGACGTGCTGAAGGCCATCGTGCCCGAAAGCGAGCTGTCGCAGGAGAGCATCGCCAAGCGCAAGCGCACCATGGATCGCCGGCAGAACGAGGAAGGCTGGTTCGCCATCGCCAAGGGCATGGGCCTGAAGTTCCGCATGCCGGCCTCGGGCAACGACGCCGCCAATGCCGCGAACGGACCGGCGCTCCCCATCCGCGGCATCAACAACGACGTGCCCGTGAAGTTCGAGGAGGCCGGTGCCGTGCCGGGCGACCGCATCGTCGGCGTTCTGTCCGAAGGCGAAGGCATCCGCATCTTCCAGATCCACTCGCCGAAGCTCAAGGAGTACGAGCACGAGCGCTGGGTGGACGTCACATGGGACATCGATCCCGAGCATCCCGAGCGCTTCCCGGCCAAGATTGCCGTGACGGCCCTGAACGAGCCGGGCACGCTGGCGCAGATCGCCCAGGTGATCGGCGAGAGCGACGGCAACATCGACAACGTGCGCATGGTCCGCCGCGCGAAGGACTTCACCGAGATGACCATCGACCTGGAAGTCTGGGATCTCGATCACCTGACGCAGATCATCTCTGGCCTCAAAGGCAAGGGCGCGGTGAGCAGCGTCGAGCGCATTTTCCACTAAGGCGCGCGTCCCGCGGGGCGCGTCAGGAACGGGTGTGACCATGGCACAGCAGGACCAGCAGCAGGGCAGCACGGCGCCTCCGCTGCGCCTCGGCGTCAACATCGACCACGTGGCAACCGTCCGGAACGCCCGTGGCGGCCGCCATCCCGATCCCGTGCGCGCCGCGCATCTCGCCATCGCCGCCGGTGCCGACGGCATCACGGCGCATCTGCGCGAAGACCGCCGCCACATCACCGACCGCGACATGGAGCGGCTGAAGGCGGAACTGACGCGGCCCCTGAATTTCGAGATGGCCGCGACCGAGGAGATGATCGGCATCGCCCTGCGCACGCTGCCGCACGCCTGCTGCCTTGTCCCCGAGAAGCGCGAGGAGCGCACCACCGAGGGCGGCCTCGACGTCGTCCGCGCGCAGAACGCGCTCGCCAGCCACATCGGCGCCCTGAAGGACGCCGGCATCCGCGTGTCGCTGTTCATCGAGCCGGACCGGGAGGCGATCGAGATGGCGGCCAAGCTCAAGGCTGACATCGTCGAGCTGCACACGGGCTCCTACTGCGATGCCGCGCTCGACAACAACGCCGACAAGGTCGCCCGCGAACTCAGCCGCATCGTGACCGGGGCCGAACTCGCGGGCGCGCTTGGCCTGGAGGTCCATGCCGGCCACGGGCTCACGTACAACACTGTTGCCGCCGTCGCCCGCCTGCCGCAGGTCGTGGAACTCAACATCGGCCATTTCCTGGTCGGCGAGGCCATCTTCACGGGCCTCGAAGGCGCCATTCGCCACATGCGACATCTGATGGACATGGCGCGCCGCGGCTCTGCGCCTGGCGCATGAGGGAGCGCGCCCGTGATCCTCGGCATCGGCAACGACACCATCGACATCCGCCGCATCGAGGCCTCGATCGAGCGCTGGGGCGACCGCTTCCTGAACCGCATCTTCACCCCCGTGGAGCGGGCGAAATCGGACCGGCGGAAGAACCGAAGTGCTTCATATGCCAAGCGTTTTGCCGCCAAGGAGGCCTGCTCGAAGGCGCTTGGCACCGGGCTGAGAGCCGGCGTCTTCTGGCGCGACATGGGCGTCGTCAACGAGGCGTCCGGGCGCCCCACGCTGGTCCTGACGGGCGGGGCCGCGGATCACCTGCAACGCATGACGCCGCCCGGCATGGAACCGCGCATCAACCTTTCCCTGACGGACGACTATCCCCTGGCCCAGGCCATCGTCATCATCTCGTGCGTTCCCAAGCCCGGAAATGCCACGAAACCTTGATTGTCTTCCCGGCCGGCAGGGACGCAATGATTTGCCCGGCCTTGATCTAGCGTCTATACGAAACAGGCGCTGGGCATGCGCATGACGCCGAGGCCGAGCCACGAGATGAGAGACGATGCACGTGGATAGCGACGCGGACAACGCCACACCGGCCGATGACAACGGCTGGCGCGAGACTATCAAGATCGTCTTCCAGGCCCTGCTGCTGGCGTTCGTCGTCAGGGCCTTCTTCTATCAGCCGTTCAACATCCCCTCGGGCTCCATGAAGGAGACGCTGCTCGTCGGCGACTACCTGTTCGTCTCGAAGCTCTCCTACGGCTACAGCCGCTACTCCTTCCCCTGGGGCCTGATCCCATTCAACGGCCGCGTGTTCGGCGCCGAGCCCAAGCGCGGCGACGTCGTCGTCTTCAAGTACCCGCGCGACAATTCCACGGACTACATCAAGCGCGTGATCGGGCTGCCCGGCGACGAGATCGAGATGAAGGACGGCGTGCTCTTCATCAACGGCAAGGGCGTGCCGAAGGTCGCCAAAGGCGCCTTCATCTCGCCGGAGGAGCCGCGCCCCATCCAGCGCTTCGAGGAGACGCTGCCGAACGGCGTCAAGTACATCGTTCTCGATGCCACGCCCAACGGCGGCTTCGACAACGTCGGCCCCTACAAGGTCCCCGCCGGGCACTACTTCATGATGGGCGACAACCGCGACAACTCCGCCGACAGCCGCGACCGCTACGGCGTCGGCTACGTGCCCTACGAGAACCTCGTGGGACGTGCCGAGATCATCTTCTTCTCGGCGGCCGTCGATGATCCGTCTGCGTTCCGGCTGACCAGCCCCTGGACGTGGCCCTTCGATATTCGCTGGCGCCGCATCTTCAATCTCGTGAGGTAACGTGTCGTGCCGCCCCCCCGCAAGCTCCGGGACCTCGAGGCGCGCATCGGCTACACCTTCAAGGACCGCGCGCTGTTCAAGAAGGCGCTGACGCACGCCAGTGTGCGGCAAGCCTCCGCCAAGCGCCGCGACAACGAGCGACTGGAGTTTCTGGGCGACCGCGTGCTGGGCCTTGCCATCGCCGAACTGCTGACGGAAATCTACCCGGCCGCAAGCGAAGGCGAACTCGCACGCCTCTTCAACCGCCTCGTGCGGGGCGGCACCTGCGCCGATGTCGCTCGCGCCTTGGACTTGGGGCCAGCCCTGGTGTTGAGCGAATCGGAGGCCGGCAGCGGCGGCCGCGAGAAGGAAACGATATTGGCCGACGCCTGCGAGGCCGTGCTGGGCGCCGTGTTCCTGGAAGCCGGCTACGACAAGGCACGCGAAGTCGTGCGCCTGCACTGGATGGGCAAGCTCGACGGCAGCCCGAGCGTGAGCGCGGACGCCAAGAGTGCGCTGCAGGAATGGGCGCAAGGCCAGGGCTTGGAGTTGCCGTCCTACATCGAGGTGGCGCGCGAAGGTCCCGATCACGCCCCGCGCTTCACCTCCGAGGTGCGCATCAAGGGAAAGAAGCCCGCGCGCGGCGAAGGTGCCAGCAAGCGGGCGGCCGAGCAGGCGGCAGCCGCCACCCTGCTCGCGCGCGAAGGAGTTTGGAAACAGAATGTCAGCGCCTGAGATGGACCCCGTTGCCGACGAGCCGGGCGACGACGAGCCCGCGGCAGAGGCAACGGGCGAACCGATCGCGCCTGCCGTCGTGCAGCCGGAGGATGCCCGCTGCGGCTTCATCGCCGTCATCGGTGCGCCCAACGCCGGCAAGTCGACGCTCGTCAATGCGCTCGTCGGCGCGAAAGTCTCGATCGTCAGCCACAAGGTGCAGACGACACGCGTTGCGCTCCGCGGCATCGCCATCGACGGCGCGAGCCAGCTGATCTTCATCGACACGCCGGGCATCTTCAAGCCGCGCCGCCGGCTCGACCGGGCCATGGTCGAGGCGGCCTGGGGCGGCGCTGGCGATGCCGACATCATCCTGCTGCTCGTCGATGCGGCCAAGAAGCTCGACGAGGACATCGACCGCATCATCGGTCGCATGAACGAGGTGCACGTGCCCGTGATCCTCGCGCTCAACAAGATCGACCGCGTCGAGAAGGGCGATCTGCTGGCGCTGGCGCAAAGCCTCAACGAGCGCGTGAAGTTCTCCGCGACGTTCATGATCTCGGCGCTGAACCGCAACGGCATCGACGACCTGAAGCACCACCTCGCGAAGGTCGTGCCCGCGGGCCCCTGGCACTATCCCGCCGACGAAGTCTCGGATGCACCCATGCGACTGCTCGCCTCCGAGATCACGCGCGAGAAGATCTATCATCGCCTGCACGAGGAACTGCCCTACGAGGCGACGGTCGAGACCACCGACTGGAAGGAGAAGAAGAAGGAAGTCCGCATCGACCAGACCATCTTCGTCACGCGCGAAAGCCAGAAGGCGATCGTGGTCGGAAAAGGCGGCGCGATGATCAAGCAGATCTCGATGGAATCGCGCCGCGAGCTGTCTAAGATCCTGGAAAAAGATGTGCACCTGTTCCTGTTCGTGAAGGTGCGCGAAGGCTGGGAGGACGACCCGGAACGCTACCGCGAGCAAGGCCTCGCCTTCCCGAAGGATTGACCATGACAGACCGGCCGACGACAGACCTGGTTATCCGCCCCGACGATCTCTCCGGACAGCCGACCCGCGAGCTGATCGCCCGCCATCTGAAGGGCATGTACGAGACGTCGCCGCCCGAAAGCGTGCACGCCTTCGATATCGACAAGCTGAAGGACCCGCGCGTGACGTTCTGGTCGGCCTGGTCCGGCAGCGACATCGCCGGCTGCGGCGCACTCAAGGAAATGGGCGGCGCCAAGGGCGAGATCAAATCGATGCGCGTCGCCGACAACTTCCTCGGCAAGGGCGTCGGTCGCGCCATCCTGCAGCACATCATGACGGAAGCCGAGCGGCGCGGCATGAAGAGCCTGTGGCTCGAGACCGGTTCCTCGCCCGCTTTCAAGCCGGCCCTCAGCCTCTACGCCAGCCACGGCTTCAAGCGCTGCGGCCCCTTCGAAGGCTACACCGACGACCCCTTCAGCATCTTCATGACCCGCAATATCTGACGCGGCTTCCTGCGCGGCGACCTCGGATTCGCTGCTCGCCACTCCGCTTGCAGTGTTCGCACGCGGTGCCACAATCTCACCTGTCATCCCGGTGCTCGTCACCCGGCTGTCCGGTTGAGTTGTGATGGACAAGCGGCATGGCACTGATTCAACTGTGATTCGAGAGCTTGGCGGCTTCGTCGAACACAGAAGAGGATCAGGCCATGCGG
>RXJK01000263.1 GCA_003963125.1 Hyphomicrobiales bacterium
GGCGTCAGGGCTCAACGCAAGAGACAATGTCCTAGCGCAAGTCCGAAACGCTTGAAAAGAGGGGCGGTCGACGGTTCGGCCCGGATCGGAACGGCTTCACCTCGGCGGGCGGGAGTAAGCTAGTGAAGCGGACCCTTGGGAGGCTTGGTTCAGCCAAAAGCCAAGCACCTCTGTTATTAGCCGTAAGCGGCATGTTGGCGTTAATTTGATGGCAATGCTCGCCACCACATTGGTGCATTCGCTCTCAGCGGCGCGACTCGGCCAGATGACCCCCGCCAATATTGCGTGCGGGCAGGAACAATCCCTTTTCCCCCGAATTTCTTTTAGTCCGCCCTCCGTCACCCATCCGCTCGGACCGAAACGTTGTTACCCACACAGCATGCCTTGCCAAACCATGAGGCTAACGAGATTTCCATCGTGGACCTCATTCCCGCTCTGCGCGCGTTCGCGCGTACCTTCTGCCGCGCGCCTGACGATGCCGACGATCTGGTCCAGGAGACATTGCTGAAGGGGCTCGCCAATCTCGACAAGTTCGAGCCGGGCACCAGACTGAAATCGTGGCTGTTCACCATCATGCGCAACACCCACTACACGCGTGTCAAGATCGCCGCGAGAGAGGCCCCCGGGTTGCTGGACTGCGCCTCGAGCCGACCGGTTTCGGAAGCGTCCCAGGATTGGTCGATGCAAAGCAAGGAGGTCCATCAGGCAATCCAGCAGCTCCCCCCGCATCAGCGCGAAGTGCTGATGCTGATCGGCGTCCTGGGTGTGAGCTATGAGGAAACGGCGGACATATGCGGCTGTGCCGTCGGCACCGTCAAAAGCCGGCTCAACCGGGCGCGCGCCGGTGTGCTCGAGATGCTCGGAGAGAATTCGTCACAGACGCTGGTCGAGCGGCACCATCAACTCGCTGACGATCATTGGGATGCTCACGCGGGCAGTCGTTAGGACCATTCTGCTTTTCGGACCTGCAGCAGTTATAGGCGGATGGCAATACCTAGGTGGCTGCGTCCCGCTTCCGCTTCGCTATCAAGGCGTTCTGCAATTCGACCGCGAGCGCAATGAGTCGGTCGGGAATCTTCTCCTGTTCGATGGCGGTCAACAGTGAGGCGATCTCCTGATCCAGGCTCGCCTGGAGGCCGGGATCGCGCTGGCTCGCACGAGACATCGCGTTCTCTTAAATTGGTAGTCCCCGTGGATCACTGTGGTCATAGCCGTGCGTGTTTGCAAGGCGCCGCCACATTCGGGATCGCTCAACCAACCTTGCGCATCCGGTTGGCAATCCGAACTGCGCGGCGATCGGTTTGTTCCTCGCTTCATCCGAAGGCTTGCCCGCTCCAGCGTCGCGCCTACGCGCGGCATTGCTGGGCGCGAGGTAGTTGTCGAACCATCGCAATTGCCTTGTTCATTGCCGCCTAACCGGATTGGACCCATGTGGGGAACCTTTGGAGCAGCGGAACCTTCTACCTCATGGTTTCCTGATACGAGCACGGGAGGCAGAGATGCAGATTCTCGACACCGAAATAAACGCTGGGCCGGAAGGCGTGCTAGTCGAGTTCTTCGGCGAGGGTGGCGAGAAATCGCCGTCACCACGGCTGTCGCCGGTCCGCAACCGTCGCTCGGCGATGCAGCCCTTATCGCTCGCGCCAGACAAATGATGGTTCAATGTACCGCCTTCGGATCCGAGGAAGATTCCAGCCGGCGAAACAGGGAACCCAATATCGACCCGGAAGGCTCCCGAATGGAGGACGGATCATGACACCTTTCCTGTCGCTGCATGCGATTGCCGTCACGAGAGGCGAAGGACTTAGATCGGAGCTCGTAAGTCTGCTTGACGCCTGTGCCGCCTTGTCGAACCCCGACGTAATCGAGCTTCGGCCGAGCACCAAATTGGGCCGGGATCAAGCCGGCCCCAATCCAGTCGGTCGCATCGACGCCACGCCGAGATGCGTGTTGCGCTTTCCGCGTCGGCAGATCGGAGCGACTTGCGAATGAAGGCGCGGTGAGCCGCGCCGAAGGAGGCTGTTATGCGAGTGCCCTTGGCACTCATCATGGAGGACGAATATCTTATTGCCTCGGATATCGCGAACGGCCGGAAGGACGTTGGATTTGAAGTGGCCTGCGTGGCCTCCGAACGAGGGGCCGGAGCGTGGCTGGACGACAACAAACCGGATATTGCGATCGTCGACATTCAATTGCTGGATGGACAACAAGGCACTACGGCCGGTCGCCTCAGGGATCTCGACATCCCGCTCATCATCCATTCGGGCTACGATCCTGCATTCCAGGCCCCGGCCTTTCACGAAGCTCCATATTTGCCGAAACCGGCGTCCGTCGACGACCTCGCCAAACTTGCAAGTCAGTTAGTAAGGGCGCGCGCCTAGACTAGCCTTGAACCTTGCTTTGGCCGCTGCGGAACCGTGCCGCTTCGTTGACGAGCGTGCCGTAGTCGACCGGCTTGGCAGCTTGGTTATCGTCTGGAACGCCTCCGGGAAGATCGTGGAACTGTCGTAACCGGTAAGAAGATAAACGGCACGCTACGAGCAGCAAGCTCCTCGGCAATCGGAAAGCTCAGCTCGCCGCGAAGATTCACGTCAAGCAAGGCCCCGTCCAGGGCTATGCCCTCCATTTCGGCAAG
>RXJK01000131.1 GCA_003963125.1 Hyphomicrobiales bacterium
AGTGGACGACCTTGACCTTGTTCCAATCGGCATGGTGCGCGCGGCGCAGCAATTGGCTGCGCGTGAAGGAGTTCACGGCCGCGACGAACTTTGCCGAGGCGATCTTGGCGTCGAGATGCAGGTAGACACCGCGATCGAACTCATCGGGCCCGTGCACCGTGAAGCTGTAGGGGATGTCCGACAGCACGTGGGTGAGGAGCGCGACCTCGGCCGGATTGGTGCCGAAGTGCGCGTGCAGATGGCCGATTTGGGCCTGCTCCAGCCAGAGGGCCAGTTCGCAGGCCTGCAGCAGGTAGGCGAAATGGATCGGGAACGGGCGGTCGGCGGCCCAGCCCAGGCGCACCGTGAGGCGCAAAGCCCTCCAGAAGCGCGCGGGCCGCTGCCAGGCCATGCGGGCGGCCGCTTTCAAGAGCGGAAGGAGCCCGCCCTTCAGGAGGTAGCGCGTCACGTCACGTTCGCGCTTGTCGGCGGGGTCGGCGAGAGGTTCACCCCAGCCGCGCACGGCAACGCGCGTGACGGAGCAACCTTGCCGCTCCAAGGCGTGGATTTCACGCCGGATGAAGCTGTGGCTGACCTTGGGATAGGCGTTGACGAGATACGCCACGCGCCGTTGCGCAGCCTGGGGGCCGTTGGCTGCGACTTGCATCGGCGACTGCGGCAGGACAGTGCCCGCGTCCGGCCGTGCGTGATGTGCCGCTACCATGCGAGATTGTCCCAATTCGGATCATCCTGCCGCGTTTCGCGGGCTTCCATGCAGGTTTGGTGCCCGCCCTAAGCCGGAGCCGAATGCCGCGGCTTCAGCACCGCCGCCGACGGCCCATCCGGGACCGTCCGTTCCTCAGCATGCGAACAAGGCATTCTCGCCAATGCCCCGGGGACGGTCAACGCGAATGCGGCCGGCAACCCTCAGCCTTCATCCTGTTACGAGACCGACTTATTTTTTGCATGACAGCAGGCCGTTGCGGAGGTTTCGCTCCGCGCGCACAATGCGAGCTGTACGGCACGCCGGGGACCGAAACATGTTGAGAAGCCGCCGTCAGGTTCTGCCTTGGCTCGCGGCCCTCCCCGCGGCGGGAGGGCTGTGGTGGGCCGGCCGGCAGGAGAGCGCGGCCCGGGGCGAGCCGCCCTCGTCGTCGCTTCCGATCGGCATGAACCTCGCCGGCGTGACCGATTACGACCCCGGGTATCCCTTCCTCAATGTGATGTGGGGGGCGCGGCCATGGCACACGCGAAACCTCTCCGGCAACGGGCCATGGAACACCGATCAGATCGACAAGGCGGAACTCGACGAGGACGGGTACCCGCTCGAAGTGCCCTTCCAGGCGCCGGGCTTGCCGCCCCAGACCGTCTTCACGCTGGTGCCGAGCACGCTGAAGAGGGGCATTTACGTCCTGCGCTACGACGGAGAGGGCGTCATAGCCACCGGCGGCCACACCAAAATTCGTCGCTCGGAGCCGGGCCGGATCGAGGTCGAGATGGCCATGCAGGGCCGGGACATGGTGGAAGAGATCGCCATCCGGCGCAGCGTGCGGGGCAATCACATCCGCAACATCCGCATCGTCCCGATCCAGCACGAGACGGTCGACATCGACAAGGAGCCCTTCCTGCCGGAGTTCCTGGCCTTCTGCAAAGGCTGGCACTGCCTGCGGTTCATGGATCTGCTCGGAACGAACAATAGCATCGATCAGGCCTGGGGACGGCGCAAACGGAGGTCGTTCTATACCCAGGTCGGCAGCGGCGGCGATCTGCTCGGCCTTTTCGGGCAGCCTCTGCCGGCGTCGAGCCAGCGCTGGGCCTCGGGCATCGCGCTCGAACTGTGTATCGAGATCGCCAATCGCACGCGCACCGCGGCGTGGATCTGCGTGCCGCACATGGCGGATCCCGACTACATCCGCTTCATGGCGGAACTGGTGCGGGGCAAGCTCGATCCCGACCTCAAGGTCTACGTCGAGTACAGCAACGAGCTGTGGAACTGGATCTTCCTGCAGGCGCAATGGATGCTGCGCAGCAAGCTCGCGAGCGACCTCGTGGTGGCGGCGGGCGGCAAGCCGCCGTGGAAGACCGGCCGCGTGCCCGAGCGCTTCGTCAACGACATCGTCGCGCCGGGGGCGGGCGAAGGCATCAATCATCCCGAGCGCATCGGCGCCTTGCAGAGACACTGCTTCAAGATCTGGGAAGACGTCTTTGCGGGCGGGGATCGCCAACGCCTGGTCCGAGTCTGCGCCGTGCAGGCGCATTGGCAAGACGCCTCGCGGCGCACGCTCGACTTCGTGATGCGCAACGGTGGCTGCGACGCCCTGGCACCGGCCGGCTATTTCGGGCCCAACGACGAGATCTACGGCCGGTGGGAAGCCTTGGGCGCCAGCCTGACCGCCGAGCAGGTGCTCAATGACATGCAGGGCGCCATCAAAGCGGAGGAGAGCGTGACGCGTGCGAACGCCGACATGGCGCGGCGCGCTGGCGTGCGCTTCATCATCTACGAGGGCGGCCAGCACATCCAGCCGAAGGGGCAGGCCGAGGTGCCGTACGCGCCCGCGCTGGGCGGCGCGCAAAAGCACCCGCGCATGTACGACCTCTACAAGGAGCACCTCGCGAACTACGCCCGCCACGGGGTCGACCTGTTCTGCGCCTTCAGCAGCGTCGGCGCGCAGGGCCTGCGCTATGGAAGCTGGGGGCATGTCGAGTATTACGGGCAGCCGCCGGCGGAGGCGCCCAAGTTCAGGGCCCTCCTCGACATGAACGTTGCGCGGTGAGCTAGCCGTTCACGGGAGACGCGGAGAGCGTCTCGGCGCTTTCCATTTCGTCGGCCGACGTTTCGCGCGAAACCAGATATGCGGCATGGCCGAGCGCGCAGACCACGAGGCCGACGTGCACCGTGATGCCGATGTCGCTGGTGGTGGCGGCGGTGACGGCCCACGCGACGAGGCTGCCAAACAGGCCGATCTGCGTGCGCGACAGGGACTGGCTTTTCGCCGAGGCGCGGCGGCGGATGGCCGAGATCAGCCGCAGGCCCGTCCCGATGAAGGGCGTGAAGACCATCACGAAGCCGATGAGGCCGAAGTAGAGGGCGATCTGCAGAAAATAATTCGTGATGTCGATGATGTTCTGTCCCTGCAGCAGGTGGTCGAAGCGGCCACTGCGGGCGAAATTGAAATCGCCGAAGAACGGGTGCTCGGACAGATAAGCCAGCGTCGTGCGCAGCAATTCCTGCCGGTAGGCGAAGTTGCCGGTTTCGTCGATGCGGGAGACCTCGCCGAAGACGAGCCAGTAGGCAGCCGCTATTCCCCCAACGATCATTCCGAACAGCATGAGCCGCCGGACGGCGAGGCTCTGCGCGATCAGCCCGAACACCAACCCCGCGCCGACGATGAAGCCCGATTGCGCGCCGCGTGATCCGGTGAAGAACAGCGCCGCGAGCAGGATGAAGCGCAACGTCCACATGCGGGTGAAGCCGATCTTCAGCCTCTCGCGCACGGCCTCGAGCAGAAGGAGGCCGACGGCGAGGTGCATGCCGAGGGAGTGATTGTTGGCCGTTGCGATGACGCGGATGAAGCCACCGCGCTCGTCGGTGTAGAAGTTGTAGAGATAGAAATTCCACTGCCTGAGCGTGGAAAAGAGAGCGATGAAGGCCAGGATGACGGAGGCGACGATCAAGGCGTTGACGCTCTCGTCGACGTCTTCCTCGCTCCTCAGCGCGCACAGGATGGCGGCGTAGGGCAAGGCATAGACGAGGAACTGGTCGATGGCGAACCGGATGGTCGCCGTGGCGCTGAACTCGGCGCCGATCAGAAGGCTGCCATAGAGGCTGAAAGCAATGAGCAGGACGACCGCGAGGGTGCCCATGCGGTGGGGCCGCCAAGTCGCGAAGAGCGCGGGCAGCAGGAGCAGGATCGCCATCGTCTTGGCGGGCAAAAGTGCAAGCAGGAAATTGATGCCCGGGAACGGGATCTGCCAGTCGAAACTGAAGGGCAGACACGCCGCAACCGCCACATAGAGGGCGACCTTGCACTCGGCGCAGAGCGGCGAAAGCACCAGCACCATGATCGATACGAGAAGATAGACCAGGGGGGGCGCCTTCAGAAGAAAGAAGGCAAGGGCGGCAATTCCCCAAATGGCCAGCGCGCGCCAGTTTTCCAGGATCACTTGCCGCGGCAACACGATGCCGGCACCGGCCAGAGACATCAGCGCAAGGATCGAACCTAGGATGTCTGCGTTCATCGGACCATTGCACGCGCCGCCCGCCGCTCGAAGGGCCGCTTCGCAATACGTGCGAGGCGCCGTCCATGCCAGCGGATTTCGTTAATCTGATTAATGTCGATCAAGATAACTGCCGTTCATGAAGTTGAAGCAAACCCGTTGCGGACGCCTTCCATGATGCTTAATCAGGCGTCTCTTGTCGGCTCGCGTCTTGCGGCCCCAGTCGGAACGAACGCATTGCGAGGGACATTTTGAGGGCGGGCATGCGAACGAAAGTCCTGGCTCTGTGCGAAGACTGCAACCCGGAATGGCCCTCGTTGCCGGTGGTCGGCTACAAGTACGCTGCCGCCCTTTCCCGTCGCGTCGATATCACGGTCGTGACGCAGATCCGTAACAAGCCCAACATCGAGAAACACGGCTTCGCGGATGCCAAGGTGGTTTACCTCGATACCGAGCATGTCGCAGCCGGCATGTATAAGCTCTCGACGTTTCTGCGGCGGGGAAACTCCACCGGGTGGACCATTCAGATGGCCATGTCCTACCCGAGCTATCTGGCGTTCGAGTTCGCGGCCTACAAGCATTTCAAGCAGGACCTTCGCGCTGGCGCGTTCGACGTCGTGCACCGGCTCACGCCGATGTCGCCGACGTTGCCAAGCCCGATGGCCTCTCTGAGCGATGTCCCCTTCGTGCTCGGGCCGCTCAACGGCAATCTGCCGTGGCCTGCGCACTTCACGCAGGAACTGCGTCGCGAGCGGGAATGGCTGGCGCATCTGCGCAACGCGTATCGCCTGCTTCCCTTCTACCGCAGCACTTATGCCAAGTCGCGAGCTATCCTCGCGGCCTTCGACCACACGGTCAAAGACATCGCTCCTCGGCATCAGGATCGCGTCATCAACTTTCCGGAGGTCGGCATCGATCCAGGGCTGTTTTCCATGCCGGAGCGCCCCGTCAGAGAGCAGCAAACCGTGCTGTTTGCAGGACGGCTCGTTCCCTACAAGCTGCCCGACGTGCCGGTTCTGGCGTTTGCCCGGAACCCAGCGCTCAGGAAGCACAAGCTCCTGATCGCGGGTGATGGACCCGAGAGGCCGATGATCGAGGCGACGATAAAGGCGCACGACCTCGAGAACTGCGTGGAACTTCTGGGCCAACGGACGCAGGCCGAAGTCGCTGCCCTGATGCAAAGCGCAGATATCTTCGCATTCCCGTCGATCCGGGAACTCGGGGCCGGCGTGCTGATCGAGGCCATGGCCTGCGGCATGGCGTGTGTCTGCGTCGACTACGGAGGGCCGGCAACCCTGATCGGTCCCGACCATGGGATCAAGGTGCCCCTCGGCGACAAGACTTCAATCGTTAATTCCATGGCGGATGCCCTGGGTGCCCTCACCGCGGATCCCGCACGGCGGGCGCGGCTCGGCAGCGCGGCACACGTACATGCCCTGCGCTACTATGCGTGGGACCAGAAAGCCGAACGGACGCTCGGCGTTTACGATTGGGTTCTCGGCCGGCGCGCCGATAAGCCAAGCTTCTGGGATTAGCACGGCAGCATCTGCGGGCTTTTGGGCACGCCGGCAGGGTTATCGGCCGCCTCGTCAAAAAGTCCCGTCCCAAGCGTGGCGTAGCGGTGTATGCTGCGGGTCGTATTCCAGGCGGGTTCGAGTGAAGCGGGCCTGGCCGCCGTCGAAATCGGGAAGGGGCAATGCAGATCAGTTCCTCAGTCGATACGAAGGCCACGACGTCGCCTGTCCCCTTCAACCATCCGGACCTGACATCGACGGAAACGCAATACGTCATCGAGGCCCTGAGGACCGGCAAGATCTCGGGCGACGGCAGCTTCACGAAGCGCTGCCACGATTTCCTCTCCAAGCACTACGGCTGCAGCGTGCTGCTCGTGCATTCGTGCACGGCGGCCCTCGAGATGTCGGCGCTGCTCGCCGACCTGCAGCCTGGTGACGAAGTCATCATGCCGTCGTTCACCTTCGTTTCCACCGCCAATGCCGTCGTGCTGCGCGGTGCCGTTCCGGTTTTCGTGGACATCCGCCCCGACACGCTCAACATCGACGAGCGCTTGATCGAAGCCGCCATCACCAAGCGCACCCGCGCCATCATGCCGGTGCACTACGCTGGCGTGGGCGCGGCCATGCGCGAGATCCTGGCGATCGCGAAGGCGCACAAGCTCATCGTCATCGAGGACGCCGCGCAGGGGTATGAAGCGACCTACGACGACGTTCCCCTCGGCCGCTTCGGCGATCTCGGGTGCCTCAGCTTCCACGAGACGAAGAACGTCGTTTCCGGCGAGGGCGGCGCGCTGCTCATCAACAATCCCGAACTCGTCGACCGGGCGCAGTACATCCGCGAAAAAGGCACCAACCGGACGCAATTCCTGCAGCGCTACGTCAGCAAGTACGAGTGGGTGGATCTCGGCTCCTCGTATCTGCCGAGCGACATCCTCGCCGCGCTGCTGCTGGCGCAGCTCGAGCGGGCACCCGACATCACGGCGCGCCGCCGCGCGATCTGGCAACGCTACTACAACGGGCTGAAGCATCTCACGGAGGCGGGCTTCTCGCTGCCGCAGGTGCCGCCGAACGCCGTCCACAACGGGCACATCTTCTATCTGCTGCCTCCGAAGCCGGAGCAGCAGCAGCCGTTGCTCAAGAGCCTCGCCAGCGAGCAGATCTCCGCAACGTCCCACTACGTACCGCTGCACAACAGCCCCGCCGGCCTCAAGTACTCACGCGCCCACGGCGATCTGCCTGTGACCGTGCGGGTCGGCAGCTCGATCGTGCGGCTGCCCGTGTTTGCGGGAATGAGCGATGCGCAGGTCGACCGCGTGATCGAGCGCGTCGCCTATCATGCGGGACGCGTGGCCGGCTGACCGGGCGCGAGCGCGAGCGAGTTTGACAAGCCCACGAACGACGTGGGGAGACGCCGCCGGCTCAGCGGCCGATGCTCGGTCCCGACACCGGCGGCGCAATGGTTTCGACGCCACCCTTCTGCGGTTTGGAGTGCGCAACGCCCAACAGAAGCTGCTCCCAGCGCTGGCAACTCTGCTCCAGCGCAAAAGCCTGGGCCCGCTTCTTGCCCGCTTCGGCCAGACGCTCAGCCTCGGCCCTGTCGGTGAGCAACGTGCGCATGGCGGCTGCGAGCGCGTCGGCATCCTGCGAGGGAACGAGCCTCCCATAAGCACCGTTATCGAGAACTTCGCGCGGTCCCGACGGGCAATCGGTGGCTGCGATCGGCGTGCCGTTCATCATCGCTTCGACGAGGACGAGGCCGAAGCCTTCGAACAGGGAGGACAGGGCGAACACCCGCGCATTCTTGATGAAGGGCTGCGGATTGAGCCTGAAGCCCGCAAAATGCACGCTTGCGCTCGTGCCGAGCCGCTCGGCCTGTGCCCGCAGCTCGTCGCGCAAGCCGCCATCGCCAACGATGACCAGTTGCGCTGCGATGCCGCCTTGGGCAAGGCGCGCATGGGCATCGAGGAGGAGCGGATAGTTCTTCTGGGGATCGAGGCGCCCGACCATCACGATGGTCGGCTGCTTGAAGATCTCCACGAACTCCGCCGGCAGCGGCTCCTGCGCGGCCTTTGCGATCGATGCCAGCGGCAGACCGTTGTAGATGGTGCAGATCTTGTCGCTCGGCACGGAGAAGAGGCGCGAGAAGCTTTCGGCAGCGCCGTTCGAGCAGGCCACGATCTTGTGCGCCCAGCGGTATGTGGAGAGGCCCAGCCGCTGGCGGTCGCTCACGTGCTCGAGGAACGGTTCCCAGTCGATATGCACCCAGCCGACAAAGGGCTTGCCGAGCAGCTTGGCGGCTGCCAAGCCACAGAACGAGGCGCGGCCTTCGAGGGCTCCGATGACGATGTCGGCGTCCTGGGCGAGGGCCATCGTGCGCCACAGAAGGCGCGGCAGATCCGTCTTGCGGTATCTCCGATCGAGCAGGAAGGTGACCTTGTCGGTGGGCCTCAGATCGCCCAGGAAGCTGCCCAGCTTTTCCTGGACGAGGATGTGCACATCGAAGCGCTTGGCATCGAGCCCGCGGCACATGTCGAGCACAGCGCGCTGGCCGCCTGCCCCGACGAGGTTGGGCAGCGTGAACAGAAGGCGGATTTTTTTGCCCATTTCGGTGCTCTCCATACGCGATACGATCGGCGAGCTAGACATTCGCCTTGTCCGGCATTTGGCTCGCACGCAGGCAGCGCAGGAAGGCTGCGGCGAGATTGCGACTGTCGAACTTCTCCTCCACCTTCCGGCGCGAGCGCTCGCTCAGAGCCAGGGCAAGGTCAGGGTTGCGAAGCACGTTGGCCAAGGCTTCAGCGAAAACATCGGCATCGCCGGCCTTTACGAGGATGCCGTTGACGCCGCTCTCGATCAGCTCGCCATTGCCGCCGACTGCGGTCGCGACGATCGGCGTGCGCATCGCCATGGCCTCCATGAGCGCCACCGAGATGCCCTCGTTGAGGCTTGCCAGTGCGAATACGTGCGCTGTCTCGAGGCACGCCTTGTGGCGCGCTTCGGACACGGCCCCAAGCAGATGCACGAAGCCACCTGCCTGCCGATCGGCGATGTGACGTTCAACGGTGAGGCGGTAGCCCTTACCGCCGGTCTCGTCCTCGCCGGCGATCTCCAGTTGGGCGGGGATGCCCATCTGGCGCAGTTTCACGACGGCGTCGATCAGGTGGACATGCCCCTTCACCGCGTTCAGGCGTCCGCAACTGTAAATCCTGCACGGATCTCCGGGACGCCACGGGGCATAGGGTTCCGGCCGCTTCATGATGTCGAGATCGACGCCCACGGGCACAACTTCCACGATTGCAGGAACGTGCCCCTTGAGGCGTTCCGTCGCGACCCGGTAGAGCAGATCGGACATGATCAGCGCGAAGGCCGCGTGTTCCCACTTCGCCTCCTGGTTGGGACCGTAGCCTTCGAGCGTGGGCCCCAGGAGGGACAGACTATATCTCAGACCACTGAGGATCGAGGCGAAGAGGGCGATGTTCGCGGAATCCGCGCACGAGCCGACGTGAAGGTGCGATATGCCGGCCTGCCTGGCCAGCCCTGCGATCTTGGCTGCCGGCAGGATCAGAGCAGCAAGACGCACGCGCTGAGCAAATGTCAGTTCTTTGACAGCCATTGCGATACGCAGGCACTTGATCGGCCGCAGCGGCCCGGCTTTCAAAAGGACCGATGCGGTGCCGAAAACATCGCCAATTATGAAGGGTATCAGGTAGACGGTGCGCTTTTCGGCCCGCTGTGCCCATTCGTGCACCATCAGCTCACGCGGCGGACGGCGCGTGGAGAACAGGTCGATTGAAAGTCCAAGATCTTCCAGCGCCTGGATTTCGCGCCAGAAAAACAAATGCGTTTGTCCAGGGAATTCCGGAACGAGATAGCCGATCCTCTCGCGCATTCACGGGTCCCTAGGCGGCAAACGACGACATTGGAGCCATCGCGCGGTGCGCGCGCCGCCCCTTCGAGTTTCTTGAATGGAGTAGCATTTGCAGTGCAGCTTGGGTCGGATTTTCCGTGTGATATTTAACGCACGTTGCCACAGGGGCGTGAAATAAAGATGCAAACGGGAGCGGAATGCCCGATTGAAGGCCGGCCACACTGGCTCGGTGGGCCCAACCCCGCGTGCGCGGGGCCTTCTTTAGGACGTTCATCGATGTCTGCAGAAATGCAAGGGGATGCGGATTATCTATCCGTCAATCATCGTCGCAATCTGGAGCGGGGCATATGACAGCGGCAGTCACTTGCGTTGTAGTGACTTACAACTCCAGTTCCGTCATCGGCCAATGCCTCGACGGGCTCGCGCCGGCGCACGCCGACGGACTGGTGAAGGTCGTCGTCGTCGACAACGCGAGCAAGGATGGGACGGCGCAGCAGATCCGCGTCAGCCATCCGTGGGTGCGCGTGATCGAGTCCGGCGGCAACATCGGCTTCGGACGCGGCTGCAACCTGGGCCTCAAGGAGGCCGACACGCCTTACGGATTGCTGCTGAACCCCGACGCCTTGCTACCCGAAGACGCGCTCAAGCTGCTCGTCGCATTCATGGACGCGCATCCTAAGGCGATGGCCGCTGCGCCCGCCACGTGGGTTTATGGCGACAGCCAGTTGCAGAATGCGGGTGGCCTGCCCAGTCCGCTCGAGATCCTGAAAGTTGCAGCCGGCGTCTCCAGCCACGTGCGCGGCACCTCCCCGATCAATCCGGGGCAGGCGCCGTTCCGAACCGACTGGCTGGGCGGCGGCATCATGCTGCTGCGCATGCAGCACTTCCGGCAGCTCGGCGGCTTCGATCCGGCCTTCTTTCTCTACTTCGAGGAGACCGATCTGTGCCGGCGCGCGGTCGATGCCGGATACGAGCTTTGGGCGGTCGGAGAAGCCGTCGCGCGGCACATCGGCGGAACGGCAGCCAAGGCGAGCGGCGAACCGTTGATCTATGGCGCGAGCCTCGCCGACCCGTTCTTCCGCAGCCGCTTCTATTACCTCGCCAAGCATTTCGGCTGGCCACTGGCGGCGTTCACCGACGTTGCCGAGATCGCCATCCTGGCGCTGAAATCGGCGGCGAAGACGCTCACAGGCCGCGACCCTGGCGGCGCGCTTTCCGAGCGGCTCGGCGGGCCGATCATGCGGCGGCCCATCTTTCCGGGATCTTGAGAGGATCGCACCGGCTTTGCGACCGGGGCGTGCAGCCTTCAGGCGCGGCGCAGGGCTTCGGCGATCACCTGGACGGCCGCCGGCGAGACCACCGCCTGGCCAGCCCGATTGAGATGGCCGTCGTCCTCGGTGAAGCCTGGATACAGCGCCTGGAAAGTCTCGCCGCGCAAGCGGAAGGCCTCGCGGCCGCCGTCGGGCCGGGTCGATTCCAGTTGCGCGATGTCGAGGATCGGCGCGCCGGCGAAGGTGGCGCGGATCAGCTCGTTGTATTTCGCCCGCTTGAGATTGGCCTCGTCCTCCCACACCAGCTTGCCCACCATGCGGTAGACGCGCCACTTGAGCTCGGTCGGATACGGGGTGAGCGGCGTCGTCGCGTGAACGAGACGCAGCCCGGGCCGGGCCTTCGTGACCGTGTCCACTGCACGGGCGTAGCGCTCGAACAGCGCGCGGGCATCGGTCGAGGGATCGAAATCGACGTAGCACAGCTTCATGAGCGCCAGATCGAACGGGCCCGTCGCGGCTGACGACAATATTGTCTCGAACGCCTCGATTTTGCTGTGGGGCTTTCCGTTCTCGCCACCCCTGATCTCGAAGAGGCCCGCGGAGCCCTGCGCGGCGGCGCTCACATCCTGGATGTTCACGCGTGCGCCCGCAGCCGACGTCGCTTCGATGGCGCGCAGGCCCTCGAGAATATTGTCGCCGACGGAATGATGCAGGAACAGAATGCGCTTCTGGCGCAGCAGGTCGAGGTCGGCCAAGAGCGAGGCGGGGAGCCCCGGGCCGGCATTGACGCCGGCAGCGGCGGGTGCCGATGCCCATGCGGTGCGTGTCATGCCTGCCACTCCCGGCACGAGCGCCAGAGCCGCCAGCAATCGTCCGGCCTGACGCCTATTCAGCTGCTCCTGCACGTCGACCTCCATTTGCGGATTGCGGTGCATCTTTCCAAAGCGCGGCCTGGCGGGCCGGCGCGCCCATGACGACGGCGCCGGGCGCGAGGTCGCGGATGACGACGGAGTTCGGGCCGATCACAGCATCGTCGCCGACCGTCACCGGGCCCATGATGCAGACGCCGACGCCGACCTCGACGCGGTTGCCGATGATGGGCTTGGCTTCGAGATCCTGGCGGTTGAGCACGCCGAACGTCGTGTTGTGGCGGATGTGCACGTCATCGCCGATCGAGCGCGCGCCGAGCCAGATGCCGCCGTAATGCCAGATGCGCACGCGCCGGCCGACCCGCGTGACGTACGGCAGGTACACGCCGATCAAGCGGCTGACGAGCGGGAACAACATCCAATAGAGGAGTGAGCACGGGGCGCGCAGGACCTTCGGCAGGTCCATCCGCGCATTGGCGAGCCGGTGCATGGTGAGGGCGATGAAGCCCGAACTCAGGACCTCGCGGTTGTGCGTACGCCAATCCTCGGCGATGAGCGCGGCAAGCCCGATGTCCTTGGGGTTCTCGTTGCGGTCGCCGATCGGCATCGGCGCGTCGTGCGTGGGCAAACGGAGCGCAGGCGCCTCCACGCGTTCTACGGGCGCCTCGAAATTCAACCGCCTCGCCGTATCCATATGCCCAACCCACTCGACCCTACGTGCCTTCAATAGCAGGCACACGCACGCGACGGCTTCACCAAATTGCGAGCGTTGCCTGCAATCGCGTTGCCCGCCCCGCCGAAACGGCTGATACTCGTATTAAAGTCCTCGGGCAAAACCTGTCAAAGCTTATCCGTCAGCGTGGCGGCGCCGCGCGCAGAAAGGTGAACGGTCGCCTTGACCCTCCCTCCTTCATCGTCCCTCTCCGGACTATCGCAATCCGGAGAAACAGAACAATTGCTACAAGATGCAATCGCAAGCTTGCAGCAGGCGGGCATTGCCGCTGCGGCTCGCGAGGCAGCGCTGATCATCGAGGCGGCGCAGCGGATCGAGCCCGGCAACTGGGTGCAGGCGGCCAACGCGATGATCGCGCGCCGTGCGGCGGGCATCCCCCTCGCCTACGTGACGGGCCGCGAAACCTTCATGGGACTGACGTTGCTCACGGACGAGGGCGCGCTGGTGCCGCGGGCGGAGACCGAACTCCTCGCACGGACCGCGATCGGACTGCTTGCCGGCGAGGATCGCCGCGTGATCGACATGTGCTGCGGGTCGGGCAACCTCGCCTGCGCCATCGCGCATCACGTCCGCCACGCGCGGGTGTGGGCGTCCGACCTGACGGAGGGCTGCACGAGCCTCGCCCGGCGCAACGTGGCGCAGCTCGGCCTCGCGGACCGCGTCAGCGTCGTGCAGGGGGATCTGTTCGGCGGCTTGGCGGGGATGTCGCTCGAAGGGACCATCGACGCGGTCGTCTGCAATCCGCCCTATATCTCGCAGGGCAAACTCGCGACGGATCGCGCGGAACTCCTCAAGTTCGAGCCCCGCGAGGCCTTCGACGGCGGGCCCTACGGGCTCAGCATCCACCAGCGTGTGATCCGCGATACGCTCAGTTTCCTCAAGCCCGAGGGTGCGCTGATGTTCGAGATCGGCTTGGGGCAGGAACGGCAGGTGCGCGCGCTCTTCGAGCGCAGCAAGGGCTACGGGCCGGTGCAGTCAGTGAGCGATGCCGACGGCAACGCGCGCGTCGTCTGGGCGCGCAAGGCGGGCTGAAGCGCGAGACACTGAACCGGGAGCGCCTGGGGCACCCTTGGACGACCCCGTTTGCCAATCTGCGTCCCCGGAAGACGTGCGTCAGCATAGCTGTGCGGGGTCTTCCCGCGAGCCTCAATCGCAAGGGGGAAAGATCCCGGCTCTCGCTGCGCTCGGCCGGGAACGCATCAGGGGGAGCGGCGCGAGCTTTGCCCCTCGCGTGCGGAGGGCTGGGCCCTCGGGACGAGCCCGAGGGCGACAGCGAGGCGGACTTAGCCTTCGATCTTGAGGGCGGGCTGGTGGAGCTGGGTGGCGATGCGCTTCTTGGCGACGATGTCCTGGAAGGCACGTTGGGCCTGGTCTTCGCTGAAGTTGGTTGCGCGGGCCGCATCGATCGCCGGCACACCGCTCTCGTGGGCCAACAGCATCAGGTCCATCAGGTTGTAGGGGAGCGCGAAATAGAACTCCTCCTGCGTCTGCGGCAGGCTGTAGGTGTCGGTCGAGGGCGGCTGCGAGCGGATCGCCTCCGGCACGCCGATGGCCTCGGCGAGCTTGTAGACCTGGGTCTTATAGAGGTGGGCAATAGGCTTCACGTCGGCAAGGCCGTCGCCGCCGCGCACAAAGAAGCCGAGATCGAACTCGAGCTTGTTGGGCGTGCCGATGACGGCATAGTGCAGCCGCTCGGCGTGGAAATATTCGATCATCTTGCGCGTGCGCTGCTTCATGTTGGTGGAGGCGACGACGGCCAGATAGACGGGCAGCGGCATGCGCTTCGTTTCGAGCGGACCACCAGGCGCCTGCACGGTGAGCGCGAAGTAATTCATGCGGTCCTGCTTGAGCGCGCCGCCTTCGACCGTGATCTTCATCTTCCAGTCGGGGCCGAACTCGGGGAAGAGCGTGCGGATGGCTTCGTCGCGGCGGCGGTAGCAGCCGAGCGCATCAAGCGCCGGCGCGATGTCCTCGACGGCATAGGGCACGCCCAGGCCTTCGCAGATGAGGCGGCCGAGTTCGGTGCTCTTGGAGGCGGAATCCTTTTCCGGCATGAGCACGGCGAACACCTTGTCGGCGCCGAGTGCGCGTTTGGCGAGCGTCACGCACACGGCGCTGTCGACGCCGCCGCTGACGCCGAGCACCACGCCCTTGCGACGCAGCGTCTTGCCGACGATCTCGCGCAGATACGCCTCGATGCGGGCGGCCTCGGCCGAGGCATCGATGTCGAGGGCCTGGGCCAGATCTCCCATGGCGCTGCCGCTCCTTGCTTGCACGTTCATTCGCGTCTCGTTCCTATCAAGCAGCGCATCGATCGATGATGACGGAGGGGGCACCTGTGCGCAGACGCTTTGTCTCCGCCGCGACGGTCTGCGGCAGTTCGTGCCGCAGCCAGTGCGCCAGGATCTGCAGGCTCAGGATGCCGATCAGCGCCATCTCCTCGCGCTCGCCCGAGAGGCGACCTTCGCGCGCCCAGGCCTTTTCGGCGAGCATGCGGGTGGGCTCCACCTCGACGAGCCCGTGGGCCGCCAGCATGTCCGGCGACAAGAGTTCGCGCACGTAGCCGGGCGCGCCTGGACCGAAGAACGAGGTCGTCGTCGGCGCGCGATAGGGCTGCTTGGGCCGCGCGCTGATGTCCTGCGGCAGATGCCGGGCGCCGAGCTTCCTCAGGATCAGCTTGTCCTTGAGGCCCGACAGCTTGAGGTTCGACGGCAGGCCTTGCGCGAAGTCGATGACGCGCGGGTCGAGGAAGGGATAGCGCGCCTCGACCCCGTGGCCGAGCGACACCCGATCGCCCTGGCAGGACAGGAGGTAGGGGCTCATGAAGGTCGCGATCTCGATGGCCTGTGCGCGGGCGAGCGGCGACCACGCACGCATGTCGGCGGGCATGATTTTGGCTAGAACCTTTCAGAGTTAGTCGGAATCAGGATTCCCAAATCAGGCGTGTTCTGA
>RXJK01000283.1 GCA_003963125.1 Hyphomicrobiales bacterium
CACCGCAATGCCCTGGCTTTGCAAATGCTCGCCGGGGCCGATGCCCGATAGCATAAGCAGTTGCGGCGAACCGAAAACGCCGGCCGCCAGAATCACCTCACGCCGCGCATAAGCCACCGCCGGGCCGTGCGAAGACCGATATTCGATGCCCGCCGCCTCGCCGTTCTCGATCAGAATTCGCGACACATGGGCTCGTGTTTCGACATCGAGATTCGATCGCGTTCGTGCCTGCCTGAGGTAACCCCGGGATGTGCTCCACCGCCTGCCTCGGTGCGTGTTGGTCTGGTAGTAGCCGATCCCTTCCTGCCGCTCTCCGTTGAAATCGCGATTGGCTGGCAGGCCTGCTTGGATGCCGGCCTCGATGAATGCGTCGGCTAGGGGATAGGTCTCCTGATGATCGGAAACCTTCAGGGGGCCGCCTACGCCGTGGAACATGTCGGCGCCGCGGCTCTGGTCCTCCGCCTTACGGAAATAGGGCAGCACGTCCTCGAAACTCCAGCCTGCGCAGCCGCGCTGGCGCCAGCCGTCATAGTCGCCCGGATGGCCCCTCATGTAGACCATCCCGTTGATCGAACTGGTGCCGCCCAGAATCTTGCCGCGGGGCATGTATGTCGTGCGGCCGTTCAGTTCCGGCAAAGGTTCGCTGTCGAACATCCAGTTGACCTTCGGATTGGCGAACAGCATCGGGTAGCCGAGCGGGACATCAACCCAAAAGCCTCTGTCCTCTCCGCCAGCCTCGAGCAACAGAACCCGGTATCTGCCGGACTGCGACAGTCGCGCCGCAAGCACGCATCCCGCCGAGCCGGCGCCGACTATGATGAAATCGTAATGTCCCTTGTCAAACATCGCATCACCGCCACGCGCTATAATTTCGGCAAGGCCGGCATCAAACCGGCGGCTGTGTGAGATAGCGGCTCGGCGTCCAACCATCGACATGCCTAGCCACAAGCTCCAGATCGGTTCGCAGGGTGCGGAACCGCCACGCTCCCCCTTCCTTGCGGTATGTCTCCGTCTGGGTGCCTCCGAGCCATATCGCGGCATCCTCGCCGTCGACCTTTCGTGACGCCAGCATCAGCCAGGTCCATTTCCCCGAAGCGTTTATCAGGTCGTCAGCCACGTCGATCATCGGCGATCCGATCAGATGCAGGCACCAGTCGTAGAGCCTGTCGTGCAAAGCCCAGAAAGAACGGATCTGCTCGCGGCCGCGATATGGTTTTTGCGCGCCTTCGCCGGGTTTGCCGGGATCGTCCACGTCGCTGTAGACGCCGAGCATTTCTCCGTCTTCACACCAGAGATCGGTCAGCTCGTCGACCGGGTAGCCGGAATCGGCCAGATACATGTGCTGTGCCTTCAGGGATTTGATGGCCTCTATGGCTTCCATCCGTGCGACACGAAATTCGATATGGGTCATTTCTCGCCTTGGGATCTGAACACTGCTCAGCGGTTGGCCCCAGCCATATGGCCCGCCGCTATGTAGCCGAAGGTGATGGCGGGGCCGAGGGTCGTGCCCCCGCCGGGATAATTCCCGCCCATGATGCTGACGGCGTCGTTTCCGGCCGCGTACAGCCCGTTAATGGGCCTGCCGCCCTGGTCGAGAACCCGCGCATGCTCGTCGCAACGCACCCCGACGAAGGTGCCGAGATCGCCGATCAGCAGCTTGACCGCGTAGAAAGGCCCGCGGATGATCGGCGCCACGCACGGGTTGGGCTTCTGATTGGGATCGCCGAGCGAGCGGTTGTAGGCGGTACTGCCCTTTCGAAACTCAGGATCTTCGCCATTGGCGGCGTGCCGATTGAACGCCGATACTGTCTCTTTCAACTGGGCCGCGTCGACGCCGATCTGTTCGGCAAGTTCCGCCAGCGAGCCAGCCTCGAAAAGGTAGCCCGTCTTGACGAGATGCTTGTACGGCACGGGCGATGGCTTGGCGAAGCCCAGTCCATATTTGCGGAAGGCCCTGTGGTCGGTGATGAAGAAGGCGCAGACCTCACTTTGCTCATCGGTGCAGCGGGCAAGCATCGCCTGACAGAAGTCGTGGTAGGAGTTCGCCTCGTTAACAAAGCGGCGACCGCTGCGCGTCACGGCGATGACGCCAGGCTTTGAACGGTCAACGAAATGCGGGAACGTGCCTAGGGTCCCATCTGAACGCAGCGGTCGCGAGATCGGCACCCATGCCGCGGGCTGCGGCAGAGTATCGTCGATGCTTCCCCCAGCTTTTTCCGCCAGCCTTAGACCGTCGCCGGTGCTGCCGGGGGCGGCCGGCGTGACGTGTTCATAGCCGCTCGGCGCGTGTTTGAACAATTCCTTGCGACGCACGACATCCTGGGAAAACCCGCCCGCCGCCAGCATCACGCCCTTGGCGGCCCGTATCTCGACCCTTCCGGACGGACTGTCGATGATCGCGCCGCTGACGGTGTTGCCCTCCCTGGTCAATTCCACCACCGGCGATCGCGTCATGATGGAGACATTTCGGTCGATGCATGATTTTGCGAGCCGCGCCACCAGCGCGTTGCCGTTCACCAGGCGCATGGGCCGCCTGTAGACGATCATGTCGCGCAGGAACCGCAGCACGATCTTGCCTACGTAGAAAGCCGAGACCGGCGATCGCATGAAGTTGAAGAAGTGCGGCAGCTCCTTGCCGGTTCCGATCATCATGCCGAGCATGGTGATCTCGCGCAGCGGTGGCCGCAGTCGATGGATTTCGTTGCGCAATTCACGGCCGTCATAAGGTTTGGCCACGATCGAACGCCCGCCTGGAACACCGCCGGGCGCATCGGGGTGGTAATCCGCGAAAG
>RXJK01000292.1 GCA_003963125.1 Hyphomicrobiales bacterium
GCGCCGCCGCCGAGGCCATGGCGAAATCGCCGCGCCGACGCGACAGTTTGAAGAAGCCCGTGCCCTCGTCGGGGCGAGCCTCGACGACGATCTCCTTCAGGATTTCGCCTTCCGCAATGCAAGTATCGAACGTGCCCAGCGTGAACTCGTCCGCCGGAACGCAGCGTTCGCCGTCGCTGCCGGCGATTATCATCGTCGCGCGGTAGGCGAGCATCACCGTCGGCGTCTCGGCCGCGGGGTCGGCATGGGCGATACTGCCGCCCAGCGTGCCGCGGGCGCGCGTCGGCGGGTGGCCGACATTCTCCAGGCCGAGGCGCAACAGCGGCAGCTTCTCGTGAACCAGCGGGCTCGCCAGCGCCTTTGCCTGACGCGTCATGGCGCCGATGCGCAGCCTCTGGCCGTCCTCGGCGATGCCGGCGAGCGATGGAATGCGATTGAGATCGACGATCACTTCCGGCCGGGCGAGCCGCAATGCCAGCATCGGCACGAGGCTCTGCCCGCCGGCGATGACACGGGCATCGGAGCCGTACTGCTTGAGCAGGCCGAGCGCCTCCTCCAGCGTCGTCGGAGCGAAATAGTCGAACGGCGCCGGCTTCATTTCACCCCTCCGAAGCCGATCGATTGCAGGATGCGCTCCGGCGTCAGCGGCAGTCTGTTGAGCCCCGTGCCGGTCGCGAGCGCGTTGGCGATGGCGTTGCCGATGGTGGCGCCGACGCCCGATGGCCCCACCTCGCCGACACCCTTTACCCCCAGCACATTGGTAAGGGCCGGCGACTCCTCGAACACCAGAGCGGTGATCGGCGGCGCATCGTAGACGTTCGGCATCAGATAGTCGGCGAAAGTGCCGGTCGTCAGTTGCGCGTCCTCGTTGTAGGCGAGCTCCTCCAGGAATGTCCCGCCAAGGCCCTGAACGACGCCGCCGACGATCTGGCCCTCGACGATCAGCGGGTTGAGCTGGCGGCCGACATCGCAGGCGACGAAGTAGCGCTCGACCTTGGTCTCTCCCGTCTCCGGGTCGACCAGGACGTCGGCCATGTGGACCGCAAAGACGGCAGCCCCCGCGGGAACGCCACGCACGTAGCTGGTCACCACAAGGCCGTCATTGTCGGGAATGTTGCCGGCCGACGGCGTGACCAGTATCTCCGGGTTGCCGGGCATCAGCATGCGGGCGATGCCGCCGAGGGTGACGACGGGCTCGTTCTTCTGGCCGTGCCAGATGGCGCCCTCGCGCAGGTCGAGGTCCTCCACCGCGATGCCGAACTTCAGCGAGGCTGCCCTGAGCGCCTTGTCGCGCACGCCGACGGATGCGCTGTGAACCGCGGCGCCGCCCATGATGGCTGTACGGCTGGCATAGGTGCCGCCGCCGAAGGTAATGATGCCGGTATCGCCGTGGCGCACGCGGATCTTCTCCATCGGCACGGTGAGTACTTCCGAGGCGATCTGCGCCAGGATGGTCTCGTGGCCCTGCCCCTGATTGCTCGATCCCGAGAAGATCTGCACCTTGCCATGCTGGTCGACTTCGATGCGCACGCCCTCGAACGGCCCCAGCCCCGACGGCTCGACCAGCGCGCAGAGACCTCTGCCGCGCTTCCAGCCACCTGCTTCGCGCTCGAACGGAACGTCCCAGCCATAAGCCTTCAACGCCCGGTCCATGATCAGCGGGAAGTTGCCGCTGTCGAAGATGGTCGGGCGCTTGACGCTCTCGGTGCCGACATACCAGGGCATCTGCTCCGGCTGGATCAGGTTACGGCGGCGCAGTTCGGCGCGGTCCATCCCCATCTTGTCGGCAAGACGATCGATGGCGCGTTCACGGGCGAAATTGGCCTCGAACATGCCTGGCGCCCGGTAGGTTCCGGTCGGCGTCTTGTTGGTCATCACCGTCATCGCGTCGATGCGGTAGTTGCGAATGCGATATGGCCCCGGGAACGATGCGGCGGCATGCGAGGGAACCACATCGCCATGGGTGCGGATGTAGCTGCCCATGTCGCTCACCAGCTTCACGTCGAAGGCGGTGATGGTCCCGTCCTTGTCGGCGGCGACGGTGACGTGAAAAGCGCAATCGCGCGAATGGTTGATCGAGGCGAAATGCTCGACGCGATCCTCGATCCAGCGCACCGGCCGCCGCACGCGCATGGCGACGAACGGGATGAGATAGTCTTCCGGATAGAACTCGCCGCGCGCGCCGAAGCTGCCGCCGACATCCGGCTCGATCATGCGGATCTCGGCTTCGCCCATGCCGAGCATCGCCGCCAGCATGTTGCGGTTGGTGTGCACCACCTTGGTCGGGCCGTAGATGTCGAGCAGATTGCGGCCGGCATCATAGGTCGCGAGCAGGCCCCGCGTCTCCATCGGCATGGCCGAGTGGCGCTGGATGGAGAAGCTGTCGGAAGCCGTGAAGGCCGCCTCGCCTAGCGCGGACGCGACGTCGCCGAGGTCGAAGCCCCACCTGCCGGCAAGATTGCCGCGCTCGTGGATCGGCTCGGCGCCGGGCTCGATCGCCCGCGCCGGATCGGTGACCGCTGGAAGCGGACTGAAGTCGACCTCGATCAGCTCCGCCGCATCCTCGGCAATCGCGCGCGTATCGGCCACGATCACCGCGATGGGCTCACCCACATAGCGCACTTTGTCGCGCGCAAGCGGGTATTGCAGGTAGGGCGACAGGTCACCATGCGTGGGAATACGGCACTGGATCGGCGGCAGGCCTTCCGGCAGATCGGCACCGGTGACGATCGCATGCACGCCCTTCAGGGCCAATGCCGCGTCGAGGTTGATCTCCTG
>RXJK01000076.1:0-491 GCA_003963125.1 Hyphomicrobiales bacterium
ATACTGACATCCGACCATGGGCTGGCCAAACGCTATCTGGAAATGGGTGCCACCTTCGTGGCAGTGGGAACGGATGTAACCGTCTTGTCCGGCGCCCTCGACGCGCTTGCCGGCAAATTCACATCGGCAAGTCGGACGTCGAAATCTCCCTCATCCGGATATTGATTTCCGGGCTAGCCTTCGATCGCTACCTCGACGCAAACCAGGCGCTTCGGCTCGGCATGTCGAGGCCAGCCCCGCGCAACACATTGCAGCTGCGCCGAGGGGTAAGACTCTGCCGGGCCTCTTGGCCCTACCATCGCTTTTCATGGCCGCCGAAAGCGGCGATGCTATCAAGTGCATCCGGCCGCAACTCATATGCCAGTTGATAGAGACCATATCGTGGTTCATCGACCGCGATGCCGCGTTGAACAAGCAGGTTCCTGATCAAAGGCACGGCCTGTGCGAGCAGCAGGCGATTGAAGCCTTCAACCACCATCACGCCGACCGGA
>RXJK01000076.1:541-2812 GCA_003963125.1 Hyphomicrobiales bacterium
CCGAGAGGCGCGGTCGGTTTGGCTCGATGGCGGGATCGGTCAACCCGAGCCTTGCGCCAAGCACCTGCGGCAAGGCAACCAGTTCCTCGAGGGCCGCCCTCACAGCGGGGACACCTGCAGCCGCCTGCGGTGACAACCTCATGATCAGGCTCAGCGCCGAGCCGCCCGTCCCACCCCCTGTCTCGTGGATCAGACGGCAATTGTTGCGCCAGGAGTCCCGGTATTGGTTGATGATCGAGTTGAACCACTCGGATGTGCCGCCGGGATGCTCCGCCCAGGGTTTGGCCGCCAGACGCTCAAAGGCCGACATATCCTTGGCCGGATAGAGCATGAAGTAACGCGGCAATTGTCCGTCGCCGTCGCTGTACCGTCTCCCGAATTCGATCCCGCCGCGACCCGCGGCGTTCGCGACATAGTCGGGTACGTGCTCGCGCGTGTGAACCAAATTGTACTCTTCGTCGATCTCAGGCGGAATGTTGTGCCAAAGGGCGACGAAGCCTCGCTTGCCGACAGTCATCTCGATCTCCAAAATCACGGCTATGAGGGCCCGGCCTCAGGGACGAAGCCGGGGTTGATGGGGCCCGATCAAGCAGCGGCGCTCCAATCCGGGTAGTCCGAATAGCCATCGGGGCCGCCGCCGAACAAACGTTCCCGATTGTGGTCCGCCAGGGGTAATCCTTCGCGCAGGCGCCGCGGCAGATCCGGGTTGCCAATGAAGGGCCGCCCGAAGGCGATAACGTCAACCAATCCGGTGCCAAGCGTCTTTTCGGCCCTCTCCCTGGTGAAGTAGCCGGCCGCGATGATCGGCCCGGGGAAAGCCGCCTTGAGTTCGCGGCGGAAAGCTTCGGGCACGTTCGGCACATCCGGCCCGTCCGCCTCGGACAGATGGATGTAGGCCAATCCCACTTTATGGAGATGGCGGGCTACCTCGAGTGTCACCGGAATGATCTCGTCGTCCTTCATGTTTCGCTGTGTTATGAGGGGAGAAAGCCTGATGCCCACGCGCCCGGCGCCCGCCTCGGCACTGACCGCCTCGGTAACCTCGAAGAGGAACCTCATTCGGTTCTCCCTCGAGCCGCCATACCGATCCGCGCGACGGTTGGAGGAGCGGCGCAGAAACTCGTCGATCAGGTAACCGTTGGCGCCGTGGATCTCGACGCCGTCGAATCCTGCGGCCATGGCGTTGGCCGTCGCGCGACGATAGTCGTCGACAATTCCTGGGATCTCGTCGGTGTGAAGGGCCCGCGGTACCGTGCACGGCACCATGCCGCCTGCGCCTGTGACCTCATCGGCGATCCACACCGTGGCATCGGATGAAAGTGCCGATGGTGCCACGGGCTTGCCGTCAGCATGAAAGGTCGAATGGCTCATTATCCCGACATGCCAGAGCTGCAGGAAGATGCGTCCTCCGGCAGCGTGAACGGCATCGGTAACAAGCCGCCAACCTGCGACCTGATCGTCCGAATAGATCCCCGGGGTGAACGAATAGCCCTGCCCCTGCCGCGATATCTGCGTCGCTTCCGATACAATCAGCGCGGCAGTGGCGCGCTGGCCATAATACTCAGCCATCATCCGGTTAGGCACATCTCCGGGCTGCGTTGAACGGGCGCGCGTCATCGGCGCCATGACAACACGATGCGGCAGCCTCATCCCGCCGACATTGAGGGGGCTGAACAACAAGTCAGTCATGCTTTGACCTTCCGGAATTCTGGCGAAAACCGAAGCTTTCGCGTTGAGCGGATGTGGACCCACCGACGAGTGGCGGCGCCGACCTTCGTTCGTCCAGTTAGGCAGCGCGAAGCCACGTGCGGGTTCGATTTTTAGCTCAAGCAGGAGCTTGACGCCGCGCTAACTATTAGGCAAAAACAAATTAGTTCGTCAACAGCAAATTACTGGCGAGAGCGACGCCCTTGTCGCGGGGAGGAATTCATGGCCGAATCTGAAGTTCGCACGTGCGACGTTCTGGTGATTGGCGCGGGAGCCGCGGGCCTGGCCACAGCCGTTGCCGCGGCTGCAAGAGGCCTTGATGTCATCGTCGCCGAGAAAGAGCCGGTCTTCGGCGGCACATCGGCGCGTTCCGGCGGCTGGATGTGGATGCCCGGAAATCCGTTGGCCAAGAGAGAAGGAATTAAGGACAGCGCGGCTGATGCGCGCCGCTACATCGAGCATGAGGCTGGTGACAAGTTCGACGCCCTGAGGGTCGATGCCTTCCTCGACGCCGTGCCGCGCGCGGTCGAGTTCTTCGAACAGGAGACGGCGCTTCAATTCGAC
>RXJK01000291.1 GCA_003963125.1 Hyphomicrobiales bacterium
GCACCCGCGGGCACGCTCGTGATCGATTGCCGGGGCATGGGCGCACGCGACGCGCTGAAGCCCCTGCGCGGCGTGCGCGGCGAGCGCATCGTCATCCGCACCAAGGAAGTCTCTTTCAGCCGGCCCGTGCGGCTGCTGCATCCGCGACATCCGCTCTACGTGGTGCCGTGGCCCGATCACGAATTCATGGTGGGCGCCACCGTGATCGAGAGCGAGGACGACAGCCCGGTGACGGTGCGCTCGTCGCTGGAATTGCTCTCGCTCGCCTACGCGCTGCATCCGGCGTTCGGCGAGGCGGAGGTCGTCACCGCGGGCGCGGGCGTGCGGCCGTCATGGCCCGACAACTATCCGAAGATCATTCCGGCGGGGAACGTCATTCACGTCAACGGCAGCTACCGGCACGGCTTCCTGCTGGCGCCGCTGTTGGCAAAGCTCGTCGTCGACTACATAGCGCAGGGAACGGCCGATCCACTGTTCTTCGCGGCGGTCTGAGGAGCGCTGCACCCATGAGCACGTGTCATCCTCGGGCTTGTCCCGAGGATCCAGCTCAAATTCAGCGCGGCGCCCTGCGGATAGCTGGATGGTCGGGACAAGCCCGACCATGACATCCTTAGATCACTGTCCGCCTGTGTTTCGGCGTCTTGGAGGAACGGGCTAGTTCCTCGGTACGCTTTGCCAGCGTCGCCATGATGCGCGTAAGGCTCTCGCGATCGCATGCCTTCAACGAGGACAGAAGATCCTTCTCCCAGTCGAGCGCCAGCCCGGCGATCTGGCCGAGCATGGACCGGCCGCGGCGTGACAACGTCAGGCGCACCTGGCGGCGGTCGTGGCTCTCGATGCTGCGCTCCACGAGACCGCGGGCCTCGAGCTTCTGCAAGGCACGGGTGACCTTGGGCTTGTCGAGGCTCGAGCGCTGCGCGAGGTCGCCGGCATTGAGCGGGCCGAAGCGGCCGAGGTTGGCAATGATGCGCCACTCCGGGATCGAGAGGCCGAATTCGCGCGTGTAGATCTGCGACAGCGCCCGGCTCACGTCCGCCGCCAGCACGGCCAGGCGATAGGGCAGAAACCGCTCCAGATCCAGCATCCCCGTCCCGGCCGCCACCTCGTCCATCGTGCCTGCGCCCTGCCTATTGATTTCGTTTCAAACGATACTATCATGGTGGCCGAGAGGTGCAAGGCTTGGAGCGTTGGTAGATACGCAGAACGTGGCACATGGGGCCCAATCGTTAGGCGACAAGCTTGCGGCTGCCCCTCACCCCGACCCTCTCCCCGCGCTGCGGGGAGAGGGAGATTGCGTTCCATCTCCCTGCAAGGCGCGAGCCGCAGCGGGGAGAGGGCTAGAGTGAGGGGCAGCGCCAAACGCACCGGCAGCAGGCAGCCGAAGCAATAGAAACGGAGCAGGAGGAGAACGATCATGGCAGCAGACGGCACGCAGAGCGCGGATTTCCGAGCGGGCTTCTCCGAGGCGACGGCCAAGGGCTACATGCCGGGCTTCGGCAACGACTTCGAGACGGAGGCGCTGCCGGGCGCGCTTCCCGTCGGACAGAATTCGCCGCAGAAGACGCCTTACGGGCTGTACGCCGAGCAGTTGTCCGGTTCGCCGTTCACGGCGCCACGCGGCACCAACGAGCGCTCCTGGCTGTATCGCATTCGTCCGTCCGTGAAGCACACGCCGAAATTCAAGCGCATCGCCATGCCGATGTGGAAGACGGGCCCATCGATCGAGCACGACATGCCCGTCGCGCAACTGCGCTGGAACCCGCTGCCGATCCCGGCGAAGGATCTCACTTTCATCACTGGCATGCACACCATGACGACGGCCGGCGACGTCAACACGCAGGCCGGCATGGCCGCGCACATCTACCTCGCGACGAAGTCGATGGAGAACGAGGTGTTCTTCAACGCCGACGGCGAGATGCTGGTCGTGCCGCAGCAGGGGAGCCTGCGCTTCGTCACGGAGTTCGGGCGCATCGAGGCGTCGCCCGGGGAGATCTGCATCATCCCGCGCGGCGTGAAAGTGAAGGTCGAACTCATCGACGGGCCAGCGCGCGGCTACATGTGCGAGAACTACGGCGCCAAGTTCACCTTGCCGGATCGCGGGCCGATCGGCGCCAACTGTCTCGCCAATCCGCGCGACTTCAAGACGCCCGTCGCCTGGTTCGAGGATCGGGACGAGACGACGCGCATCGTGCTCAAGTGGTGCGGCACGTTCAACGCCGGCGAGATCCCGCACTCTCCGCTCGACGTGGTTGCCTGGCACGGTAACTACGCGCCCTACAAGTACGACCTGCGCACCTACTCGCCCGTCGGCGCGCTGCTCTTCGACCATCCCGATCCGTCGATCTTCACGGTGCTGACGGCGCCGTCGGAAACGGCCGGCACCGCCAACATCGATTTCGTGATCTTCCCGGAACGCTGGATGGTGGCCGAGCACTCGTTCCGGCCGCCGTGGTACCACCTCAACATCATGAGCGAGTTCATGGGGCTCATCTACGGCGTCTACGACGCCAAGCCCGAGGGCTTCGTGCCGGGCGGCGCGTCGCTGCACAACTGCATGCTGCCGCACGGGCCCGACAAAGGCGCCTACGATCATGCGACGAAGCACGAGCTGAAGCCCGTGAAGCTCACGGGCACGATGGCCTTCATGTTCGAGACGCGCTTTCCCCAGCACGTGACGAAGTTCGCCATCGAGAGCGACACGTTGCAGCAGGACTACGCCTCCTGCTGGGCCTCGCTTGAGAAGAACTTCAACGGCGTGCGGTAGGGAGTAGAGCCTCCGGTTGCAATGAACTCTAGAGGGACGGGCGTCGATCTGCCCGTGGACAGACGGAAGTTCGCGCGTCCATGCGGACTTTCGATCAGTCGGTGTCCACGTACGCAAAAGTGGCGCTTGGTGCCGGGATCGGCAGACCGTCCTCTTTCAGCCCCTCGATATGGAACCGGATCGCGGCGCGGATTTCCGCCTCCACCTCGGCAACGGTCGCCGCGGTCGCGACGCAGCCGGGCAGGTCCGGTACGTAGGCCGAGCAATTGTTCGGCGTCCTTTCGATCACGACGGCGTAGCGCACGCCCTGTCTCCTAGAGGCTGGTGGCTCCCTGCTTGATCAAAAAGTTCGGGGCTGCCAATTTGCGCGAGTAGTAAAAAGCGAAATAGCACCAGTCGATGGGCGACAAAGCAGGGGCGGAGCAAAGACACAGCATGAAGGTGGCGATCGTCACGGCGGGTGGCAGCGGCATGGGGGCGGCGGCGGCGCGGCGGCTCGCGCAGGACGGCTTCAAGGTCGCGATCCTGTCGTCATCCGGCAAGGGCGAGGCGCTGGCGATGGAGCTCGGCGGCATCGGCGTGACGGGATCGAACCAGTCGAACGAGGATCTGCAGCGGCTCGTCGATGCGACGATGGCCGCGTGGGGACGCATCGACGCGCTCGTCAACAGCGCGGGGCACGGGCCGCGCGACCAGATCCTCAAGATCACTGACGCGCAGTGGCACGCGGGGCTCGACACCTACCTGATGAACGTGATCCGGCCGACGCGGCTCGTGGCGCCGATCATGGCGGCGCAGAAGGGCGGGGCCATCGTCAATATCTCGACCGCATGGGCGTTCGAACCGAGCGACATGTTTCCGACCTCGGCCGTGTTCCGCGCGGGGCTCGCCGCCTTCACCAAGCTCTTCGCCGACCAGTACGCCAAGGACAACGTGCGCATGAACAACGTGCTGCCCGGCTGGATCGACAGCCTGCCGCAGCGCGAGGAGCGGCGACAGACGGTGCCCATGCAGCGCTACGGCACGAGCGCGGAGATCGCCGCCACCATCGCCTTCCTCGTCTCGGAAGGCGCCGCCTACATCACCGGCCAGAACCTGCGCGTCGACGGCGGGCTGATGCGTAGCCTCTGAAGCGCGGCGGCCCTTGGGCCTCAGGCGACCTTCGCCTCGGGCTCCTCGGGCTGGCGGACCTGTGCGACGGGCGTAGGCCGGCCGAGATGATAGCCCTGGGCCTCGTGGCAGCCCTCGTCCTCGAGGATCTGCAGCTGCAGTTCGCTCTCGACGCCTTCGGCGAGCACCGAGATATCGAGGCTCCGGCCCAACGCCAGCACGGCGCGAATGATGGCGCGCGCCTGCACGGAATGCTCCACCTCGTTCATGAACGAGCGGTCGAGCTTGATGCGGTCGAACGGGAAGGAGCGTAGCGTTTCCAGCGACGAATAACCGGTGCCGAAATCGTCGATGGCGATGCTCACGCCGAGCGCGCGGATCTGGCGCAGAGACTGCAGCGACCGCACCTTGTCCTGGATGATGGACGATTCCGTGATTTCCAGTTCGAGGCGCCGCGGCGGCAGGCCCGTCTCCATCAGGATCGCGAGGATGGTCTTCGGAAGATCGACCTGGGTGAGCTGGACCGCAGAAAGATTGACGGCGATCTTGTCGTCGCACTTCCAGGACGCGGCCTCCTTGCAGGCCTCGCGCAACACCCATTCGCCGATGGGGATGATGATGCCCGTCTCCTCGGCTAGAGGAATGAACTCCGCAGGCGGAACATAGCCGCGCCCGGGGTGCTTCCAGCGCAGCAGCACCTCGTGGCCCACGATTTTCCGATCGGACACGCTCGACTGGGGTTGGAAATGCAGTTCCAGCTGGTCGAGCTCGATGGCGCGGCGCAGGTCGGCTGCAAGATCGCGGCGCGCGCGTACAAGCTCGTCCATGTCGGATTCGTAGAAGCAGACGGAGCGCGTGAGATCGGCCTTGGCGCGATACATGGCGAGGTCGGCATTGCCGATGAGGCGCGCGGCCGTGTCGCCGTCGTCAGGGCATACCGAGACGCCGATGCTGGCGCCCGTCTGGACCTCCGCCTCGTCGATGCGGAGAGGCTTGAACAGCTCGGTCTCGACGCGCGAGAGGAAGTCGATCAGGTCGCGCTGCTCCTGGAAACGCTTCACGGCGGCGAATTCGTCGCCGCCCATGCGGGCCACGAATTCGCCGTCCTTGCGCAGCGCCTTCAGGCGCTCGCCGATGGCGCGCAGGGCCTGGTCTCCGGCATCGTGTCCGCGGATATCATTGATCTCCTTAAACTTGTCGAGGTCGATACCGATCACGGCAACCTTGTAGCCATCGATCCGCGCGCGCTCCAACTTATGATTGAGGAAGCTGTTGAAGCTGGTGCGGTTGGGCAATCCGGTCAGGGAGTCGTTCAAAGCCATGTGGCGGAGCGCGTCGAGATTGCGCTCGCTCGCGTCGGAATCGATCAGATAACTCGCGACGCCGGTGCCGACGATGAGCATGGCGACCCCGGCGATGGCCACGGCCATAGCCGCCAGGGCCTGCGGATTGGCGAGTTCGTAGCCCGTGACGAAGGGCGTGACGGTGACGGCGGTGATGCCCGTGAAATGCAGGCTCACGACCGCCAGGACGAACAGCGCCAAAGGCACCAGGGGGCGCGCGCGGCCCGTTGCCTCCAGGGCCAGCGCCGCGAAGACCGCCGCCATCGTCACGGACGCGGCGACGTAGGCTGCATCCCAGGTGATGATGCCGTCGACGTGGTAGGCGAGCATGCCGGTGTAGTGCATCGCTGCAACGGAGGCGCCGAGCAGGGCGCCACCGGCATATCCAGCGAGGCGCTGCGGGCCTTGCCCAAGCGCGTAGGCTGCCGCGGCGCCCATGATCATGATCATCAAGGAGGCGAAGGTGAGCGAGGGATCGAAGGTCACCGGCACGCCCGGCTCATAGGCCAGCATGGCGATGAAGTGCGTGCACCACACCGCGGACCCGGTCGCGATCGAGGCGAGGACGATCCAGCCCAACCGCTGGCGATCCTGCCGTTCGCGCGAGCGTCGATAGAGTTCGAGACCGACCCAACTGCCCATGACGCAGACGCCGGCAGCCAAGAGAACGAGCCAAAGATTGTGGAGGCCAGCGACACAGGCGACGATACGCATGACATTCCTATTGGGACCGCTGCGGACGCGCGATCCCCGATGGAGTTCGGCGGGATGGCGCATGCACCGTAGACGTCTCCGCTTGAGAATGACTTAATGGAAACTCGTTGCGGCAGCCTTCCTCACATTTAATATATTTCCTATAATATATTTGGCCGCAAAACGCTGCTTCTTGCTGTGCCGCCGCTCGGCCCCGCCCAAGCTTCTCGAGCCACCGTGGTTGCGCGACGCGCTGCCTTCTGAGACAAGCTCGGGCGCTGGCGTGCCCCGGCGCTTCCTGCTCTCACCTCACGTGGCCCATGCCCATCGAATACGTCGCCGCCGCCCTTTTCAGTGCACTGCTGCACGCGGGCTGGAATGCCGCGGTGAAGGCGAGCCCACGGCCGCCCGAAGCCATGGCCGGGCAGATGCTCGTCAGTGCCCTGATCGGGCTGCCCATCCTGCTCGCGGCGGGCCTTCCGAAGTCCGGTGCATGGCCATGGCTCCTCGCCTCCACCAGCATGAACATGGCGAGCGTGGCGGCGCTTCTTAGGGCTTATGCCACGGCAGGGTTCGGCGTCGCCTATCCCATTGCGCGCGCCGTCTCCGTGCTGCTCGTCGTCCCGCTCGCCGCGCTCCTGGCGGGAGAGACCTTGGGGCCCGCCGCGCTTTCGGGCATCGGCCTCATCACGGTGTCGCTCGGCATCCTGAGCCTCGGCGCCGGAGCCGACCGCGGCCTCTCGCGCAGCGCACTGGGCTGGACGCTGCTCGCAGGCCTGACGACTGCCGGCTACGTGCTGTGCGACGCCCAGGGCGTGCGCCAGTCGGGCTCGGCATGGGGCTACGGCGCCCTCGTCTCCATCCTCAACGCGGCGGCCATGAGCTGGCGCATCCGCCACCTGGGTTCCCCCCTCGACCACGTGCGCACGACCTGGCGCGTCGCCGTGCCGGCCGCCGTCGCCGCCATGGCGTCGTACCTCATCATCCTGTGGGTGTGGACGCGCGCGCCGATCGCAACGGCGACGGCGCTGCGCGACACGAGCGCGGTGTTCGCCGTGCTCATCGCGGTGTTCTGGCTCAGGGAGCCGCTGGGCTGGCAGCGTATCGTGGCCGTGCTGCTCGCTGCCGCCGCCGTGCCGCTGTTGCGCGCGGGCTGACCTACTTCGTCCCGATCGCCGCGGTGGCCGTGATCTCCAGCTTCACGCCGGGCCCGAGTTCCGCGACGCCGATCATGGCGCGGGCGGGCGTCGCGCTCTCGGCGAAATAGGACTTCCAAACCCGGTTGAAGTCCGGCTTCTCGGCGAGGTTCGTGGCGTAGATGGTGACCTGCAGGACGCGGTCCATGCCCGACCCGCCCTTCTCCAGCAGCGTCTTGAGCTGGCGCAGAACGTCCTCGGCCTGACCGGACATGTCGCGGCTCGTATCCTCGGGCACGATGCCGCCGACGTAGAGCACGCCGTCGTGAGCGACGAGTTCGTGGCCGAGGCCATCCCAGGGCAGCATGCGCTCGATCATGTCGATGTCCTTTGCGTCGCGCGGAGTGATCGGTTCAAGCGGGCGCGCGCAAGATCGCCTCGACAACCTGCTGCACCTCGAAGGCCTCTTCGAGCGTGGCGAGGTTCGTCGCGACGCCGCGCGTCATGTCGGCGACCTTGGCGAGTTGCCGCGCCAGGACGAGGGGCCGCGCCTTCTCGTTGGGGATGGCGTCGGGCGGCGCCGTCCAGACGCCGTCGATGTCGCGCTCGGCGAAAGACCAGTCGCGCAGGCGGATGCGGCCCTTGGGGCCGGTCAGCGTCCAGGTGTTGTGATCATCCTTCTGGGTCGTGCCGACGCTCCCCGTCATACGCACCGGCAGCGGGCCAGCGGACAGCTCCGCGGTGATGGCGCGCTCGCTGCGGGCGTCATCGGGATAGCGGCAGGTTGCCGACTTCAAGGAGAGCGGTCCACACAGGCGGCGCGAGAGGAACAGGAAGTGCGAGGCCACCTCGCGGGTGAAACCGCCTTCGGCGCGCCCGTCGAGCCACGTCACCGCGTCCATCTGCCAGGAGCGCGGCCAGCCCGCGAAGGCGAGATCGATCTCGACCGATTGCGGCTGCCCGATCACGCCGCCGGCGAGCCACGCCTGCAGCTGATCCACCGCGAAGGACGATGCGAACGGGAAATTGACGCCCGCCCGCATGCCGCGTGCTGCGAGGTCGGCCACGGCTTTGCCGGCGGCGATGACGTCGGTTGCGAGCGGCTTCTCGCACAGGGCAGCGCGGCTTTTGTTCGCGCAGCGGGCCAGATAATCGAGATGGCTCCAGGGCGGCGAAGCGATGTGAAGGCAGTCGGACGCGTCGATCACCGCATCGGCGCTGTCGAAGGCGACGAGCGCGGCATCGATGCCCTTGAGACGCGCGGAGGCACCGGGGCTCGGGTCGTAGATGCCGCTGACACGGATATTGTGCGGATCCTGGTGGAGCGCGGCCCGCAGGAGCCGCTCGCCCATGATGCCGAAGCCGATGAAACCCAGTTTGACTGCCTCAGGCACTTGCGCCCCCTGCCCCTCGTCACCGCCGGCAATCTATCGGGCGGCGCGGGCTTTCTCAAAGGGGATCGGATGCGACACCGCACGCATGGCCGAAAGCCGCCGGGACGGCTACTGTCCGCTGCCTGAAAAGCGCCCCTGACAACCAAGAGCGCCCATGTCCGACCAGAACAGCGAAGCCGAAAGCGTGTCGCTCTATACCGCCATCGGCGGCGAACCCACGATCCGTGCGCTCGTGACGCGGTTCTACGAACTGATGGACACGCTGCCCGAGGCCAAGGCGTGCCGGGACATCCATCCGCCAAGCCTCGAGGGCAGCGCGCAGAAGCTCACGTGGTATCTCACGGGGTGGCTCGGCGGACCGCAGCTCTACGTCGAGCGGTTCGGCCATCCTATGCTGCGGCGCCGCCATTTCGTGGCGCCGATCGGGGAAGCGGAGCGGGACGGGTGGCTGCTCTGCTTCGAGCGGGCCCTCGCGGAGACCATTCCTGATCCGACGCTGCGCGAAGCTATCTGGACGCCCGCGCAACAACTCGCTCACCATATGCAGAACAAGTAAGAGCAGATTCAGGCCACGGCTTGGACGGGCGCCGCGGCCGGGAACAAGTGGGCCAGCGAATTGGCGTAGTATTGCAGCACGTGCGTTTCCGCGGGGTTCGGCGCGTAGCTGCCGTCGGCAAGCGTGACGAGATGGCGCTCCCGCAACGCGCGCAGGCCCGTCTCCACCGCGTAGTCGCGATCGCCGCGCGGGATGTGCACGTAGTGCCCCCGCGCTTCGAGATCCTCGATCAGCCGCTGGATGCGCCCCTTCAGCTCGAAGGCCGTGAGCGGCTTGCCGCCTTCGGCCAGCAGCGCGCGGGCTGCGAGCGGAACGGGTAGCGCGGGCACGACGCGGCCAACTTCTCGCATCAGGTATTCGCCCAGCGCGTCGATCTCGGCGCGGCGTTCGGGCGGCGGCAGGGACCGCAGGTCGTGATTGCGGGAGTTGAGGAAGTCCTTCAACGACAGCGGCCGGCCGAAGCTGACGCACGCGTAGCCGTAGCGATGCCAGCGCCCCGTCAGCCGAAGCCACAGAGTGCGCAGCTGGTAGCGCAGGAAGGTCGCCGTGCTGAATGTGAAGCGCGGCGCGGTGCCGGCCGGCGTCGCGGCGGCGGCGAGCAGGATGCGATCCTCCAACACGCGATCGTAGTTGAGACCCACGGGGATGAAGACGATGTCGCGGGGACCGTGCGGATCGAAGTCCGAAATCATGTAGGTGATGAGGCCGAGCTTGGCGGGCTTGAGCAAGCCATCGCGGCTGAGGCCGCCTTCCGGAAACACCGCCTGCACGACGCCGGCCTTGGTCGCCATGTCGACGTAGCGCGCCAGCACCTTGCGATAGAGCTGGTCGTTGGAATTGCGGCGGATGAAGTAAGCGCCCATCGTGCGGATCAACTCGCGCAGGCCGAAGACCTGCGCCCACTCGCCGACGGCGTAGCTGAGCGCGGAAGCGGTGGCAGCGACGAACGTCACGAGGATGTAGTCGATGTTCGAGCGATGGTTGATGACGAAGATGACGGAGGCGTTGGGCGGTACGCCGTCCATGGCGCCTGGATCGATGACGCCGAGGCGCACCCTGTAGAGCGAGCGCGAGATCCAGCGCGCGAGCCGCGTGCCGATGCGGAAGTAGGCGTAGGTCGAGAAGGCCGGCACGATTTCGCGCGCGTAGGCCATGGCCTTGCGATTCGCGGCCTTTAGGGGAATGTTCTGCTCGCGCGCGTAGGTCTCCACAGCGAACACGACTTCCGGGTCGTGCAGCAGCCGCTCGATGAGCACGCGGCGCCGCGTCATCTTGAAGGACTGCAGCTTGAGGCGCAGTTCGGCGTTCAGGCGTTCGAAGGCGTGCTCGGCCCGCCGGCGAACGAACCAGCCGGCGAGCGGGCGCACGATCCGGTCGACGATGGCGATGCTCGACAGCACGGCCAGGATGACCAGCGTCCAGCGCGGCATGACGACCGGCAGGCCCAGCCCCTCGATTTCGGCGATCAACCAGGTGCCCATGGGCTCCCTTCCGATCCGGCCCGCTGAAGCGGGTCTGTGAGATCGATTGCGCTTCCCTCGCGCATGGTGCATCCAGGCGGCCTGACGCCGTGCGGGGGCTCCCCGCGGTGACTGTGACACATGGTGTTTGCCGACGAAAGACGGGGGCTTGGCCGATGCAAGACGGAGGCGACCCGAGCAACCCGCCAGGGTCCGCCGGCAGTGGCCGTTCCGCCGACTGGTCGGCCCTGACGCGGCTTTCGGCTGCCCAGCATCAAGACGACACGCTGCGCCGCTGGGTCGTGGGCACGGTTTTCGCCCGGCCCTGGTTCGATGCCACCACGCTGTTCTTCCTGCGCCATTTCTTCTTTCCGGCGTCGCGTCTGCTGGCGGCGTCGGAGGAGGCCGGCGGTGATGTCTTCCGGTTCTGGGAGGCCGTGCCGATCCCCGCCCGGCGCTCGCCCAGCCGGCGGCTGGAACGGCTGCTCGCCCGCATCGAGCGGGCCCGGGTCTCGGCCAGTGCGATCGATGCGGCCTGGGAACGCGCGTTCTTTGGCGGCGATGCCTCGGACGAGGTCGCCCGCGTCGCGCTGGAAGCTGCCCGCATCACGGCGCGGCACGACTACAACTCTCTGCGCTGGCCGCTGCGCGTGCTGACTCCGTCCGGCGTGCCGCCGGCGCGCATCCAGATCTCGGCTCCTGCGGGTGCCGCGCGGGAACTCGAGGCGGGCGTGACGCAGGCTGCGGGCGCCGAGCCCGACGTGATGGTCTCGGCCTGCGTGCCGACGCCGGCGGGCATCGACTACTGGCTGCGTTTCAGGAGCCCCGGTGCGCTCGGCGACATGGTGACGGCACGCGTGCACGAGCCGCGTGGGGTGCGCAATCCGCCGACGATCATCTATGGCCACGGCGTGTGCGTCGACTTCGACCACTGGATGGGGCTGATCGACGAATGCGTGAGCCTCGTGCATCGCGGCTTTCGCGTCATCCGGCCCGAGGCGCCCTGGCATGGACGGCGCACGCCGCGCGGCTTCTTCGCCGGCGAGCGCACCATATCGACGTTTCCGGTCGGCATCGTGCAGAGCATGCGGGCGGCCGTCGCCGAATGGGCCGTGCTGGCGCGATGGGCGCGGGCGCGCTCGACAGGGCCGCTTGCCTTCGGCGGGTCGAGCCTCGGGGCCATGACGGCGCAACTCGCCGCCGCAGGCGCAAAGCCCGATGCCCTGTTCCTTGTCACGCATACGGGCGACATGACGGCGGTCGTGCTCGACGGCGCGCTCTCCAACATGTGGGTGCGGCCGGAGGAGGTCGCGGGCCTCGGCTGGACGCCGGAACTCGCCCGCGTGCATCTCTCCGCGCTCGATGCGCCCACAGCGTGCCCCGTTGCGCCCGATCGGGTCGTTTCGATCATCGGCACGCGCGATACCGTGCTGCCCTACCAGAGCGGGCGCGACCAGCTCTCGCGCTGGGGCGTCCCTCAGTCGAACATCTTCGAGTGGGACCGGGGACACTTCACGGTGCCGGCCACGATGATCCGAACACGTGCGCCGCTACAGCGCCTCGTGCAGGTGATGAACTAGCGCTGCCGTTGTGCGGAAGCAGCCTTCACGCCTTTCGTCGAACTTCACTGCGCGCCCGTTACGACCTCGGTCAGCGGCGCGGGAAACTCCGCTTGTCAGCGGGCGGAAGTGCCTTGACAGGGCTGCCCCCTGATCGGACGCTCGACACCTCTAACGTTCAGTGCGAAGCGGCTGCGCTCTTCCATGACGGCTGCACGCGCTGACGGACACATCCGCTAGGGAGGATGCATGCTTCGTACCTGTGTGCTGGCCGCAACGGCCGCGCTCGCGCTGCTCGGCGCGACGCCCGCGTCCGCGGTCTATCCGGAAAAGCCGATCACGCTGATCGTGCCCTATTCGCCGGGCGGGGCTTCCGACCAGGCCGCACGGTCGCTCGCGGCCGCAACGGCGGCCAAACTCGGTCCCAACCAGCTCGTCGTCGTGAACAAGGACGGCGCCGGCGGCATCATCGGTGCAACCGAGGTCTACAAGGCCAAGCCCGACGGATACACGCTGCTGCTCGCGCGCGTCGGCACGCATACGACGGTGCCGGCGCTGCGCTCGGTGCCGTACGATCCGCTCAATTGGGCGATCCTCGGCATGCTCGAGACGAACCCCGTCACGTGCGCCGTCGGCAAGGACAGCGCCTACAAGACATATCAGGACCTCATCAACGCCATCAAGGCCACGCCGGAAAAGATCACCTACAGCTCCGCGGGGCCCGGCACCATCCTGCACCTCGGCGCGATCATCCTGCTCGAAAAGGCGGGCTTCACCGATCCGCAGAAGGCCGCGATCCATATTCCCTACAAGGGCGGCGGCCCGGCGGCCCTCGCGGCCGTGAAAGGCGAAGTCGATTTCGTCTGCCAGAGCTACAACGAGATGAGCGCGCACGTGAAGAGCGGCGCGCTGCGGGCGCTGATCGTGCTCGGCGACGACAAGCTCACCGACTTCCCCGACGTGCCGACATCGAAGGAACTCGGCATTCCCGGCATGGAGATCGCGATCGGCTGGAGCGGCTTGCTCGGGCCGCCGAAGATGGACCCTGAGGCGGTGAAGTTCTGGGTCAATCTCCTTAGCGAGGTGAAGGAGGACAAGGCCTGGCAGGATACGGTGCGGCGTCTCGGCTCCGTCCCCGCCATCTGGCCGCCGGAGCAGACCAAGACCTTCATGCAGACCGCGCTCGACAAGATGAAGAAGATCGCGACCGACCTCGGCATCAAGCTGTGAGCGGCAATCCGGCGGGGAGGCGATGAGCGCGTGAAGAACCCCAAGGATCTCTGGGCCGGGCTGCTCTTCCTCGGGTTCGGCCTCGCGGCGATCGCGATCTCTTCCGTGAGCGGCTACGAGGTCGGCTCCGCGCGGCACATGGGGCCGGGATACTTCCCGATCTGGCTCGGCGGCAGCCTGGCGCTCGTCGGCCTGGTGCTGGCCGGCAAGAGCCTCGCGACGGAAGGGCCGCCGCTCGGGCAGTGGGCGCTGAAGCCGCTCGTGCTCATCACGCTCGGCACGCTTCTCTTTGCGGGAACCGTCAACGTCGTCGGCCTCGCACCTGCAATCGTCGTGCTCGTGCTGCTTTCGTCGCTGGCGAGCACGCATTTCAAGCTGCAATGGGCGATCCCGCTGGCGCTGGGGCTCGCCGTCGCGTCCGTTCTGATCTTCATCAAGGGCCTCGGCATCGCCGTGCCCGCCATGCCGCTTCTGCTCGGCTACTGAGGACGCATGGATATCGTCGCAAACCTTCTGATCGGCTTCGGCACCGCGCTGTCGCCCGCCAACCTGCTTTACTGCTTCGTCGGGGTGGTGCTCGGGACCCTGATCGGCGTGCTGCCGGGCATCGGGCCGGTATCGGCCATCGCCATGCTGCTGCCGGCGACCTATGCGCTGCCGCCGGTCGCCTCGCTGATCATGCTCGCCGGCATCTACTATGGGGCGCAGTACGGCGGCTCGACGACGGCGATCCTGATCAATCTGCCGGGCGAATCCGCCTCCGTCGTGACGACGCTCGACGGGCACCAGATGGCGCGGAAGGGGCGCGCCGGCGTGGCGCTGGCGACGGCGGCGCTCGCCTCGTTCTTCGCGGGCACGATCTCGACGCTGATCCTCGCTTTGTTCGCGCCGCCGCTCGCGCTGCTCGCGCTGAAGTTCAACTCGCACGAATACTTCGCGCTGATGGTGCTGGGCCTCGTCGGCTCGATCGTGCTGGCGAGCGGCTCGCTGCTCAAGGGGCTCGGCATGGTGCTCTTGGGCCTGCTGCTCGGGTGCGTCGGCACGGACGTGGAAACCGCGCGCGAGCGCTTCACGTTCGGCATCCCGGAACTCTCCGACGGCTTCGGCTTCGTGATCCTCGCGATGGGCATCTTCGGCCTCGGCGAGGTGATCAAGAACCTCGAGGACCAGACCAGCAAGGACGTGGTCGCGAAAAAGATCTCGGGCCTGATGCCGACGCGCGAGGATTTCCGCCGCATGCTGGGCCCGAGCCTGCGCGGCACGGCGCTCGGATCGGTGCTGGGCGTGCTGCCAGGCGGCGGCGCGGTGCTTGCGTCGTTCGCGGCCTATTCGCTCGAAAGCCGCATCTCGCGCCCGCCCGAAGGCTTCGGCAACGGAGCGATCGAGGGCGTCGCGGCGCCGGAAGCCGCCAACAACGCCGGTGCGCAGACCTCGTTCATCCCGATGCTGACGCTCGGCATCCCGTCCAATCCCGTGATGGCGCTGATGATCGGGGCGATGCTGATCCAGGGCATGCAGCCGGGGCCGTTGATCCTGCAGCAGCAGCCGGGGCTGTTCTGGGGCATCGTCGCCTCCATGTGGATCGGCAACGTCATGCTGCTGGTCTTGAACCTACCGCTCGTCGGCATGTGGGCGCGCATGATCACGGCGCCCTATCACCTGCTCTATCCCGCGATCCTCGTGTTCAGCGCCATCGGCGTGTTCACGATCGCGGGCAAGGAGGTGGACGTGTACTTCCTCGCCCTCTTCGGCGTGCTCGGCTACGTGTTCGCCAAGCTCGAGTGCGAGCCGGCGCCGCTGCTGCTCGCCTTCATCCTCGGGCCGATGATGGAAGAGAACTTCCGCCGCGCCATGCAGCTCTCGCAGGGCGACCCGACGTCGTTCCTGACGCGGCCCATCAGCGGGGCGCTGCTCGCCATCGCCGCGGTGGGACTGCTCGTGGCGCTCGCCCCCTCGATCCGCGCCAAGCGCGAGGAAGCCTTCGACGAGTAGGCCGTTTCAGGCTTTCCCGGCCTTGGCCTCGATGGCGTCCCAGATCATGGCGGCGATGTCGTTGCCGCCGAAGGCCTTCACCTGGCGGATGCCCGTCGGCGAGGTGACGTTGATCTCGGTCAGATAGGGCCCGATCACGTCGATGCCGGTAAACAATAGGCCGCGCTTCTTGAGTTCGGGCCCTAGCCGCGCGCAGATCTCGCGATCGCGCTCGGTGAGCTCGGTCGGACGCGCCACGCCGCCGACGTGCATGTTGGAGCGCGTCTCGTCAGCGGACGGCACGCGGTTGATAGCGCCGGCCACCTCGCCGTCGACGAGGATGATGCGCTTGTCGCCGGCACGCACCTCGGGGCGATACTGCTGCACCATGTAGGGCTCGCGAAAGACCAGTTGGAACATCTCGACCAGCGAGTTGAAATTCGTGTCGTCCTCGCGGATGCGGAACACGGACGAGCCGCCGTTGCCGTAGAGCGGCTTGATGATGATGTCCTTGTACTCGGCGCGGAAGCGCTTGGTATCCTCGACACTGCGCGTGACGAGGGTCGGCGGCATGAGATCGAGGAAGTCGAGGACGAACACCTTCTCCGGCGCGTTGCGCACGCTCGCGGGATCATTGACGACGAGCGTCTTGGGATGGATGCGCTCCAAGAGATGCGTGGTCGTGATGTAGGCCATGTCGAAGGGCGGGTCCTGGCGCAGCAGGACGACGTCACAGTCGGTGAGCGACAGCGTCTCGGCCTCGCCCAGCACGTAGTGCGCGCCGACCTTGTCCTCCACCTTCAGCGTGCGGGCCTCGGCGATCAGCTTGCCGTTGAGCAGCGACAGATGCGGCGGCGTGTAATAGTGCAGCTTGTGGCCGCGCCGCTGGGCTTCGAGCAGCATGGCGAAGGTGGAATCGCCGCGGATATCGATCCGGTCGATCGGGTCCATCTGGCAGGCGACGGTCAGCGTCATGCGGGGTCTGCCCCTTTCCCGGGCTCGGCGAATGGTGCCGCGCGCAGCGCTGCGGCGGTCGATTTGCGCGTCATGCAACGGGTTCGCCGCAGCCCTGTCAACGAACAAATTGGCGAGGGTTCCGGCCTGCGCCGGCCGGCTCAGCGCACCGGCTGGAGCGCATCGACGAGATGCACCGGCAAGCGCCACGGCAGCACGAGGATGGCGTCGAAGCCGCGATCGCAATCGGCGTAAGCCGGGCGGCGTGAGAGCCAATATTCGGCGGCCCGGCGCAGGCGCTCGGCCTGGCGGGGCGCAAGCGCCGCCTCCGCGTCCTCGCGCTGGTTGCGGCGCTTGACCTCGATGAAGGCGATGCGCGGGCCGCGCTTGGCGATGAGATCGATCTCACCCAGGGGCGTGCGCACGCGCAGGCCGAGGACGCGATAGCCCCGCATCAGGAGCGACGCGGCCGCGATCCATTCCGAGACGTGTCCCCGCAGATAGCGCCGCCGGCGTTCGCTTCTGCCGCTTCGCGCCTCGCCCGGCATGACGCTCTCATCGATCGTCGCCGGCGCCGCGTTCGGCCCGGACCGCGAGCGCAAGGTCGTAGGCGCGCGCCTTCGGAATGCCCATGGTCTCGGCGACGGCCTTGGCCGCGTCGCGCACGCTCATCTCGGCGAGCAGTTCCGTCAGGCGCGCACGCACGTCGTCCTCGCTCGCGGCCTGCGCTGCGCCCGGGGCCACGAGGATCACGATCTCGCCACGCGGCTCCGACGCCTGGCTCCAGGCGACGAGATCATCGAGGCTGCCGCGCCGCGTCTCTTCGTGCAGCTTGGAGATTTCGCGCGCGACGACGGCTTCACGGGGGCCCAGAACTTCGCGCATATCGGCGAGCGCTTCGGCGAGGCGCGATGGCGCCTCGAAGAGAACAAGCGTGCCCGGCACGGCCCTGAGTTCGCCGAGACGCGTCTTGCGGGCGCCGGAACGCGTCGGCAGGAAGCCTGCGAACAGAAACGCATCCGTCGGCAGGCCGGCCATGGCGAGGGCAGACGTCACGGCGGAAGCGCCCGGCAGCACGGTCACCATCAACCCGGCTTCGGCCAGTTCGCGCACGAGCTTGTAGCCGGGGTCGGACACGAGCGGCGTGCCGGCATCGCTGATGAGCGCTACCGAGCGCCCCTCGCGCACCGCCGCGACGATGCGCGGACGTTCGCCCTCCGCGTTGTGCTCGTGATAGGCGCGCAGGCTCCGCGAGATGCCGTAGTGGGCGAGCAGCGTGCGCGAATGGCGCGTGTCCTCGCAGTAGACGAGGTCGGCGCGCTCCAGCACCGCGAGCGCCCGCAGGGTGATGTCGGCGAGATTGCCGATGGGGGTCGCCACGACGTAGAGGCCTGCCTTCACGGGCTCGGACAGCAGGCGCTGCAGGACCGCGTGCACCCTTTGGGGCA
>RXJK01000195.1:0-2395 GCA_003963125.1 Hyphomicrobiales bacterium
CTCGGCCTGGAATCCGGCGGACGTGCCCGACATGGCGCTGGCGCCGTGCCACTGCCTGTTCCAGTTCTACGTCGCCGATGCAAGCTCTCCTGCCAGCTCTACCAGCGCTCGGCGGACGTGTTCCTCGGCGTGCCCTTCAACATCGCGAGCTACGCGCTGCTGACGATGATGATGGCGCAGGTGACGAACCTGAAGCCCGGCGAGTTCGTGCACACCTTCGGCGATGCGCACCTCTACCTGAACCATCTGGCCCAGGCCGATCTCCAGCTCTCGCGCGATCCCCGGCCGCTGCCGACGATGAAGCTCAATCCGGCCGTGCGCTCGATCTTCGACTTCAAGTTCGAGGATTTCACGCTCGAGGGCTACAATCCGCATCCCCACATCAAGGCCGAGGTGGCCGTGTGATCGCGGGCGTGCGCGTCGTCGCCGTCGTGGCGGTTGCGGACAACGGCGTCATCGGCCGCAACGGTGGCCTGCCCTGGCGGCTCTCCTCGGATCTCAAATATTTCCGCCGCATGACGATGGACAAGCCCGTCATCATGGGTCGCAAGACGTACGCTTCCATCGGCAAGCCGCTCGACGGCCGCGACAACATCGTTGTCACGCGGCAGCCGGGTTTTGCGGCACCCGGCATCGACGTCGTGGCGACGCCGGAAGCCGCCCTCGCGCTCGCGCTCGAAAAGGCCAAGGCGCGCGGCGCCGACGAGATCGCCGTGATCGGCGGCGCGGAAATCTACGCGAGCCTCATGCCCCACCTCGACCGCATCTACTTGACCAGGGTGCACGGGACGCCCGATGGCGACGCGACCTTTGCCCTCGACATGAGGCAATGGCGCGAAGTCGAGCGAAGCGAAATGGCGCGCACCGAGAAGGACGCCTACGACGCGACCTTCATTACGTTGGATCGCGCCTCCTGACCCTCCTCCCCCGCTGGAAGCCACAGCGACCGGCTGAAGCTTGCCATCCCCCGCCTGTCGCCATAGACAGCGCCCATGGCACCACCCCTCATCCAGTTGTCCGGCATCGCGTTGACCTTCGGCGGGCAACCGCTCTTGGAAAGCGTCGACCTCGCCGTCTCGGCGGGCGAGCGCGTCTGCCTCGTCGGCCGCAACGGCTCCGGCAAATCGACCCTGCTCAAGATCGCGGCCGGCCTCATCGAGGCCGATCAGGGCATGCGCTTCGTGCAGCCGGGCGCACTCGTGCGATACCTACCCCAGGAGCCCGACCTCACCGCCTTCGAGACCACGCTGGCTTATGTGGAATCGAGCCTCGGCCCGGCCGACGATCCGCATCAGGCACGCTATCTGCTCGAACGCCTGGGCCTGACCGGCAACGAAAGCACGCACAGCCTGTCAGGCGGCGAGGCGCGTCGCGCGGCGCTCGCTTACGTGCTGGCACCCAACCCCGACATCCTGCTCCTCGACGAGCCGACCAACCATCTCGATCTGCCGGCGATCGAGTGGCTGGAGACGGAGCTGAAGTCGCTGTCCTGCGCCCTCGTCATCATCAGCCACGATCGCCGCTTCCTGGAGACGTTGTCGCGCACCACGGTGTGGCTCGACCGCGGCGTCGCCACGCGCGTCGAGATCGGCTTCGGCCAGTTCGAGGCCTGGCGCGACCAGAAGCTCGCCGAGGAGGAGGTCGCCCAGCACAAGCTCGATCGCAAGATCGTCGCCGAAGAGCACTGGGTCCGTTACGGCGTCACGGCGCGCCGCAAGCGCAACGTGCGCCGCATGGCCGAGCTTGCCAACCTGCGCAAAACGCGGCGCGAGTGGCGGCGGTCGGCGGGCAAGGCCGTGTTGGAGACGGCGGCGGCCGATCCGTCGGGCACCCTCGTCATCGAGGCCAAGGCCGTGAGCAAGGCCTACGGCGAACGCGCGATCGTGAAGGACTTCTCGACCCGCGTGATGCGGGCGGACAGGATCGGCGTGGTCGGCCCCAACGGCTCGGGCAAGACGACGCTGGTGAAGCTGCTGACGGGCGCGCTGCCGCCGGACGAAGGCACCATCCGCCTCGGCGCCAACATAGAGATGGTGACGCTGGAGCAGGATCGCGACAGCCTCGATCCGAACTGGACCCTGAAGGAGGCCCTCACCGGCGGCCGCGGCGACACCGTGAAGGTCGGCACCGAGACGCGTCACGTCGTCAGCTACATGAAGGATTTCCTGTTCAATCCCAACCAGGCGCGCACGCCGCTGCGCGTGCTGTCGGGCGGCGAACGTGGTCGTCTGATGTTGGCGCGCGCGCTCGCCAAGCCTTCGAACCTCCTCGTCCTCGATGAGCCGACCAACGATCTCGATCTCGAGATGCTCGACGTCTTGGAAGAGATGCTCGGCAACTACACGGGCACCGTCCTCCTCATCAGCCACGACCGCGACTTCCTCGACCGCGTCGT
>RXJK01000195.1:2448-7143 GCA_003963125.1 Hyphomicrobiales bacterium
GCTATGCCGACATGCTGGCCCAGCGCGGCGCCGATCTGACCGCGCCGGCAAAGGCATCGAAGCCCGAAGCGGTGGTGCGCGAGAAGCCTGACGCCGGGGCCGAAGCCCCGCGCGAGAAGCGAAAACTGAGCTTCAAGGAAAAGCACGCGCTGGAATCGCTACCGGGCGAGATGGCGGCACTCGAAGCGAAAATCGCCAAGCTGCAGGAGAAACTCGCCGCGCCCGACCTCTATCAGAAGGACCGCAAGACCTTCGACGACACCACGACGGCGCTCGCCAAGGCTCAATCCGACCTCGCCGCCGCCGAAGAACGCTGGCTCGAACTCGAACTCCTCCGCGAGAGCCTGGGTTAAGGTCCGCGCTTAGGTGCACCTTTCGAATGTAGCGCAGCTTGGTGTCGGCTGCCGCGCTTCACAATCACGCGCTTTCCTTTTTGCGTCCCCGGATGGCGCGCAGCGCCAGTCCGGGGTCTTGCCGGTCAAAGATTAGCACCAACGTCGACGCACCGGGGTGATCTCACTCGTGCTGCAAGGTCCCGAACAATCGCGCTCACGCGCGATTTCCGGGAACGCAAAGGGCGTGGGAGCCGTTGGCGCAATCCGAAGGGCTGACCGCGTAGCCTCGCGCCTCAGTACGTCTTCGCCGCGGCGGCCTGGCCTTGCCCGCGCACGTCGCGGATGGCCTGCTGCGCGGCGATGGCGAGGAGGCGCACGTCGTTGATGAGCGTGCACATCTGGAAGCCCTCGTCGTAGCGCTTAAGCGCGGTCTTGGCGCCGTCCGTGTGCACGCCGGCAATGTGGCCCCACTTGCGCGTGGTCTTGCAGATGATGTCCATTGCTTCCAGCACGGTCTTGTCGCTGGGATCGAGCGTCGGCGTCTTGCCCATGCTGAGCGACAGGTCGGACGGGCCGACGTAGACGCCGTTGATGCCCTTCACCGACAGGATCTCTTCGAGGTTGCTCACCGCAGCCCGTGTCTCGATCATGGCGAACAGCAGGATCTCCTCGTTGGCGTGCTGCCAGTAGTCGGCGCCCGCGTACTGCGCCGCGCGGTAGGGCCCGAAGCTGCGCTCGCCCATGGGCGCATAGCGTGCTGCACGCACCAGCGCTTCGGCCTCCGCCTTGGTGTTGATCATCGGGCAGATGATGCCCATCGCGCCGGCGTCGAGCGCGCGCATGATGTAGCCCGGCTCATTCCACGGCACGCGCACCATCGGCGTCACGTCCGAGAGGCAGATCGCCTGCAGCAGCGGCACGAGGTCGTTCATCTCCGGCGCGCCGTGCTGCAGGTCGATGGTGACGCTGTCCCAGCCGGACGCGGCGTAGACCTCGGTCGAGTAGGCGTTGGGGATGGCGACCCACCCGTTCACGGCCCGCTCACCCGCGGCGATCTTCTCTTTCAGCTTGTTCTTGCGCATGTGGGTCTCACTTTCCGTTGCTGATCGTCTGATGCACGCGAGGGGCGGGGCCTCTTCTCCCTCTCCCCGCAAGCGGGGAGAGGGTCGGGGTGGGGGGCAGCGGACAATCTCCAAGTCCGGAGCGTATTCTGCCCCTCACCCTAACCCTCTCCCCATCAGGATGGGGAGAGGGGATTGCAGCGCCACCGCGCCCGCTCCCCCTTCAATGGATCTCGTCCTGCTTGGCGAGTGCTTCTTTCAGTTTCGCGATGTTGAAGCCGGGCGCCCGCGCCATGTCGAGGATCACGGCCTCCTTGCGCGCGAGCAGATCGCACGCGGTCGGGATGCGGCCGGCGAGATGCGCCGGGATCGTCACGGCGCCGTGCCGGTCGGCGTGCACGATGTCGCCGGACTTCACCACCATGCCTGCGACGCGGATCTGCCGGCCGAAGTCGGCAAGATGCACGTGCGCGTGGCTCGGCATGACCGAGCCGCACAGCGCCTGGAAGCCCGGCGCCCACTGGTCGATGTCGCGGATCGAGCCGTCGGTGACGACGCCGAGGAGGCCGAGCCCCTTGTGCACCGCGCTCATCACCTCGCCCCAGAAGGCGCCGAAGCCGGTGTCGTGACCGTCGAGATCCTGGATGCACATGATGCCGGGTGCCGGATCGCTCGCCACGTACTCGTAGTAGGCGATGCGCTGCTCACGCGCCTTCCTCGGGTCGAACTCGTTGGTATGCGTCGAGCGGATCGAGGCCGTCTTCGCGTAGCCGACGATCGGCGGCAGGTTCGGGAACGGGCAGATCAGCGGCCGCACCGTGAACCCCGTGAGCCGCCGCGCCGGATCGATGATCTCGAGCGCATTGCAGATCGTGGGCGTGTCGTAGCTCTTGAGCTTCTCGAGCAGCGCGGCGTCGACGGCAGTCATGCAATCATCTCCTCAAATCCGCGCGAACCGCGCGATGTAGAAAGGCAAACTTATCCCTCGCACACCACCTGTCATCCCGGCCGGAGCGCGAGAGCGCGGAGTGCCGGGACCCAGGGCAACGCGGGCTATCCCTGGCCCCTGGGTCCCGGATCGGCGCTGCGCGCCGTCCGGGATGACAACAGGAGGGGTCCCTCGGGCAAACACGCCTCTTGCGGGACGGTGCCTGGGAAAAGAGATCACGGCGCGCATCATCCCTGCGCGCCCGCGTCCTGGATGCGGCGCTCGTCGACGCCGACCTCGCGGGCCGCATTGACGATGGCCGCCCACGTGTCGTCGGAGAGCGGCACGCCCTTGGCGAGACGTTCCGCGCGCATGCGTTCTTCGGGCTCGCCTGGGATAAGAACCTCGCCATTGGCCGTGACGGGGCGCGCGCTTTTGAAGTAGCCGATGTAGCGGGCCATGTCCTCGGGGAAGAAGTTTTCCGGATCGACCACCTTTGGATCGACGTAGAACGACAGCATGCCGTTGCCAAACGGCCGACCCTCGCCCGTCGCGCTCATGCCGGTCAGCGACCCGCCGAGGATCTCGCACAGGAAGGCGAGGCCCGAGCCCTTGTGCTCGCCGAACGCGCGGATCGCGCCCTGGCCCTTGGAATGATCGCGGCGCCCCGTCGGCGTGTAGTCGCCGTAGAGGAGGTGCGGGTCCGTGCTCATGTCGCCGTCGAGCGAAATGAGCGCGTTCTCGGGCAGCTTCTTGCCGCCGAAGCTGGCGACGAGCACCTTGCCCTCGGCGACGATGCTGGTGGCGAAGTCGAGTACGATGGGCGACTGGCCGGGTCGCGGCACGCCGGCGCAGAAGGGCGCGGTGGAGAGCCGGCGCTGCGTGCCGCCGAACGGCGCCACGAGCACGCTGCCCGACGCGTTGACGAAATGCACCGACACGAGCCCTTCTGCGGCCGCCATCTCCGCCCAGTCGCCGACGCGGCCGATGTGCCCCGCGTTGCGCAGCGCCACCATCGACAGGCCGTTCGTCTTGCACTTGTCGATGCCGATCTTGACGGCTTGCGGGGCGACTGTCTGGCCGAAGCCATGCAGGCCGTCGACCACGGCGAGCACCGGCGTCTCGGTCAGGATCTTCACGCTCTGGTCCGCTTTCACCGCGCCCTCCTTCTTCCAGGAGAGGTAGCGCGGCACGCGCACCACGCCGTGGCTGTCGTGGCCGGTGAGGTTCGCCGAGACGAGGTAGCGGCCGATGCGTTCGGCCTCGGCGGCCGAGCAGCCGGCTTTCGCGAAGATGTCGCGCACGAGCGCCGAAAGCGCATCCGCCTTGATCGTGACCATGCCCTGGATGTTCCTCTGTGTCCGCCTCTTGCCCGCGCGGCTGTGGCCGCGAGATTAGACCGGGCGGCCGCCGAAGTCATGCCTCGCCGGGCGGTGCAGTCTTGCCGGAAATCGCTGGAATCGCGAGGGGCGGTCGGCCACCCCGCCGCTCTGCTGCGCACTATCCGAACATATCCCGCGTGGTCTGCCAAAGGATGGCTGGGCCCTCGGGACAAGCCCGAGGGCGACAACGGGAGAATGACAGCCCACTTATCATGCTCGGACTTATTCCGAGCATCCAGTCATGGGCCTTCGCAAAGCGCGCGGATTGGAAGTCTTCCCTCTCCCCATGCCGCGCAGCGGAATGGGGAGAGGGTCAGGGTGAGGGGCAGAAGTTTGCTCGACCGTAGGATGCCGCGCGTGCTCTCACGCCGCGCCCAAGCAAGGCGGCCCAGGACGCGCCGTGGCTGAAACGCAGCAAATCCAGGCGCTCGCAGACCAGCTCTCATGCTTTCCCGGCCGAGCGCAGCGAGGGCCGGGATTATTCCCCGACGAGGTTCCCGGAACGCTGAAGGATCCCGGATAGCCGTGCCAGCGCACGGCTTCCGGGAATGCAGAGGATGTGAGGAGCCAGGAACACGCCGAAGGAAGGCGTGAACCGAGAGCAACAGCGCGGGCACGGCATCGCGGCGCCAGCCTGCCCCTACTCCTCCATGATGTCTTCGTTCCAGAGTTCCGGCTTTTCCTTGATGAAGCGGGCCATCAGCGCGATGCAGTCGGCATCGTTCGCGATCAGCACCTCGACACCACGCTCGCGCAGCAGGTCGGGATTTCCGGGAAAGTTCACAGCTTCGCCGACGACCACGCGCGGAATTCCGAACTGCAGGATCGTGCCCGTGCACATCATGCAGGGCGAAAGGGACGTGTAGAGCGTCATGCGCCGGTAGGACTTCTGCCGGCCGGCCTTTCGCAGGCAATCCATCTCGCCGTGCGCGATGGGGTCGCCCTGCTGGACGCGCTGGTTGCGGCCGCGTGCGATGAGCCGGTCGCCT
>RXJK01000195.1:7199-15243 GCA_003963125.1 Hyphomicrobiales bacterium
CTCGAAGGCCATGCGCAGGAATTTCCGGTCGGTGTCCGTCAGCATCGATGCATTCCTCCGCGGGCGTTACCTCGTGCCGAGAAGCTTGCGGGAGATGACGACGCGCATGATCTCGTTGGTGCCTTCGAGGATCTGATGCACGCGCAGATCGCGCACGAGCTTCTCCATGCCGTAGTCGCGAAGGTAGCCGTAGCCGCCGTGGATCTGCAACGCCTCGTTGACGACATTGAAGCCGAGATCGGTGGCGATGCGCTTGCCCATCGCCGAATACATCGACGCCTGCGGATCGCCGCGATCGAGGGCATCGGCTGCCCGATAAATCATCAGCCGCGCCGCTTCGAGTTCCGTCGCCATGTCCGCGATCTTGAATTGCAGCGCCTGGAAATCCGCGATCGGACGGCCGAAGGCGCTGCGTTCGAACATGTAGGCCTTGGCCTTGTCGACGGCCGCCCACGCGGCGCCGAGCGAGCACGCGCCGATGTTGATGCGCCCGCCGTCGAGGCCGCTCATCGCGAACTTGAAGCCGTGGCCTTCGGCGCCGACGCGGTGGGCCACGGGCACCTTGCAGTTGTCGAGGATCACCTGCCGCGTCGGCTGCGCGTTCCAGCCCATCTTCTTCTCGTTGGCGCCGAACGACAGCCCCGGCGTGTCCTTCAGGATGCCGAAGGCGGAAACGCCGCTGGCACCTTCACCGCCTGTGCGCGCGAAAAGGAAGTAGAAGTCGGTATCGCCAGCGCCGGAGATGAACTGCTTCGTGCCATTGAGGATGTAGTGGTCCCCCTCGCGCCGCGCGGTGGTCTTCAGCGCCGCCGCATCTGAGCCCGCGCCCGGTTCCGTGAGGCAATAGCTTGCGAGCCATTGCATCGTCGCGAGCTTAGGCATCCACTCGGCGATCTGCTCGGGGGACGCGTACTTGCCCACCATCCAGGCCACCATGTTGTGGATGGAGATGTAGGCCGAGATGGCCGGGCACCCGTAGGCCAGGGCCTCCATGATCAGCGCCCCGTCGAGCCGCGACAGACCCGAGCCGCCGGCTTCGGCCGGCACATAGATCGCCGCCATGCCGAGCGCGGCCGTCTCGCGGATCACGTCGACGGGGAAGTGCCCGCGCTCGTCCCACTCGGCCGCGTGCGGCGCGATGCGCTCCTTGGCGAACGACAGCGCCGTCTCCTGGATGGCCGCCTGTTCTTCCGTCAGCGTGAAGTGCATGCGCGTTTCCCTGTTCGTCTAGGCGTTCGTTGTCGTCTGGGCCTCGGTCCTGTCCGGACCGAGGTTGAAGGTCAATCCGGCCCCGACGGCCAGAGCCGCTGCTGCCATCAGCGAGGGCAGCAGGAAGCTTTCCGTCAGGTCGTAGCCATACCCCGCCGCCAGGGGGCCGGCAATTTGCCCGACGCTGAAGGCGCTCGTGGCGATGGCGATCCAGGTGTCGCGGGCTTCCGGCGCGAGTTCGCCGACGCCGATCAGGCCGAGCGCCGTTACGCCCATGAAGGTGCCGCCGAGGAGGACGCAAGAGAGCGCCAGCGCCAAGACCGTCGTCGACACGACGCTGGCGATGACACCAAGCCCCAGCAGCGCGCTCGCGACAGCAAAGGCGCGTGGCGCCCCGAGGCGGCGGCCGGCCTGCACCCAGAGCCAGACGGAGGGAATGGCCACCACGCCCACGATCAGCCAGAACACCGGCTCGATCGCCCGTGCCGAGGGCGAGGCACGCACGATCGCGACGATGAACGTCGCCGTGATCACATAGCCGAAGCCGAACAGCCCGTAGGCGGCCGAGAGCTGCATCAAGGCGCGCTTGTTGCGCACGTCGGCGGCCGGAGTTCGCTGCGCGGTCGCGATGGCCGCATCATCCGGCGGCACGAGACGCACGACGAACACCGCGCTGATCATCGCACAGAGGCCGCTCCACAGCCACATGGCGCGCCAGTCGGCGCCGACCGCAGCGAGCGCCCACACGAGCAGGGCCGAGCCCGCGATGCCGACTCCGACGCCGGCAAAATGCACATAGGAAAGGTTGCCCGCGCCGGCGCGCCCGAGGCGGCCAAGGACCAGGGACGAGGCCAGCACCAGCACGTAGGCGCTGGCGAACCCGCCGACGCCGCGCAGGATGGAGAACATCAGCGTCGAGTGGCCGAGCGCCATGGCCGCCGTCGACAGCCCGCTGAGCCCGAGGAACAGAAGCAGCGCCCGCCGGGGATTATCCTTGCCCCACGGCAGCGTCGCGCACAGGGCACCGGCGAGATAGCCCGCAAAGTTGGCCGAGGCGATCAGCCCAGCCTCGCTCTTGGTGAGCCCGAGCGCTTCCACCATCGGCGGCAGGATCGGCGTGTATATGAAACGGCCGACCCCGACCGCCACCGCGAGCGCGATGAGGCCGCCGACGGCGAGCGGCAAGGGCTCGATGGGGCGTCCGCTCATCGCCACCGCACGGACCTGTGCGCATTGCCGTTGAGCACGATCATGGGCGGCCTCTCGCTATTGTTATCGTGCCGGCAAAGCGCCCGCGGGCGCATCGTGTTGCAGGATCACGTTTGCGCCCGTTTTCCTGCTATCCTGCGCGCAATGCAAGGTCCGCGCGCCGGGCGGACAGGCAGGCTGGTCTTCGCCCCGTACGAACGATCGGGAACGCGTTCAGAACATGCGACCGAGGCTGATCACGCTCGTATTCATCACCGCCGCGTTCCTCACCGGCGCGGTGGTCATGTACCGTCTGATCCTGCTCGACGGCATCGTCGCGTGTCGCTCGGGCGCGAGCACTCTGGCAAGGCTCGAGCTTCTGTTCGGAACCGGCAAGAAGGACGGCTCCGAGGTGACGGAGGCCGAGTGGCAGGATTTCCTCGCCACCGTCGTCACGCCGCGCTTTCCCGACGGCCTGACCGTGCTTTCGGGCTACGGCCAATGGCACACCGACGAGGGCAAGCCCGACCGCGAGAACCTGCGCGTCATCGTCATCTGGTACGAGCGTTCGAAGCAGGGCGAGGAGAAGATCGAGGCGATCCGCAACGCCTACCGCGAGCGCTTCGAGCAGGAAAGCGTCATGCGCGTCGATGGCGTCTCCTGCGTCTCGTTCTGAAGGCCTGCGAAGCCGTCGCAGTCGCGCAAATCCAAACTTGGATCTGCGAGAAGCTTTGCTCGCTCGCTCAAGGCATCTCCTCACTTGTCATCCCGGACGGTGCGCAGCACCGATCCGGGACCCAGGGGCCACAGGCGCATCCGCTGCCCCTGGGTCCCGGCTCTCCGCGCTCACGCGCTCCGGCCGGGATGACAGTGGTGCGGTGTCCTCGCGGGACCCGACTTTTGGCCGCTGGTGCACGTCAAACCGCACGCCAAGGGGCGCTGCCGCGCGTCGTGCTGGAAGCCAAGCGTCGCGGATGCGCGCGTCCCTCTCCGTTTGCCTTCCCGGCCGAGCGCAGCGAGAGCCGGGATCTTTCAGCGTTGGGGCGAGGCTTGACCGTGCAAGAGCCGAAGTCCTGGGTTCACGCTGCGCGTGGCTGAGCAATCGCGACGGGGAAAGATCCCGGCTCGACGCGCTGGCGCGCGTCGTCCGGGAACGCGATCCTCCAGGATGTGCATATCCTTCTCAGCATTGCGTTCGTCTGCGGACGCAGTTCTCATTCCCTCTCCCCAAGGAGCGAAGCGGAATGGGGAGAGGGTTAGGGTGAGGGGCAGAAACTTGCCCCGTGCTCGCAGATGTCGCTGCCCCTCACCCCAGCCCTCTCCCCGCGTGCAGGGAGAGGGAGTGCGCTCACATCTTCGCAGCACCCTTGGCGCGGGCGTCGTCAAGCGCCTTGAGCACCTTCGGCGGGGACATGGGCAGGTCCGTCATGCGCACGCCGGTCGCGTTGGCGATGGCGTTGGCGACGGCGGCCATCGGCGGGCAGATCGGCGTCTCGCCGACGCCGCGCACGCCGTACGGATGGCTCGGGTTCGGCACTTCGACGATCACCGTGTCGATCATGGGCAGGTCGGAGGCGACAGGCACGCGGTAGTCGAGGAAGCCCGCGTTCTGCATGCGCCCGTCGGGCCCGTAGATGTACTCCTCGTTGAGCGCCCAGCCGATGCCCTGCGCGACGCCGCCCTGGTACTGGCCCTCGACGTAGCTCGGGTGGATGGCGCGCCCCGCATCCTGCAGCGCCGTGTAGCGGATCACCGTCGCCTTGCCGGTCTCGGGATCGACCTCGACGTCGCACAGGTGCGTGGCGAAGCTGGGGGCCGCGCCGTGCGCGTTGATGCGGCTGTAGCCGACGATGGGTCCGCCGGTCTTGCCTGCGATGGCCGCGACCTGCGCGAGCGTCATCGGCTCGTGCTTGCCGGCGTTGGGGCCGGCGGGCCGCACCTTGCCGTCGACGTATTCGACGGCCTCGACGGGAAGCTCCCACATCTTGGCGGCGCGCTTGCACGCTTCGCGCTTCACTTCGCGCGCGGCTTCGACCGTCGCCATGCCGCTCGAGAACGTCGCGCGGCTGCCGCCGGTGAGGAAGTTGTAGCCGAGCTGGCCCGTGTCGCCGATCTGCACGCGGATCTTGTCGAGGCCGACGCTCAGTTCCTCGCCCGCCATCATGCACAGCGAGGCGCGCAGGCCGCCGATGTCGGGCGTGCCGGCGGTGAGCGACAGCGTGCCGTCCTCGTTCAGCGACAGCGACACGCTCGTCTCGCCGCCGATGTTGAACCAGAAGCCTGCCGCGACGCCGCGGCCCTGGTTCTTGCCCAACGGCGTGCGCCAGTGCGCGTGCGCCTCGGCCGCTTCCAGCGTTTCGACGAAGCCGACGGGGCCGAACTTCGGCCCGTAGGCCGCGCGCGTGCCTTGCTTGGCCGCGTTCTTGAGGCGCAGCGCGATGGGGTCGAGGCCCACCTTGGCGGCGAGCTCGTCCACCACGCTCTCCACCGCGAATTCCGCGATCGGGCCGCCGGGTGCGCGATAGGCCGCGACCTTCGGCCGGTTCGAAACCACGTCGTAGCCAACGAGCTTCACGTTGGCGATGTCATAGGGCGCGAACGCGCACATGGCGGCCGGCTGCACCGGCGAGCCCTGGAAGGCGCCGGCCTGGAACAGAAGCTGCGCTTCCGCCGCGACGAGGGTGCCGTCCTTCTTGGCGCCCATCTTCACTTTGACATGCGCGCCGGACGTGGGGCCGGACGCCTTCAGCACTTCTTCGCGCGTCATGACCATCTTCACGGGCCGGCCCGATTTCTTCGCGAGCGCGAGCGCGATGGGCTCGAGATAGACGACGGTCTTGCCGCCGAAGCCGCCGCCGATCTCGGCCGCGGTCACCCGGATCTTCGACACGTCCCAGCCGAGGAGGCGGGCGCAGTGGGCGCGCACGATCCAGTGCCCTTGCGTCGAGACCCACAGTTCCGCCTGCCCGTCCTCCGACACCGTCGCGCTGCATGCGTGCGGCTCGATGTAGCCCTGGTGCACGGGCTTGGTGTCGAACTCGCGCTCGATCACGATGTCGGCCGCAGCGAAGCCGGCGGCGATGTCGCCGAGGCCGATTTCGATGCGCTTGGCGATGTTGGAGGGCTTGGTCGGCGCGGGCGTCATGCCCTGCGTGATCATGTCCTCGTGCAGGAGCGGCGCATCGGGCTTCATGGCTTCGCGCACGTCGATCACGTGCGGCAGCACCTCGTAGTCGACCTTGATGAGCTTGAGGGCCTGCTTGGCGATCGAGGCGCTGGTCGCGGCGACGGCGGCGACGGGATGGCCCTCGAACAGAACCTTCTCCCGCGCCATCACGTTGCGCACGACGTCGCGGTAGTTGATCATCATCTCGCCGGCCGGCACGAACTCCGACGGCTGGTCCTTGAAGTCGGCGGCCGTGACGACGGCCTTCACGCCTGCGAGCTTCTCCGCCGCCGACGTATCGATGCTGCGGATGCGCGCGTGCGGATGCGGGCTGCGCAGCACCTTGCCGGTGATCTGTCCCGGCAGCGACAGGTCCGCGCCGAAGCGAGCCCGGCCAGTGACCTTGTCGACACCGTCGGGGCGCACGGGCCGCGTGCCGATGTGGGTGAATTCGCTACCCGGTTCCTTGACCTTCTCCTGCATGGCTCAGGCTCCTCTCATCTCGGCGGCGGCATCCATCACGGCGCGAACGATCTTGTCGTAGCCCGTACAGCGGCAAAGATTGCCGGCGAGCCAGTAACGCACTTCGGTTTCGCTGGGGTCTGGGTTTTTGTCGAGCAGCGCCTTGGCGGCGACCAGGAAGCCCGGTGTGCAGATGCCGCACTGCAGGGCTGCGTGCGACAGGAACTTCTCCTGCAGCGGATGCAGCTTCTCGCCCTTCGCCATGCCCTCGATGGTGCCGATGGACTTGCCGTTGGCTTCCACGCCCAGCATCAGGCAGGAGCAGACGAGGCGGCCGTCGACGGTCACGCTGCAGGCGCCGCAGTCGCCCGTGGAGCAGCCTTCCTTGGTGCCCGTAAGGCCGAGCTGGTTGCGCAGCACGTCGAGCAGCGTCTCGTCCGTCTCGCACAGGAACTCGGTCTCGTCCCCGTTGATCTTCGTGGTGACGTGATGCTTGCTCATTGCTTCCCCTCCGCGCGCTCGAGCGCGATCTGTGCGACGCGCCGCGCCAGGACGGCGGCAATCTTGACCCGGAATTCCTTGGTGCCGCGCTTGTCGTCGATCGGCCGGCAGGCTGCACTTGCGGCCGCACCGAGCTTGTCGAGCACGGCTTCGTCGATGCGCTTGCCGACGAGAACGTCCTGCGCGGCCGTGACGAGCAGCGGCTTCTCGGCCACGGCGCCGAGGGCGAGGCGCGCCGCCGTGCACGTACCGTCTGCACCGAGCGTCAGGGAAACGCCGCAGCCGACGACCGCGATATCCATCTCCGTGCGCGGAATGAAGCGCAGGTAGGCGTCTGAAGAGCGCGCCGGGCGCGCCGGCAGCACGAAGGCGGTGATGATCTCGTCGCGCCCGATCGAGAGTTTGCGCGGGGCGAGCATCACGTCTTCCACCGCCACCTCGCGGCGGCCTTTCGGGCCGGCGATTACGGCCTTGGCGCCGGCGGCGATCAACGCGGGCACGCTGTCGGCGGCGGGTGAGCCGTTGCACAGGTTGCCGCCCATGGTGGCGCGCCCCTGCACCTGCGTGGAGCCGATCAGGTTGGCGGCCTCGACCACGCCCGGCCACACGCTCTTGAGCTTGGGATGCTCCTTCAACTCGGCGCCCGTTACGGCCGCGCCGACGCGGAACGCGCCGGCCTCTTCCGTGATCTGCCGCAGTTCGGCGATGCCCTTGATGTCGATGATGACACCCGGATCGAGCACGTCTGTTCGCACTTGCACAAGAAGGTCGGTCCCCCCTGCCATCACCCGGCCGTCGGGACCGGCGGCACTCAACAGGGCCACCGCCTGATCGACGGTCGCCGGCGCTTCGTAGCGCATCGTCTCACCTCGTTGTCGTGGGCTTCTCCCGGTAACCATCGCACAGCCGGACGGGGTGCGCCAATGCCGGCCAACAAAGTTTTGATCACAAACCAATTGCTGCGCTAGAAACGCTTCCGAGCAGACTTTGGGCGTGCTGTTCCAAAGGCCCAGTTGCTTTATGGTGCCGAAACAAAACGACAGCCGGCCAAGACCGGAAGGGAGGACTTCAATGACCGTCACACGTCGCAAATTCGTCATGGGTGCGGGCACGGCCGTCGCCGCGCCATGGATCGCGCGGCCGGCGTTCGCGCAGGCTCAATTCACGCTGAAGCTGCACCACTTCCTCCCCTCCGTCTCCAACGGGCACGCCAAGATGCTGGCGCCCTGGGCGAAGATGGTCGAGGAAGGCTCAGGCGGCCGCATCAAGATCGACATCTTCCCGGCCATGCAGCTCGGCGGTACGCCGCCCCAGCTCTACGACCAGGCGCGCGACGGCGTCGCCGACATCGTCTGGACGCTGCCGGGCTCGACGCCTGGACGGTTCCCATCGACGGAAGTTTGGGAGCTGCCCTTCGTCGCGGCCCGCCGCGGCATCGTCAACGCGCGCGCCTCGCAGGAATACGCGGCCAAGCACGTGCTCAAAGAGACGACCGATGTGAAGCTCCTGAGCTTCTGG